>JBBQXN010000018.1:0-54021 GCA_038209585.1 Burkholderiales bacterium
GCCAGCTTCTCCAGCGCACGCACCATCGCCGAATGGTCCCAGGCCTTGCCGCCATGCGCGACGCACGAATTGAACAACTCCTGCGCCGTGGCGGTGTTGGGCAGCGAGACGCCGAGTGCACGCGCGCTGCTGAGCGCGAGGTTCAAGTCCTTCTGATGCAGCTCGATGCGAAAGCCCGGGTCGAAAGTGCGCTTGACCATGCGCTCGCCGTGCACCTCGAGAATCTTCGACGACGCGAAGCCGCCCATGAGGGCCAGGCGCACACGCGCCGGGTCTGCCCCGGCGCGGGCCGCGAACAGCAACGCCTCGGCCACCGCCTCGATGTTCAGCGCCACGATGATCTGATTGGCGACCTTGGCGGTCTGGCCGTCGCCGTTGCCGCCCACGAGGGTGATGTTCTTGCCCATCAGCTCGAACAGCGGCTTCACGCGCGCGAATGCTGCGTCCGGCCCGCCGACCATGATGGTCAGGCTGGCCGCCTTGGCACCCACTTCGCCGCCACTCACCGGCGCGTCCAGATAGTCGCAGCCAGCCCCGTTGATGCGTGAGGCGAAGCATTTGGTCTCGATGGGCGAAATGCTGCTCATGTCGACCACGGTCTTGCCTTTGGACAAGCTTTTGGCTACGCCGCTCTCGCCGAACAGCACCGCCTCCACATCGGGCGTATCGGGCACCATCAGAAAGATGATGTCAGCATGGCTGGCCACTTCGCTGGCGCTCTTGCAGGCCACGGCGCCGGCGTCCAGCAGGGCCTGCGGCAGTTTGCTGCGTGTGGTGACGAAGAGCTCGTGCCCGGCCGCGCGCAGATGGCCGGCCATGGGCGTGCCCATGATGCCCAGGCCGATGAATCCCAATTTCAGGTTTGTGCTCATTCAGTGCTTCTCTTCTTTGTGCAAGGCCTGCATCCAGCCCAGCCCAGCTTCGGTGGTGGTGGCCGGCTTGTATTCGCAGCCGACATGGCCAGCGTAGCCCAGCCGGTCGAGAAAGCCGAAGAGAAAGCCGTAATTGATCTCGCCTGTGCCGGGCTCGTTGCGGCCCGGGTTGTCTGCAATCTGGAGGTGGCCGATGCGCGGCAGGTGCCGCGCCAGCGTGCCGGCCAGTTCGCCTTCACTGCGCTGCGCGTGGTACAGGTCGAACTGCAGAAAGGCGTTGTCGGCGCCCACCTCGTCCAGCACTGAAAGCGCCAGTGTGCTGTTGTTCAGCCAGAAGCCAGGCACGTCGAAATTGTTGACGGGCTCGATCAGCAGCCGCAAACCCGCTTCTTTCAGCGCCGCTGCTGCGAAGCGCAGGTTGGCAACAAAAGTCTGGCGCACCACCGCGTCGGCCACGCCCGCAGGCGCCTTGCCGGAAAGGCAGTTCAGCTGCTTCACGCCCAGGGTGTGCGCGTAAGCGATGGCTTGGCCGACACCGGCGCGGAACTCTTCCACGCGGTCGGGCAGCACGGCGATGCCGCGCTCGCCGGCTGCCCAGTCGCCCGCTGGCAGGTTGTGCAGCACCATGGTCAGGCCATGCGCCTGCAGCAAGTCGCGGATGGTTTCTGCCGTGGCCTCGTAGGGGAACTGCAGTTCCACCAGCGTGAAGCCTGCGCGCGCTGCGCGCTCGAAGCGCTCCAGCAGCGGCGCTTCGGTGAACAGCATGGACAGGTTGGCGGCAAAGCGCGGCATGGTCATCTCTCCAGTCTTTCCAATCAGCACAGTCATTCCAGCAAACCGGCCAGTTCCAGGCCCTTGGTGCCTTCGGGGTGGCGGCAATCGACGTCTTCGAATTCGCCGACCTTGTCGATCTCGGTGCCCATCGAAATGTTGGTCACCTTCTCCAGAATCACTTCTACCACCACCGGCACGCGCAGCGCGTGCGTCATCTTCTGCGCCTGGCTCAGCGCGGCCTCGATCTTGTCGGGGTCGGTCACGCGCAGCGCCTTGCAGCCCATGCCTTCCACCACCTTGGCGTGGTCCATGCCGTAGCCCTTCAGCGCCGGGTCGTCGACGTTCATGTTGTCGAAGGCCAGCTGCACGCAGAAGTCCATGTCGAAACCGCGCTGGCTCTGGCGGATCAGACCCAGATAGCTGTTGTTCACCAGCACGATCACCAGCGGCAGCTTGAACTGCGCGCCCACGGCGAGTTCTTCAATGAGGAACTGGAAGTCGTAGTCGCCGCACAGGCCCACCACGGTCTTCGTGGGGTCGCTGGCCACCACGCCCAGCGCAGCAGGCAGCGTCCAGCCCAGCGGGCCGGCCTGGCCGCAGTTGATCCACTGGCGCGGGCCGTAGACATGCAGAAACTGCGCACCGGCAATCTGGCTCAAGCCGATGGTGGTGACGTAGACCGTGTCGCGGCCGAAGGCCTTGTTCATCTCCTGGTAAACGCGCTGCGGCTTGATCGGAATCTGCTCGAAATGCGTCTTGCGGTGCATCAGCTTCTTGCGTTCCGCACAACGGCTGGCCCACTCGCTGCGGTCTTTCAGCGCCTGGGCCGCCTTGCGTTCACGCGCCACTTCGACGAAGAGTTTCAGCGCAATGCGCGCGTCGCTGACGATGCCGAAATCGGGCATGAAGACGCGGCCGATCTGCGTGGGCTCGATGTCCACGTGCACAAAGGTGCGGCCCTTGGTGTAGACGTCAACGCTGCCGGTGTGGCGGTTGGCCCAGCGGTTGCCGATGCCCAGCACGAAGTCGCTGGCCAGCATGGTGGCGTTGCCGTAGCGGTGGCTGGTCTGCAAGCCCACCATGCCGGCCATCAGCGGGTGGTCGTCGGGGATCGTGCCCCAGCCCATCAGCGTGGGAATGACGGGCACGCCGGTGAGTTCGGCAAATTCCACCAGCAGCTGGTCTGCGTCGGCATTGATGATGCCGCCGCCGGCGACGATCAGCGGCTTCTCGGAAGCCTGCAGCATGTCCAGCGCTTTTTCGATCTGCCGGCGCGTGGCTGCAGGCTTGTAGACGGGCAGCGGCTCGTAGGTGTCGATGTCGAATTCAATCTCGGCCATCTGCACGTCGAAAGGCAGGTCGATCAGCACGGGGCCCGGGCGGCCGCTGCGCATTTCGTGGAAGGCCTGCTGGAAGACGCGCGGCACCAGGCCGGGCTCGCGCACCGTCACGCTCATCTTGGTCACCGGCTTGGCGATGCTCTCGATGTCCACGGCCTGGAAGTCTTCCTTGTACAGGCGCGCCCGCGGCGCCTGGCCGGTGATGCACAGGATGGGGATGCTGTCGGCAATCGCGCTGTACAGGCCGGTGATCATGTCGGTACCCGCCGGGCCGCTGGTGCCAATGCACACGCCGATGTTGCCGGCTCGCGCCCGGGTGTAGCCCTCGGCCATGTGGCTGGCGGCTTCCACGTGGCGGGCCAGGATGTGGCCGATGCTCTGGCGTTCGCGCAGCGCCGCATACAGCGGGTTGATGGCGGCACCGGGCACGCCAAAGGCTTGCGAGATGCCCTCTTTTTCCATCACCAGCACGGCGGCCATGGCGGCTTTCATCTTCGTCATCGTTGTCTCCAGTCAGGTTTGTCCTTGAACTGAAGCGATGTTGCGAGCTCTGGCCGAAGGGCGATAGCCGGCCGCGGTGCATTTGGGTCATTCCGCTGTGGAATGACCCCCGGGCCATCTGGCCGCTCAGTGCGCGGCTTCCAGCCTGAAGGCTTTCACCACGCCTTGCAGCCTGGCGGCCTGGTCTTTCAGGCTTTGCGCGGCAGCGGCACTTTCTTCGACCAGGGCCGCGTTTTGCTGCGTCATCTGGTCGAGTTGGGCGACAGCGCCGTTGACTTCACCGATCCCGCTGCTCTGCTCGCTGGCAGCACTGCTGATCTCGCTGATGATCTGCGCCACACGCTGCACGCTGGCCACGATCTCTTCCATCGCCAGGCCCGCGCTCTGCACCTGTTTCGATCCGGTTTCAACGCGCTCCACGCTGCCATTGATCAGCGTCTTGATCTCGCGCGAAGCCGCAGCGCTGCGCTGCGCCAGCGAGCGCACTTCGCTGGCCACCACTGCAAATCCCCGGCCTTGTTCACCCGCCCTGGCGGCTTCCACAGCCGCGTTGAGGGCCAGGATGTTGGTCTGGAAAGCGATGCTGTCGATGGTGCCGATGATGTCGGCGATCTGCCGGCTGCTGGCCTGAATGGCGCCCATGGTGCTGACGACATCGCCCACCACCGCGCCGCCGCGCTGCGCGGCGAGGGCGGCGCTGTCGGCCAGGGTGCGCGCCTGCTGGGCAGAGGCGGCCGACTGCTGCACCGTGCCGGTGATCTGTTCCATCGAGCTGGCGGTTTGCTGCAGGTTGCTGGCGGTGTGCTCGGTGCGGCTGCTCAGGTCGGCATTGCCGCGTGCGATCTCTTCGCTGGCCGTGCCCACGGATTCCACGCCGTGGCGCACTTCACTCACCAGCGCCACCAGCGACAGACGGGCTTTTTCCAGCGCGCCCATCAGCTGGCCGATCTCGTCCTGCCTGCCCACGCGCACGGGGGTACCCAGTTCGCCATGGCCGATGCGCTGCGCTGCAGAGCTGGCTTCTGCCAGGGCCAGGCCCAAGCCGCGCCCGAAGCGCCACGACACCGCCACTGCGCAGCCCACCCCGGCCAGCGCCAGCACGGTCAGCAATCGGTAGAGGTCGCCAAAGGCCTGATCCACTGCCGCCTGCAGCCGTTGCACCTCGGCCTGCTGGCCATCTACCAGGGCCTGGCTCACGGCCAGGTATTGGTCGGTCAGGGGCGCCATGCGCGACACCACCATGTCGCGTGCTGCGGTGTCGTCACCGGCGTCCTTCAAGGCGTTGATGGCATCGCGCGCTGCCAGCCATTCCTTGCGCACCACGCCCACCTGCTCGGCCCGCTCTCGCGCTGCTGGCTCGAACACGTCGGCCAGAAAGGTTTTTTGGGTGACCGTCGTGTCGCGCGAGGTGGCGGCCATGGCTTCCTTGAAGAAGCCGAACAGATCTTTGCCGGGCGTGTGCGCCACGGCCAGCGAGCGGGCAGAGTTCTGCCGCACATCGGCCAGCCAGCGGCTGGCCAGCACGGAAAGCTCTGATTCGCGCTTCATCGCGGCGGTGAGATCCCGCACGATTTCGACCTTCCAGACCGTCGCGCCGATCACGGCCATGAAGATCAGGATGACGGCGGCGTAGCCGACGAACAAGCGGTTTCTGAGAGACAGTTGCATAGGGAAAAGTGGGCAGGTTGTAGCGATCTTGAAGCGTTATCGGCTGTCTGACGCCAGCGCTTGAACGCTGCGGACGTGTGGCCGCCGCTGTTCGCCGCAGATACTCGCCGCCATGGACCGCATCACCGCCATCCACCTCTTCATCCGCGTCGTTGAAACCGGCAGCTTCAGCAAGGCCGGCGCCGACTTGGGAATGACCCAGCCCACAGCCACCAAGCATGTCGCAGCGCTGGAAGCGCGGCTGGGCGCGCGCTTGTTTCATCGCAGCACACGCGGCGCCACGCCCACCGAAGTGGGAGCGGCGTATTACGACAAATGCAAGCTCATCGCCCGCGAACTGGAAGAAGCCGACAACCTGGCTGCGCTGATGCAAAAGCGCGTGCAGGGCAGCCTGCGCATCAGCACCAGCGTGGCTTTCGGGCGCCGGGTGCTGACACCGCTGGTGCTGAAATTCATGCAGCTGCATCCGGGTCTGCAGATCGACCTGAGCTTCGACGACCGCTACGTGGACCTGGTGGAGCAAGGCATCGACCTGGCCGTGCGCATGGGCCGGCTGGCCGACAGCAGCCTGGGCGCCAGCTACCTGGGCCGCAACCCCTGGGTGCTGGTGGCCGCACCCAGCTATCTGGCTGAACAGGGCACGCCGCAGCAGCCCGCCGAGCTGGCCCAGCATGCCGCGCTGATCTACAGCAGCGTGCAGGGCGACGAGCGCTGGCATTTCAGCAGCGCAGACGGCACCGTGCAGCAGGTGCCCGTACACGGGCCGCTGCGCAGCAACAACCTTTCGGCCTTGCTGGCTGCAGCACGCCAGGGCATGGGCCTGGCGGTGCTGCCGCAATATGTGGCGCATGAATCGCTGCGCTCGGGCGCGGTGCAGGCGCTGCTCACCGGGTATGGCCTGCCTGAACAAGAAGTGCATGCCGTGTTCCCTTCACCGCGCTTGGTGCCGGCCAAGGTCAGCGGTTTCGTTACCTGGTTGCAAGGGCAGATGGGTGGAACATCGGGTGGCTCACTTGGCAGCGACTGGTGGACGAAGAAGCTTTGATCCAGCGCAACGCGGATGCGCCTTCGATGACTTGGTTTGCGCGCTCGCCGGTGTATGCGCTGCTCGTCGGCGCCTCCGCTCTGCTGCGCGTGCTGCGAGTGCTGCGCGGCGGCGTGCAGCTGCAGGGCCCGGGCTGGGGATAGTGGCCACAATGCGCCCATGAAGTTTCTGCGCTTGCTCACTTTGGGTTTACTGGCCTCCTGGCTTTCTGGGTGTGCCACTGGCGCGCCGCAGCCCCCGCCCCCGCCCCCGCCCGTGCTGCTACTGGGCGAAGTGCACGACAACGCCGTGCAGCATGCGCAGCGACTGGACTTCTTCAAGCAGCTGCTGGCCAGCGGTGCCCGCCCCGCGCTGGCGATGGAACAGATCGACCGTGAACGGCAGGGCGCCATCGACGCGCTGCGCAGCAGCGGCGCGGTGCCGACCGTGGACGCGCTGGTGAGCGCAGCCACTACCGACGCCGCCCGCAGCGGCTGGAACTGGGACTTCTACCGTCCTTTCATCGCTGCCGCGCTCGATGCCGGTGTGCCCATCGTGGCGGCCAATGTGTCGCGCGACGACGCACGCCGCGTCATGCGCGAAGGCCTGGCGCCGCTCGGCTTCGATGCCACCGTGCCCGCCGATGTGCTGAAGCAGCACGTGCAGGAAATCGAAGCCAGCCACTGCGGCCTGATCGACACGGCCACCGCCGGCCGCATGGCGCTGGCCCAGGCCGCGCGCGACCAGTTCATGGCGCAGGTGCTGGCCACGCATGCCGCGCGCGGTGTGGTGCTGCTGGCCGGCAACGGCCATGTGCGCAACGACGTGGGTGCGCCGCGCTGGCTGCCGCCCGCCGTGCGCGCGCGCAGCCAGGCCATCGGCTGGCTGGAAGCGGGGAACGAGGCAGACCGCGCCGCTTACGACCAGGTGCGCGTGACGCCGGCGCAAGCCCGGCCCGATCCCTGCGAGGGCATGCGCAAGTCGATCCCCGCTCGGCCGGCCCCAGCGGCCACGCGCTGAACTCAGAAAACGTCGGCCAGATCGAGCTGGCAGGCGGGCAAGCCGGGCAGCGTGAAGGGCTGTGTCGGCCGCACCGCGCCAACGTCGGTGTAAACGCCGTCCTTGGCTTGCGCAAACCGCCGCACCACCCCGCCCGCCAGGTCCAGCACCCACACTTCGGGCACGCCATGCTGTGCACCATTCAAGCCGTTCAGGTGCAGCGGCGCCAGCGCAGACACGGTGGCTGCATCGCCCACGATGCGTTGCAGTTTCCGGTTCAAACGAACCACCGCCCAGTAATCACCGCCCAGTAATCACCGCCCAGTAATCACCACCCAGTAATGCCGCGTGCCTGTGGGTGCCATGTCCATCACCTCTCCGTCAATCAATTCCACCTTCGCATCGGCATCCAGCACGCCGGTCTGCGCCATGCGGTGGTAGTCGGCCACGCTCAGGCGATGGCGCCGCAATGGCGGTTCTTCGAGTTCCCATGTTTCCATGGCGTGTTCCTGGGCAGACATGCCCGGCATGGTACGGCAGCCCCCGCACAATCCGCACTGTGACCCCACCCGCCCAAGACCCTGCCCGCCAGCGCTTTTTGCAGCGCCTGGAACAAGCCGTAACCGATGCCAACTGGCAGCGGCTGCTGCTGGCCAAGCCTTGTGGCGCAGACAAGACCCTGCAGCGCGTGACCGTGCGCCCGCTGCTGCTGCGCGAGCAGGCGCATTTCAGCTTTGTGTACAGCCACGCCACGCAAGACGTGACCAAGAACCTGCCTGTGCCTGAAGGCCTGGGGCGCGTGGCCGAACTGCTGGGGCCGGCGTTTCGCAATGCGCACCTGCACCTGCCGGGTGAAGAACTGCAACTGGTGCTCAGCAAGAAGGGCCGTGGGCATCTCAGTACGCAGAAAGCCGCGCTCGTGGAAGAGGCGGCCTCCAGCCACGACCGCGAAAAGACCCGCTGGCTGGCACTGGACCGCCCCTTCCTGGCCGCCCTGGGCGTGGCCACGCCGCATGGCACGCTGGTGCCGGCGATGGCGCGCAAGTGGAAGCAGATCAACAAGTTCGTCGAGATCTTCGCCCACGCCTTGAAAGCCGCCGGGCTGGCCGACAAGCCGGGCGTCGAAGTGGTGGACTTCGGCGCCGGCCGCGCCTACCTCACGTTTGCCGTACACGACTGGCTGACGCACACCCGCGGCCTGCCCGCCCGCGTGACCGGCGTCGAACTGCGGCCGGAACTGGTCGCCGAAGGCAACGCCAGCATCGCGCGGCTGGGTCTGCAAGGCCTGCGCCTGCAGCAGGGCGACGTGCGCGACTGGCCCGCCGAGCCCATGGACGTGATGATCGCCCTGCACGCCTGCGACACCGCCACCGACCACGCCATTCACCTGGGGCTGCAGGCCGGCGCCCAACTCATCCTGTGCAGCCCTTGCTGCCACAAACAGCTGCGCCCGCAACTGCTGAGCCCGCACCCGCTGCGCAGCGTGTTCCAGCATGGCATCCATGCCGAACAACAGGCCGAGATGCTGACCGACAGCCTGCGCGCGCTGCTGCTGGAAAGCCGCGGCTACGAGACGCAGGTGTTCGAGTTCGTGGCGCTGGAACACACGCGCAAGAACAAGATGATCCTGGCGGTGAAGCGGCCCGCGCCGCAGCCCGATGTGCAGGCGGCGGCGCTGATTCAGGTGGAAGAGCTCAAGCGCTTTTTCGGCGTGCGCGAACAAGCGCTGGAGCAGTTGCTCAGCGTTTAGCGTGATCTGGGCTCAAGCCGTCGGCAGCTGGTGGTCCTTGAACTGCTCGCGCAGCTTGTTCTTCTGCATCTTGCCCGTGGCGCCCAGCGGAATGGCGTCCACAAAGGCCACGTCGTCAGGTGTCCACCACTTGGCAATCTTGCCGTCGAAGAAGGAGAGCAGCTCTTCGCGTGAGACCTCCACGCCCGGCTTCTTCATCACCACCAGCAGCGGCCGCTCGTCCCACTTCGGGTGCGCTGCGGCAATGCAGGCGGCCATGGCCACGGCCGGGTGGGCCATGGCGATGTTTTCCAGGTCGATGCTGCCGATCCACTCGCCACCGCTCTTGATCACGTCTTTGCTGCGGTCGGTGATGTGCATGTAGCCATCCGTGTCGATCGTGGCCACGTCGCCGGTAGGAAACCACCCCTGTCCGTCTACTTGCACCAGCGGGTCGCCGCCTTCGCTGCGGAAGTAGCTGCTCAGAATCCAGGGCCCGCGCACCAGCAGTTCGCCGCTCTGCTTGCCGTCCCAGGGCAGTTCCTTGCCCGCAGCATCGACGATCTTCATGTCCACGCCATACACAGCACGCCCTTGGGTGGACTGCACGGCAAACTGCGCTTCCTTGTCCATCGTCAGGTGCTTGGCTTTCAGGATGGACGCGGTGCCCACGGGCGACATCTCGGTCATGCCCCAGGCATGGATCACTTCCACGTCATATTGATCCTGGAAGGTGCGCATCATCACCGGCGGGCAGGCCGACCCGCCAATCACGGTGCGGCGCATGGTGCTGAACCTGAGCTTGTTGGCTTCCACATAAGACAGCAGACCCTGCCACACCGTGGGCACGCCGGCCGACATCGTCACGCCTTCGGCCTCGAACAGCTCATACAGCGACTTGCCGTCCAGCCCCGGGCCGGGGAACACCATCTTCGCGCCGATCATGCAGCCCGCATACGGCAGGCCCCAGGCGTTGACATGGAACATCGGCACCACGGGCAGGATCACGTCGCGCGCCGAGCAGCCCAGTGAATCGGGCAGGGCAATGGCAAACGTGTGCAGCACCGTGCTGCGGTGGCTGTACAGCACGCCCTTGGGGTTGCCGGTGGTGCCGCTGGTGTAGCAAAGCGAGCTGGCGGTGTTCTCGTCGAAGCTGGGCCAGTCGTACCGGTCGTCCTGCGCGGCAATGATCTCGTCGAAGCACAGCAGGTTCGGTATCTTGCTGGCTGCCGGCATGTGCGCGCGGTCGGTCATGACAACGAAGTGCTTCACGGTCTTCAGGCGC
This sequence comes from Burkholderiales bacterium, assembly GCA_038209585.1. Taxonomy (GTDB): domain Bacteria; phylum Pseudomonadota; class Gammaproteobacteria; order Burkholderiales; family Burkholderiaceae_C; genus Rubrivivax. The sequence goes on from JBBQXN010000018.1 coordinate 10,193, forward strand.
GAGGCCACCGCTTCCACCAGGGGCAGAAATGTCAGGTCAAAGCACAGCACCTGGTCTTCGGCATGGTCGGCGATGTAGGCCACCTGGTCGGGGTGCAGGCGCGGATTCAGCGTGTGCAGCACGGCGCCGCTGCCGCTGACACCGTAGTACAGCTCCATGTGCCGGTAGCCGTTCCAGGCCAGCGTGGCCACGCGGTCGCCCATGCCCACGCCCAGCGCGGCCAGCGCCTTGGCCAGTTGGCGCGAACGCGCTGCCAGGTCGCGGTAGGTGTAACGGTGGATGTCGCCTTCCACGCGACGCGAAACGATTTCCTGCTCGCCGTGGTGCCTCTCGGCGTGGGTGATGAGCGTAGAGATCAGCAGCGGCTGCTGCATCATTTGGCCGTTCATGGTGGGTGTCTCCTTGAAATGGGGCTGGCGTGATGGCGTCTGGCATCGGCCCAGCATGAGCCTGGCATTTTGTCCGACCACGGGTTTGCTTCAACTTGAAGTCAATCGGGCGCGCCAGACTGAAACCAGCGCGCGATGAGGGCCCGTTCAGCGGGCGTGATCTGCGTGGCATTGTTCATCGGCATCAGCTTGAGCACCACGCTTTGCTGGTACACGGCCTGCGCCTGCTGCTTCACCAGTTCTGGCGTGTGCAGCGCCACGTTTTTCTGCTGCACCTGCGCGTTGTGGCACATCACGCAGCGCTGCTGCACCACGGCATTCACTTCCGCAAAACTCACCTGCGCCGGCAGGGCAGCAGTGGGCGGCAGCGGCGCAGGCGTCAGCCCGATGGCCAGGCCCACCAGCAGCACGCAGCCCACCACGGCGTGTTCCCAAGGCACGCGCTTGCCGGCCACCAAGGCCTTCTGGCGTGCCACGAAGCTGTGGCGAATCAGCGCGCCCGCGGCCATCAGCAGCACCAGCACCAGCCAGTTCCACGGCCCCTGGTAGAGCCAGCCGTAATGGTTGGACAGCATGGCCACCAGCACCGGCAGCGTGAAGTAGGTGTTGTGCACACTGCGCTGCTTGGCGCGCTGGCCGTGGATGGGGTCCACCGGCTGGCCGGCCTTCATCTGCGCGATCACCTTGCGCTGGCCCGGGATGATCCAGAAGAAAACGTTGGCACTCATGGCGGTGGCCAGCATGGCGCCGACGATCAGAAACGCCGCGCGTCCGGCAAACAACTGGCAGGCGGCCCAGGCGGCAGCCACCACGAACAGGCCCACCAGCGCGGCCACGATGGCGTCTCCGCCCACCTGGCCTTTCTTCTCGCCAACGTTCTCGCCAAAGAAGCGGCAGATCAGGTCGTAAGCCAGCCAGAACAGCACCAGAAAACCCAGCGCAGCGGCAATGGCCGTGGCCGGCGCCCAGTCGTGCACGCTTTTGTCGATGAGGAAGGTGCCGGCATTCACCAGGTACAGCACCGTGAACAGCGCGAAGCCCGTGAGCCAGGTGGAATAACTCTCCCAATAGAACCAGTGCAGATTCTTCGGCAGGTTCCTGGGCGCCACCATGTACTTCTGCGGGTGGTAGAAACCGCCGCCGTGCACGGCCCACAGCTCGCCGTTGACACCTTTTTCCTGCAGCGCCGGGTCCACCGGCGGCGTCAGGCTGTTGTCGAGAAAGACGAAATAGAACGACGAGCCGATCCAGGCGATGGCCACCACCACATGCGCCCAGCGCAGCAGCAGGTTCGCCCAGTCCAGTAAGTAAGTGCTTTCCATGGGCTGCAGTGTCCTACGGCGCTGGCATCCTCACAGCGACCCGCCACGCGCATGCGAGCACGGAACTTGCGCGGTGTTTCCGCTGCTTGTTCACCCACTCTTCCACCCTAGCTGAAAGTCTTGCCCCCATGAGACACCGCCTGCTTGCTTCCCGTCTGCTTGCTTCCCGCCTGGTTGCTTTCCGTCTGGTTGCTTCTTTTTCGCGCCGCAGCCTGCTGCTGGCGGCCAGCCTGCTGGTCTTGCCGCTGTCGCAAGCCCTTGCACAAACGCCGCTGAAGTTTCAACTGGACTGGCGCTTCGAAGGCCCGGCCGCCTTGTTCCTGGCCAGCCAGGCCAAGGGCTACTACAAGGCTGCAGGGCTGGACGTGACGCTGGACGCCGGCAACGGCAGCGGCGGCACCGTCACGCGCGTGGCCAGCGGCGTGTACGACATGGGTTTCGCCGACCTGGCCGCGCTGATGGAATTCCACGCCAACAACCCCGACGCGCCCAACAAGCCCGTGGCCGTGCTGATGGTCTACAACAACACGCCGGCCGCCGTGCTGGCGCTGAAGAAAAGCGGCATCAGCAAGCCCGCTGATCTGAACGGCAGGAAAATGGGCGCCCCGGGCTTTGACGCCGGGCGCAAGGCCTTCCCCATCTTCGCCAAGGCCAACAACATCAGCGGCGTGCAGTGGGTCAGCATGGACCCACCTTTGCGCGAAACCATGCTGGTGCGCGGCGAAGTTGAAGCCATCACCGGCTTCTCGTTCACCAGCCTGCTCAACCTGGAAGCGCGCGGCGTGAAGCCCGAAGACATCGTGGTGATGCCCTACCCCGCCAACGGCGTGAAGCTGTACGGCAACGTCATCATCGCCAGCCCCAAGCTGATGAAAGAAAACCCGGCGGCGGTGAAAGCCTTTCTGCAGGCCTTCTTGAAGGGCGCCAAGGAAGTGATGGCCGACCCCGATGCAGCCATCGAATTCGTCAAAGCCCGCGACGGCATCATCGACGTGGCATTGGAAAAGCGCCGCCTGCGCCTGGCCATCGACGCCGTGGTGGCCAGCCCCGATGCACGCGCCGAAGGCTTCGGTGTGGTGGTGCCCGGGCGCCTGGCGCTGATGGCTTCGCAGGTGAGCGACGCTTTCGGCACCAAGACCCGGGTGGACCCTGCGGCGGTGTGGACCGACGCCTACCTGCCGGCCAAGGCCGAGCTGAACATCCTGCCGCCGGTCAAAAAGTAGAACGGCTCACCGCAGCGAATCAGCGCATCAGCGTAAATCAGCGCAAATCATAGGAAAACTGAAACATCACCGCGGCGTCCCCCAGCAGGTGCACGGTGGCTGCGGTGTCACGGTTGACCTGCCAGCCCAGCCCCACCAGTGCGCCGGGCGCAAAGCCGCCCACGTTCAGCGCCACCTTGTTCTTGTACTTGCCCTTGTAGCCATACAGGACGCCAACACTCCACTGAAAGAACAGCGGTTGCACATCGAACAAATCCGGGTGGCGCCGCCCCACATAGCCATAGGCACTGGGCTGGCCGAATGAATTGCGGAACAGCGACAAACCGGCCAGCCAGCGGTCTGGCCGCTGGCGTTCGATGGCCACGGCCACCACGGCGCGGTGCTCTTCGCTGTAGCGAAAGTGCGGCGCATACGGTGCGGCCGCCAGGCGCCAGAAGCCTTCGCCGCGCCACGCGTTCATATCGGTGGCGGCCTGCCAGTTGCGGGCGATGAAGCCCTGGCCGGCGGGTTCGGCGGCTTGCGCATGTGCCGTGGCGCATGCCAGCGTCAGAATCACAAACACGAGTAGGCCCCGTCCGGGGCGGGTTGGAAAGGGCAGCATGGCGCGGATTGTCTCAGCACTGGCAGGGGCCCAAACCCCGGCCATCAGGCGGTTTTTCATCTGCGCGTTGTTGCTGGCTTCCAGTCTTTTCACGGGCGGTTGCGCCTGGCTGGACGCCAAGCAAAGCCAGCTGGCATTGCGCCCCACCGCCGGCCGCCCCGCCGCCTTGCCGGCCGATGCCCAGCCCTTCGGCCCTTCAGATGAACGCTGGCTGGTGCCCGTGGCCCCCACCCGCATGCCCCGCGCTGATGCGCCGCCTGCCGGCCAGGTGGACCAGCTGGCCCTGTGGTGGCTGCCCAGCACCGAAACCAACGCGCCCACCCTGCTGTATCTGCACGGCACCTTCCGCAACCTCTACCGCAACCTGCCCAAGATCCAGGCCATACGTGATGCCGGCTTCTCGGTACTGGCCGTGGACTACCGCGGCTGGGGCGACAGCACGGTGATCGTGCCCAACGAAGAAACCATCGCCGCCGATGCGCGCAGCGCCTGGGAAGAACTGAAACGCCGCCAGCCCGACGCCGCCCGCCGCGTGGTGTTCGGCCATTCCATGGGGGGCGCCGTAGCGGTGCGTTTGGCCAGCACGCTGCGCTGGCAGCACGACTATGGTGCGCTGGTGGTCGAATCCAGCTTCTCCCGCATGTCTGAAGTGGCCGCTGAAGCCGGCTTCTGGGGCCGCGTGGCCGCCAGCCTGACCACGCTGGATTTCGACGCCATAGACCGCATCGCCCAGGTAGACGCCCCCGTGCTGCTGCTGCACGGCAGCAACGACAACACCGTGCCCTTCGTCCTGGGCGAGCGCCTGCGAGACGCGGCCCTGAAAGCGCAGCCCGAACCCGGCCGCGTGCGCTGGCTGCCCTTGCCGGGCGGCACCCACAGCCAGCTGCACACCGAATTCAAAGACCTGTATCAGCAGACCTTCCGCGCCTTGGCACTGGCTTTGATGAAGACAGCCAAAGCTGAATTACCCGAGACCCCGCCCAAGCCCGCACCCCAAACCGCACCATGAGCGAGCACTTCGTCGATTTCAAGAATGTCTGGCTGGCCTACAACGAAGAACTGCTGGCAGAAGGCAAGTTCGCCGTCGAAGACATCAGCCTGCAGGTGAAGCGCGGCGAATTCATCGCCATCGTCGGTCCTTCGGGCTGCGGCAAAAGCACCTTCATGAAGCTGACCACGGGGCTGAAGATGCCCAGCCAGGGCAGCATCCGCATCGCGGGCGCGCCCGTCACCGGGCCACTGAAGATCAGCGGCATGGCCTTCCAGGCGCCCAGCCTGCTGCCCTGGCGCAGCACGGTAGACAACGTCATGCTGCCGCTGGAAATCGTCGAGCCCTACCGTTCCAGCTTCAAGGCAAAGCGCAAAGAGTACGAAGCCAAAGCCCGCGCTCTGCTGCAGAGCGTGGGCCTGGGCGGCTATGAAGACAAGTTCCCCTGGCAGCTTTCGGGCGGCATGCAGCAGCGCGCCAGCATCTGCCGCGCCCTGGTGCATGAACCGCAGATGCTGCTGCTGGACGAACCCTTCGGCGCGCTGGACGCCTTCACCCGCGAAGAGCTGTGGTGCACGCTGCGCGACCTGCACGCAGCGCAGAAATTCAACGTCATCCTGGTCACGCACGACCTGCGCGAAAGCGTGTTCCTGGCCGACACCGTGTACGTCATGAGCAAGAGCCCCGGCCGCATCGTCGTGCAGCGCCACATCGACCTGCCGCGCCCGCGCGAGCTGGAAGTGACCTACACGCCAGCGTTCACCGACATCGTGCACGAGCTGCGCGGCCACATCGGCGCCATCAGGCAGACCACGGGCAAGACCAGCGCAGGGGTGCCGCCATGAAGATCACCCGCAACATGGAACGCTGGTCGCCGCTGGTGCTGCTGGCCGCGGTGCTGCTGCTGTGGCAGGCCATCGTCATGGCCTTCAGCATCCCGGAATTCATCTTCCCCAGCCCCACGCAGATTGCCGGGCAGTTCGTCGAATTCGGCGGCCCGCTGATGGAAGCGGCCTGGAAAACCTTCTGGGTCACGATGGTGGGCTTCGGCCTGGCCATCGTGGTGGGCGTGATGCTGGGCTTTCTGATCGGCAGCAGCCGCCTGGCCTACACCGCCATCTACCCGCTCATGGTGGCCTTCAACGCGGTGCCCAAGGCCGCCGTGGTGCCCATCCTGGTGGTGTGGTTCGGCATCGGCGTGGGGCCGGGCATCCTCACAGCCTTCCTGATCAGCTTCTTCCCCATCACCGTGAACATCGCCACCGGCCTGGCCACGCTGGAACCCGAACTGGAAGACGTGCTGCGCGTGCTGGGCGCCAAGCGCTGGGACGTGCTGACCAAGGTGGGCCTGCCGCGCAGCATGCCGTACTTCTACGGCAGCCTGAAGATCGCCATCACCCTGGCCTTCGTGGGCACCGTGCTGGCAGAAATGACAGCCGGCGACAGCGGCATCGGCTACCTGATGCAGACAGCGGGCAGCCAGCAACGCATGCCGCTGGCCTTCGCCGGGCTGGTCACCATCGGCGCCATGGCGATGGCCATGTACGAGCTGTTCAGCTTCATCGAAAAGCGCACCACGGGCTGGGCGCACAGGGGCACGCAGGGGGAATGAGAAAGCGACCAGCGCCATGAGCTGGCAAGCCCACCTGCAGCTGCACTACACGCAGAGGTCCGGCCGCTGCGTGGGCCACAGCACGCACGAAGGCCCGCTGCGCGTGCTCAAGAGCCTGTACCCGGAAACGCCAGACATCTGCCACCACGTCATCGTGCACCCGCCCGGCGGCGTGGTGGGCGGTGACGAGCTGCGCGTCACCGCGCACCTGGGCCCCGGCGCCCACGCCGTCGTCACCACCCCCGGCGCCACGCGCTTCTATCGCAGCGAAGGCGCGGCAGCGCGGCAGCAGGTGGCGCTGCATTTGGAAAGCGGGGCACGGCTGGAATGGCTGCCGCTGGAAACCATCGCCCACCGCGGCTGCCTGGCAGAAAACCGGCTGACGCTGCACCTGCAGCCCGGCGCCGAAGCCATCGCCTGGGACACCCTGGTGCTGGGCCTGCCCGCCAGCGGCGAAAAGTTCGACACCCCCGGCAGCGCTGGCCGCTTCACCCAACACCTGGAAGTGCCAGGCCAGTGGCTGGAGCGCGGCGTGGTGCGCGCAGAAGATGCCGTGCTGCTGCACAGCCCACTGGGCCTGGCGGGGCAGCCGGTGCTGGCCACGCTGGGATTCTTCAGCGGCAGCCCGCTGCCTGCGGCGCGGCGCGATGCGTTGCTGGATGCCGCCCGCGCGGCCATGGCCGCATGCCCCGTGCCCGAAATCGTCGCCCGCACTGGCGCCACCGCCCCACAGCCCGGCGTGGTGCTGCTGCGCCTGCTGGCGCCCAAGGTAGAACCGGCGATGGCGCTGCTGAAAGCCGTGCGCGCTGCCTGGCGGCAGCAGGCCTGGGGGTTGGCGGCAGAGCCGCTGCGCATCTGGCGCACTTGACATAAGACACTGGCAGCCTTGGCAGTCCAAGGACACCCCCAGATTCGGGGGAAGGGAGTACCGGTTGGGGCGTCCCGAGGCTAGTATGCGGAACACAAAGTGTGGAGCAAATTGGCTTCACGCCGACTGATTCGTTCGGCTTCGCAGTGATGCAACTACGCCGCTGGAAATGTTCACAAGGACTACTTCATGACACTCTCGGGTCTTCTTCGCCAGCCTCGCACCTTGGTTGCGGTGGCACTTGCCACCGCAGGCGTTTCTTCGCAAGCGGCCACTGTTTTTGATAGCCTGTCGGGCACCCAGGGCTTCTTTAGTCAATGCCTGGTTTGCGGTGGCGGCAATCCGACGATCGGTGAACTTGGCGACATCATCACCCTGGGCGGTACCGAACGTGTCGTTCAATCGGTCTCCATGGGCCTGTCGCAGCAAACGCTGACCTCGATCACGGGCTACACGGCCAACCTCACTTTCTCGATCTACTCGATTGACACCACCACCTTGGCCACCACGCTGTTGGGTTCGGCCATGAGCGTGGTTCCAGTGCTGAGCACCGGTCCTGTGAGCGCGAGCTTCAGCTTTAACAACTTGGCCGTTCCTGGCACTATTTACTACGGCATCTCTGCAAGTTCCACGGCCCCAGACATTGCCGGATTGCAGGTGTCTCTGTGGGACTACTGGAGTGTTGGAAACGGCGGCGATGGGCAAACATTGCCGGTGGGCATCGACCCTGGCACGGTCATCAATGGTGGTTCTAATGTCGACACCGTGGTGTATGGCCGTCTGGCCAGCGACTTGAGCCAAGTCATCGCCTCAACAAGCAATGGTTTGGGTGTCAACAACCTGCATCTGGGATTCACGCCCAGCCTGCAGATCAGCGCCGTGCCCGAGCCAGAAACCTATGGCCTGATGGCTCTGGGCCTGGTCGCCATGGGCGCCTATATTCGCCGCCGCAAGCAAGCGGCTTGAATCGGCATGGCGGCGCAAGCCGCCTGTCGGAACACAAGGCGCCTGATGGCGCCTTGTTTGTTTTCAGGATGGCAAGCCAGGCGCATCGACTTCGCACTTGACGCGCTGAGCTGCCAACTCACCCCCCTGGCGCCAGCAACCTTCTCTCCAACATCATCAAGCCCGCCGCTTCGTCGCACAGGGCGGGTTTGAAATCCTGCGCCAGCAGCAAACGCAGCATGGCAATGTTTTCCACCTGCACTTCACCGCGCAACCAGCGCACACCGGCTTGCGCCGCATGACTCTGCAACGCCAGCAGCAGCGCGCGGCCCAGGCCCTGGCGCTGCAGGGTGTCGCCTACGACGATGGCGAACTCGGCTTCGCGGCCATCGCCGTCGCACACGTAGCGGGCATCGGCTACCAGGTGTTCCTGGCCGTCTTCGGTGGAAAGCAGGCCCACCCAGGCGCGGTGGCGTGGGTTCTTCAACACGTCGCTGGACGCCAGCGCGGCAGCGCCCAGCGCGGGCAAGCGGCCATGAAAGCGACGGCGCTGTGTGCGCGGTGAAAGGGCTTGCAGGAAGCCAGGCGCCTGCAGCGCATCTTCCGGCTGCGCCGGCCGCAGCCAGGCGCGGTGGCCGTTGCGCAGCGGCAGGAAACCGTTGAAGGTGGGCAGTTCGTCGAAAGCCCTGAAATCACTCGTAGCTCTGGGCGGGGTGGGCGGGGTGGGCGGGGTGGACTGGCTGGGCCTGCTGGTGGCCGGGTTGGCATGCATGTCGGTGGCGGCTGTTCTGGTGTCGATTCATCAACTTTAGGAATGCAGCCGCTTGGAGTCTGTGCGGTAAGCGTGCCCTGCAACGTGAGGAATTCACATTCACTGGGCCGGGATACAGTCACTTCTTGAGGCGCCGTGCCTGCAGACAGCCATGAACGAAGAACTCGGATGAATTTGCCTCTGCCGCCCGGCCTTGTTTCCGATACCGCAACTGCTGCGGTTGTTACCTCCCTCAGCCGCCAGCACGACCAGGAAGCGCTGCTGACGCACAGCCTGCAGCAACTGCTGGGCGGGACTGCAACCCCCATCGACACCGACACCGTGGCACCGCTGCGCCAGGCCCTGCAGTGGATGGAGCTGGGTGCCGGGCAGGTGTTGATGCGCCAGGGCGAGCCCGGCGAGGCCATGTACATCACCATCAGCGGCCGCCTGCGCGCGCAGGTGCATGACGAAGAAGGCGGCACGCAGCGCGTGCGTGAAATGGCGCGCGGCCAGGTCATCGGCGAGATGAGTCTCATCACCGACGAACCCCGCTCGGCCACGGTCACGGCGGTGCGCGATTCGGTGCTGGTGCGGCTGGACAAGACCAGCTTCCAGCAACTGCAGGCCGCAGGCGGGCCGCTGGCAGCCGCCTTGTCGAATGCGCTCACGCGCCAGCTCGTGCGCCGCTTGCGGCAAGACGACGCAGGCGCGCCCGCACCGTTGGCCAGGCCGGTGACGATGAGCGTGCTGGCGGCTTGCCCGGGTGCCGACTTGCCGGCATTCACCGAACGCCTGGCGCAGGCACTGCGCGCCTTGCAGGTGGGTGGGCAGGCAGCGCGCGTGCGCGTCATCGACGCCGCAGCCGTGGATGCCGCTTTGCAGCAGCCGGGCCTGGCCCATGCGCCGCTGGCCGACGCATCCGCCAGCCGCCGCGTGGCTTTGTGGCTGGACCATGTGGAAACGCAATGCGACTTCGTGCTGCTGCTGGCCGATGCGCATGCCAGCCCATGGACCGAACGCTGCAGCCGCCATGGCGACGAATGCCTGCTGCTGGCTGACGCTCTGAAGCCGCCCGCTCTGCAGCCACCCGCTCTGCAGCCACCCGCTCTACAGTCACCCGTTCGCCCCGGTGAGCACGCTGCCACCACCGGCGCGGTTTCCATCCTGGTGCTGCTGCACCCGGCAGACACCGCCATGCCGCGTAACACGGCCGCGTGGCTGGCCTGCTACCCGGCTGCCCAGCCGCTGCACTTGCGCCAGGGCCATGCGGGCGACCTGGCGCGGCTGGCGCGCATTCAGGCGCGGCAGGCCACCGGGCTGGTGCTGGCAGGCGGCGGGGCGCGCGGCCTGGCGCACCTGGGCGTGTGGCGGGCGCTGCGCGAACGCGGCATCGAGGTCGACATCATCGGCGGCACCAGCATCGGCGCGGTGATGGCCGCATTGATGGCCACCGACCGCAGTTATGACGACGTGCTGGCCGTGGCCCGGCGCGCCTTCGGCAGCAACCCCACAGGCGACTTCAACTGGCTGCCGTTGTTGTCGTTGATCCAGGGCAGAAGGCTCAAGCGCGTGATCGACACCGCTGCCCTGGAACTGGCCGGCGCCGCCGTCGACATCGAAGACTTGTGGAAGCCCTTCTTCTGCGTGGCCGCCAACTACACACGCGCTTGCGAGCAGGTGCTGCAGCGCGGGCCGCTGGCCAAGCTGGTGCGCGCCAGCCTGTCCATCCCCGGCGCCTTGCCGCCCGTGGTGGTGGCCGGTGAACTGCTGTGCGACGGCGGCACCTTCAACAACTTTCCGGTAGACGTGATGCGCGGCATGCGCGGTGTGGGTCGCGTCATCGGCGTCGACCTGAGCACTCACAAGCCGCGTGTGGTGGACTTCGAGGACGTGCCCAGCCCCTGGGCCCTGGCGCGCGACCGCCTGCGCCCGCGCGGCAAGCGTCGTTACCGGCTGCCCAGCCTGACGGCCTACTTGATGAACGTCACCATCCTCTACAGCAATTCACGCCAGCGCCAGGCGCGGCGCCTGACCGACCTGCACTTCAACCCGCCGCTGGAACGCGTGGGCATGCTGCAGTGGAACCGGCTGGATCAGATCGTCGAACAAGGCTACGAGCACGCGCTGAAAGTGCTGGGCACACCGCCGGCATGAGGTGGTTCCTACTTGGCCTGGCGGGGCTGTTGCTGTGGTCCGCAGCCCTGGCGCAAGACAGCGCCAGCGACCGCTTGACGATCGGCGGCAAGCGCTTCACCGAAGCCTATGTGCTGGTGGAAGTGCTGGCGCAGGCGGCGCGCGACCAGGGCGCTGCCGTGCAGTTGAAGCCCGGCCTGGGCAACACCGCCATCGTGCAGGCCGCCTTGCTGGCCGGCAGCATCGACCTGTACCCGGAATACACCGGCACCATCGCGCAAGAGATCCTCAAGCGCCCCGATCTGAAAACGCTGGAAGAACTGCGCGCCGCACTGGCCCCGCTGGGCCTGGGCGTGGATGTGCCGCTGGGCTTCAACAACGGCTATGCGCTGGCCATGCGTGCCGACCGAGCCGACGCGCTGGGCATCAGCCGCTTGTCGGATCTGGCGCGCCACCCCACGCTGCGCCTGGGCCTGAGCCATGAATTCATAGGCCGTGCAGACGGCTGGCCCGGCCTGGCACAGCGCTACGGCCTGGCGCAAAAGCCGCAGGGGCTGGACCACGGCCTGGCCTACGACGCCCTGACTGCGGGCCAGACCGACATCATCGACATCTACACCACAGACGCCAAGATCGACCGCCTGGGCTTGCGCGTGCTGCAAGACGACAGCGGCTACTTCCCGCGCTACGAAGCGGTGCTGCTGTACCGGCTGGACGTGCCGCAGCGCTTTCCTGCGGCCTGGGCGGCGCTGCAGGCGCTGCGCAGCACCATCGACGAGCCGCAGATGATCGCCATGAACGCGCGCGCCGAACTGGACGGCGTGGGCTTTGCGGCCATTGCGCGCGACCACCTGGCCCGCGACCCGCTGTCCGGCGCAGCGGTACCCAAGGCGCAGGCCGCCAGCTTCTGGCAACGCCTGTTCGGCCCTGACTTCTGGCGGCTGACCTGGCAGCACCTGAACCTGGTGGCCGTCTCGGTGGGCGCTGCCGTGCTCATTGGCGTGCCGCTGGCGACCTGGGTGGCACCGCATGCGCGCTGGCGCGGCTTGTTGCTGGGGGCCACGGGCGTACTGCAGACCGTGCCGGCGCTGGCGCTGCTGGCCGTGCTGATCTCAATGCTGGGCCGCATCGGCACCGTGCCCGCACTGGTGGCGCTGACGGTGTATGCATTGCTGCCGGTGATGCGCAACACCTGCGCCGGCCTGGCCGGCGTGCCCGTGGGCCTGGTGCAGGCAGGCACGGCGCTGGGCCTCTCGAGCTGGCAGCGCTTGGTGCATGTGCAGTGGCCGCTGGCCCTGCCCGTCATCGTGGCGGGGGTGCGCACTGCCACCAGCATCGCCGTGGGCACGGCCACCATCGCCGCCTTCATCGGCGCTGGTGGCTATGGTGAGCGCATCGTCACCGGTCTGGCCCTGAACGACCGCACCATGCTGCTGGCCGGCGCCTTGCCGGCAGCAGCCATGGCACTGATGTTCGAGGCCTTGTTCGCGCTGTTTTCGCGCCGCTTCAGGACTTGACGCGGGGCTGGGTGGAAGCGGTGCGTTTGCCGACCTGGCTGACGACGAGCGCCAGGCCCAAGCCGAACAGCAGCCAGGTGCCAGGCTCTGGAATCGGCATGCTGGGCGCATAGGCCATGCCGCCCGAAGGAATCACCGCACTGCCGGCAAACAAGCCGTAGGGGCCGTAAGGCGTGGCCACGGTGTTGGCGGTGAAGCTGCGGGTGACGAGGTCGAATTCGCGATGAAAGCCACCCAGATGACCCTCAGCCTGCGACAGCAGGATGAGCTTGCCGCCACCGGCGCCGATCATCGGCACGCGGCTGTCGGTGAAGCCCAGCGTCGTCAGGTTCAGCACCGATTCGGTGTTGCCCGTGGCTGGGTCCCACGAGAAGATTTCGATGGGTGCACCGGTGCGGCTTTGCGACAGGTAAACGCGGTCTGTGACGGCGTCGTAGGCCATGCCGCGCACATTGATGGGGTTGGTGCCTTGCGCCGGGCCGACCAGATTGGTCGCACTCATCAAACCCGTGGCCATGTCCAGCTTGAACAAACCACCCTGAATCCAGCCACCCAGGCTGTTGTTGAGGTTCTGCGCCTGGTTGCGAAACACATACATCTCGCTGCGCGAAGTATCAAAAGCAATGCCGTTCAGCTGCATCAGCGCCGGCCCGTTGGGCAGCGTCTGGAAAGGCTGGGTGACGAAGCTGGCGCTGCCGGCGTAGCTGATGCTGAAGAGGTTGGTGGCGGTGGTGCCGCCGGTCTGCACATCAGAGATGCTGAAGAAGCGCGCGTTGGCATCGTCGCCTGCCAGGCCCCGGAAGCCGGGTGCGCCGGCCAGCGGAATGCCGTAAGACTCGAAGCTGTTCAGGCGAACCGAGGCACCACTGCTGAAGTCGTTGAGGAACAGCCCGGTGTCGTAGGCCGAGAATGCCGGCCGGTTGATGCCCGATACGAATTGCGCATGGGCACTGCAAGCAGCGGCCAGCAAAAGTCCCAGTGCGGCCCAGCGCTTCAAAGGGTGATGCATCGTTCAACTCCTGGTTGCAGTTTGAAGGGACGAACTGTGCCGTCGCTTCGCAAACCATAGCAGGCGGCATGCCGGCGTGGCAAAGCTACGGTTTTGCTACAGACGGGTCCACCCGCAACCCCAGGCTGTGGGCCATGAAAGCCAGCATGTCGCTGCGCTCTTCGATGATCTTGCTGGTGGGCTTGCCCGCGCCATGGCCGGCATTGGTTTCGATGCGGATGAGCTTGGGCGCCGGCCCGGTGTTGGCGGCCTGCAGCGCGGCGGCGTACTTGAAGCTGTGCGCCGGTACCACGCGGTCGTCGTGGTCGGCCGTCATCACCAGCACGGGCGGGTAGGTCTTGCCAGCGGCGATGTTGTGCAGCGGCGAATAGGCGTACAGCGCCTTGAACTGCGCAGCGTCGTCTGATGAGCCGTAGTCGCTGACCCAGGCCCAGCCGATGGTGAATTTGTGAAAGCGCAGCATGTCCATCACGCCCACGGCAGGCACCGCAGCGCCGAAGAGTTCAGGGCGCTGATTCACCACCGCGCCCACCAGCAAGCCGCCATTGCTGCCGCCGTTGATGGCCAGTTTTTTGGGGCTGGTGATCTTTTGTTCGATCAGCCACTCTGCTGCAGCGATGAAGTCGTCGAACACGTTCTGCTTTTGCAGCTTGGTGCCGGCTTCATGCCAGGCGCGGCCATATTCTCCGCCGCCGCGGATGGAGGCGCTGACGTACACGCCGCCCATCTGCATCCAGGTGGCTGCGGTGATGTTGTAGCCCGGTGTGTTGGGCACGTTGAAGCCGCCGTAACCGTACAGCAGGGTGGCGTTGCTGCCATCCAGCTTCAGGCCCTTCCTGTGGCCGATGAAGACCGGGAAGCGGGTGCCGTCTTTGCTGGTGACAAAGGCGCGCCGGGTCTCGAACTGCGCCGGGTCGAAGGCGGTCGTCGGGCGCTTCCACAGCGTGGCTTCGCCGCTTGCCACGTTCAACCGGTACACGTCGGCCGGGGTGATGAGGCTGGTGTAGCTGAAAAAGGTTTCCTCATCGTCCCAGCGGCCGTTGAAACCCGCGGCCGTGCCCACGCCAGGCAGGGCCACTTCACGCATCGGCTTGCCGTCGGCGGCGTGCACGCGCACCAGCGTGGACGCATCGCGCAAGTAGCGCAGCACGAAGCGGCCACCCACAGCGGTGGCGCCCACCATGCTTTCAGCGGCCTCGGGCACCAGGGTGGGCCAGGTGGTTTGCAGTGCCAGCTGGCTCAGGTCGGCGGGCAGCTCCACGCTGACCAGGCGGCTGTTGGGCGCGTCGTTGTCGGTGCGCAGCACCAGGCGCTGGCCGTCCAGCGCCAGGGGGGTGTACTGGGCGTCGAAAGCCAGGGTCAGCGGCTGCGGTTTGCCGGGCACGAAGGCGCCGTCTTTCAGGGGCAGCAAGAGCAGGGCGTTGCGCCGCGCCGAGCCTTTCCAAACGTTGATGAAGAGCATCTTGCCGTCGTCGCTGACGCTGGTGCCGAAGCCCCATTCCTTGTCAGCGGGGTTGTCGGCTACCAGCACGTCTTCGCCTTGCGGCGTGCCCAGGCGGTGGTAGTACAACTTCTGGAACACATTCGCGCCGCTGAGCTTGGCGCCGGCGGCTGGTGCGTCGTAGCGCGAATAGAAGAATCCACGGCCGTCGGGTGTCCAGGTGGCTCTGGAAAACTTCACCCACTCGATGGTGTCGGCCAGGTCGCGGCCGGTGGCCAGGTCGCGCACGCGCCAGGTTTGCCAGTCGGAACCGGCGCTGGCCGTGCCGTAGGCCAGCAGCTTGCCGTCGCGGCTGGGGGCTGTGCCGGTCAGCGCCACGGTGCCGTCTTTGGAAAGCGCGTTGGGGTCCAGCGCCACGGTGGGTGGGGCGGTCAATGACGTGGCCGTCATCAGCACGGCCTGTTGCTGCAGGCCGTCGTTGCGCGTCCAGAAGTAGCGCCCGCCTTCCTTGAAGGGCAGGCCCAGGCGTTCGTAGTTGAAGAGCTGCGTGTAGATCTGGCGCACCGGCTGGCGCTGCGGCACGCCGGCGAAGAACTTCTCGGTGACAACGTTCTGTGCCTGCACCCAGGCTTTGGTGTCGGCGGCGTTGTCGTCTTCCAGCCAGCGGTAGGGGTCGGCCACGCGGCTGCCGTGGTAGGTGTCTGTCTGCTCCACCGTGCGTGTGAGCGGGTAGGTCAGGGGGTCGCTGATGGGTGCGGTTTGCGCCGAACCCAGCGACGTGGCAACCAGCGCGGCGGTGAAGATGAAGAGCTTGCTCATGGGGGTGGCGTTCGACAGGCATTCGTGAGACGTTGCAACAGGTGCGGATTGTGCTTGCGTGCATTCCATCGCTGCCCATACTCGAACCCATGCCCTACCCAGCCAGCGTCGGCACACGCCGCTACCGCTTCAACGACCTGAAGACCTTGCTGGCCAAGGCCTCGCCGCTGCGCAGTGGCGACCAGCTGGCGGGCGTGGCCGCAGAAAGTGCCGCCGAGCGCGTGGCCGCCTGCATGGCGCTGGCCGATGTGCCGCTGCGCCAGTTCCTCACCGAGGCCGTGGTGCCGTATGAGGCCGATGAAGTCACGCGGCTCATCGTCGACAGCCACGATGCACCTGCTTTTGCCGCTGTCTCGCATCTGACCGTGGGCGCCTTTCGCGACTGGCTGCTTTCAGACGAGGCCAGCACCGCAGCACTGGCCGCACTGGCCCCCGGCCTGACGCCTGAGATGGTGGCCGCAGTGAGCAAGCTGATGCGCAACCAGGACTTGATGGCGGTGGCAAAAAAGGTCAGCGTCGTCACCCGATTTCGCAACACCCTGGGCCTGCCAGGAACGCTGGCCGTGCGTCTGCAGCCCAACCACCCCACCGACAGCCAGCCCGGCATCGTCGCCAGCATCCTGGATGGGCTGATGTACGGCGCGGGTGATGCCGTCATCGGCATCAACCCGGCAGCAGACAGCGTGGCTGAGCTGGTGGCGCTGCTGCGCTTGCTGGACGACATCGTGCAGACGCATGCCGTGCCCACGCAGACTTGCGTGCTCACGCATGTGACGAGCACGCTGCAGGCCATCGAGCTGGGCGCGCCGGTGGACCTGGTGTTCCAGTCGGTGGCCGGCACCGAAGGCACGAACCGCAGCTTCGGCGTGAATCTGGCGCTGCTGGACGAAGTGCATGCGGCGGTGCAGGCGCTGGGCCGCGGCACGCTGGGCCAGGGTGCGCAGCCAACCAACGCCATGTACTTCGAAACCGGCCAGGGCAGTGCGCTTTCAGCCGGCGCACACCACGGCTGCGACCAGCAAACGCTGGAAGCGCGCGCCTATGCGGTGGCGCGGCGCTACCGGCCATTGCTGGTGAACACGGTGGTCGGCTTCATCGGCCCTGAATACCTGTTCGACGGCAAGCAGATCACGCGCGCCGGGCTGGAAGACCATTTCTGCGGCAAGCTGCTGGGACTGCCCATGGGCTGCGACGTCTGCTACACGAACCACGCCGAGGCCGACGGCAACGACATGGACAACCTGCTGGTGCTGCTGGCCGCCAGCGGCTTGAACTTCATCATGGGCGTGCCCGGTGCCGACGACGTGATGCTGAATTACCAGAGCACCAGCTTTCACGACGCGCTGTTCGTGCGTCGCTTGCTGGGCTTGAAGCGCGCGCCGGAATTCGACGCCTGGCTGCAGCGCGTGGGCATTGCCGACGCGCAAGGGGGCTTGCTGCCGCCTGACGGCATGGCGGCGTTGCAGCGCAGCCTGCAGGCGCGGCTGACGACATGAAAGCGGAAATGAACGAGCCCGTTGCGCCAGCCGAGGCCGACCCTTGGGCTGCATTGCGTTTGCACACCCCCGCGCGCATCGGCCTGGGCCGCAGCGGCTGCAGCCTGCCGACAGTCGAAGTGCTGCGCTTTGCCGCCGCGCATGCCCTGGCGCGCGACGCCGTGCACCAACCGCTGGACACTGCAGCGCTGGCATCTGCGCTGCGCGCTGATGGTTGGCGGGCCGAAGCGGTCGCCAGCCGCGCGGCAGACCGCGCCACCTATCTGCGCCGCCCCGATCTGGGGAGGCGGTTGGACCGGGCCAGTGCCTGCGCGCTGGCCGCAAACGTTGGCGAGGCGCCTGAACTGGCCCTGGTGCTGGCAGACGGCTTGTCGGCCCGGGCGGCGCAAGCCCATGGCGTGGCTGTGTTGCACGAACTGCGCGCGCTTCTGGATGGTGCGCTGCGCTTGTCGCCCGTGTTCATTGCCACCCAGGCCCGGGTGGCCCTGGCCGACGAAGTGGGCGCGCTGCTGCAAGCGCAGGCGGTACTGGTCTTGCTGGGCGAACGGCCGGGCTTGAGTTCACCCGACAGTCTGGGTGCCTACCTCACCTTTGGCCCGCACATCGGCTGCAGCGATGCGCAGCGCAATTGCGTCAGCAACATTCGCCCGGCGGGTTTGCAAGCGCCGCTGGCCGCAGCGCGCATCGCCTGGCTGGTGCGTGAAGCCTTGCGCCGGCGCTTGAGTGGCGTGGCGCTGAAGAACGATTGCGGCAGCGTGCTGCTGCCGCCCGGTCCTTGATGGCTTAAGCGTTCTTGCGCCGCCGCACGGCCGCTGCCAAACCCAGCAGGCCAGCGCCCAGCAAAGCCCATTGCTGCGGTTCTGGCACCACGGTGGCCACGCCCGTGCCGCTGTAGCCCCAAGGCGCGCCCACGGGCGACAGGCCCACCACGTCGATCCACACGCAGGTGATCACGGGGCAACTGGCCAGCACGGTGAAATTGCCCGAGCCCACGGCCTGCGTGCCGGCCGGGTTGATGTTGAACAGGAAGGTGCTGCGCACACCCTCTACGTCGTAGGAATTGAAGGTCAGCGCCGCAAAGCTGGAGCCGCCGGTCGCGTTTACCGTGAGGTTGCTGAAGTTGTACAGCCCCGGCGCCACGGCTGCCGTGTTGATGTTCCAGGTGTCGAAGAAGGGCGCTGAAGCCAGGGTCGACGGGAACGTGTTCAGCAGGTCGTCGGGCCTGGAAGTGTTGCGCCCGAAGCCATTCAGGATGATGCCGTTGGGCGGCAGCGGCTCCAGAACGGCGCTGAATACACCCACCTGGGCCGAGGCGCTGCCGGCCCAGGCCGCCATGCCGCACAGAACCGATGCGGTCACGAGGTGGTGCAGAGAGCAAGCCAGGGAGGCGAATGTCGCGCGGGGTGTCACGCGAGCTGTCATACAAGCTGTCATGCGAAATCTCCACAAAGGTGATGGCGTAGGGCGTTTCCTGCTGTCCGAAAGCATGGTAAGGGTCTCACCTGTCCTACCATCCTCATTGGGGTGGACAAACCCACCCGACCCCCCCGATCAAGGGGATCGTGGAACGGCAGCGGGCCTGCCCAATCAGCGCTATGACCGAAGAGCAACGGCTGGAAGAAAGCATCGATGCGCTGCATGCGCAGCGCGCGTTGCTGGGCGACGGTGTGGTGGACATGGCCACTGCGCCCTTGCGCGCCCGTCTGGAAGCGCTGCGTGCCGAGCATCAGGCCCGCACTCAAGCGCAGCCCGCGCCCGCGCAGTCGCTGAAGATGGTGACGGTGCTGTTCGTCGATGTCGTGGGCAGCACGGCTTTGTCGCAGCGCCTGGACCCTGAAGATCTGCACGCCGTGTTCGATGGTGCGCTGGCTGCTTTCACGGCCTGCATCCAGGCGCAGCATGGCCGCGTGCTGCAGTACGCCGGTGACGGCCTGCTGGCCGCCTTTGGCACCACCGAGGCGCGCGAAGACGATGCCGAATGCGCCGTGCGCGCCGGCCTGGCCATACTGGAAGAAGCGCGCCGCCGCGGTGAAGCGGTGCAGCGAGAGCATGCGGTGGATGGCTTCAACGTGCGCGTGGGTGCCCACACCGGGCCGGTACTTCTGGGTGGCGGCGTAGACGCCGAAGGCACCATTCGCGGCAGCATGGTGAGCCTGGCGGCGCGCATGGAGCAGCTGGCCCCGCCGGGGGGATTCCGCATCCACCACGACACCTACCGCCATGTGCGCGGTGTCTTCAACGTCACGGCCGAAGCGCCTTTGCTGGTCAAGGGGAGTTCGGAGCCGCAGCCCAGCTATCTGGTGCACAGCGCCAAGCCGCGCGCTTTTCGCGTGGTCACGCGCGGCATCGACGGTGTGGAGTCGCGCATGGTCGCGCGCGAACTCGAATTCGAGCAATTGCAGGAAGCCTTCGGCGCACTTTTCAAGCAACCGCAGCCGCAACCCCGGCTGCGCCTGGTGCATGTGGTGGGCGAGGCCGGGCTGGGCAAGAGCCGGCTGATCTATGAGTTCGAGAACTGGGCAGAAGCGCAGCCGCAGCAGTTTTGCTGGTTTCGCGGCCGAGCCGAGCCGCAGATGCGCCAGCAGCCTTTCGGCTTGCTGCGCAACCTGTTTGCCTGGCGGCTGGAAATCGCCGACGACGACGACGCCGAGACCGCGCGGCGCAAGCTGTGCGAAGGGGTGGAAGCGTTGTTTGCGCACGATGCGCAGTCTCAGGCTCAGGCTCAGGCGCATCTGCTGGGCCATCTGCTGGGCCTGGACTTTTCCGACAGCCCGCATGTGCGCGGCATCCTCGATGACGCATTGCAGTTGCGCAATCGCGGCTTTCATGCCGCAGCAGAGGTGCTGCGGCAAACAGCGCGGCATTTCAACGCGCCGCCGCTGATGTTGCTGGACGACCTGCACTGGGCCGACGACGGTTCTTTGGACTTTCTGAGCTACCTCACGCAAGTGCAGCGCAACGAGCCGATGCTGGTGGTGTGCATGACGCGCCAGACACTGTTCGAGCGCCGCGCCGACTGGGACTTGATCGCCGCGGCCCACCAGCGCATCGACCTGCAAACGCTGGACAAGCGCGGCGCGCGCGAACTGGCTGGCGTGCTGCTTCAGCGCCTGGAATCGGTGCCGGCGGCCTTGCGTGAACTCGTCATCTCTGGCGCCGAGGGCAACCCTTTCCACATGGAAGAGCTGGTGCGCATGCTCATCGACGACGGCGCCATCGTCACCGAAGGCGAACGCTGGCAGGTGCGCGCCGACAAGCTGCTGGCCGCCCACGTGCCCGCCACGCTGACGGGCGTGCTGCAAGCCCGTCTGGACAGCCTGCCGGCTGATGAAAAGCTGGCGCTGCAGCAGGCCTGTGTCATCGGCTATGTGTTTTGGGACACGGCGCTGGCGGCCATCGACCCCGCCGGCCCGCAGGCTCTGGCGGCTCTGGTGCGCCGTGGCCTGCTGGTGCCGCACCAGCACGCCACTTTCGACGGGCAGAAGGAATACGCCTTCAAGCACTTGGCGCTGCACCAGGTCACGTATGAGAGCGTACTCAAGCGCGCCAAGCGCGAACTGCATGCGCGCGTGGCCCAGTGGTTCTTGCAGCTGGGCGGGGACAGCACGGCAGAAACGCTGGGCCCGGCGGCCGAACACTTCGAGCGCGCCGGTGACAGTGCGCAGGCCTGCAGCCTGTTTGTCCGCGCGGCTGAACGGGCGGCAGCGCGCAGCGCCAGCGAGGCCATGCGGGGCTTTGTCGCCCGCGCCTTGCATCTGGCTGAAAGTGGCGACGCCGCCACCCAGTGGCGCTTGCTGAGCTTGCGCGAACCCGCCCTGCTGGCCCATGGCGATCGCGCTGCGCATGAGGCCGACTTGCAGGCCCTGTCGCGCTTGGCTGAAGCCGAAGACAACGACGCCTGGCGTGCCAGGGTGGCGTTGCGCCGTGGCGCAGCCTGGCGCAGCAGCGGCGACTTCGTGGCCGCAGAAGCCGAAGACCGGCGCGGCCTGGCCCTGGTCAACAGCTTGCCGGCCGGTGCCGCCAGGCGCGCGCTTTCAGTGGCGCCGTACCACGGCCTGGCGGCTTCCCTGGTGAGCCAGGGCCGCTACCCCAGCGCGCGCGAGGTCGCTGAAGCGGGCTTGCAGCTGGCGCATACCCTGGACGATCTGGTGAGCGAAAGCCACCTGGTGAATGCGCTGGGTCTGATTGCCATGGAATGCGGCGAACTCGGCGTGGCGCTGCGCCACTTCGAGCGTGGCCTGGCCATGGTGCGCGATCTGGGCAACCGGGGCGACGAAGCGCTGCGCCTGTCCAACCTGGGCTCGGTGTACCCGCGTCTGGGCGACTACCAAGGCGCGCGCCGCTGCCTGGAACAAGGCCTGCAGGTGGCACGCGAAGTGGGCTGCCGCCACGACGAAGCCGCGCTGTTGCTCAACACCGCGTCGGTGGCGCATTTGCAGGCCGACGACACCGCAGCGCTGAGTTTTGCTGCAGCCGCTTTCGACAGCGCCCTGGCCAACGGCCAGCGCGACCTGCAGGCCTTTGCGCGGCTGGTGGCCGGGCATGCCGAGCTGGGCCTGGGCCGGCTGGAAGACGCCCGCGCCGCCTACAGCGAAAGCCGCGACATGCTGCAGGCGCTGAACCTGCGCCCGCAGCAGGTGCTGGACCCGATTTCCGGCCTCGCGCGCGTGGCTCTGGCCGCTGGCGACCTGAGCGCTGCACTGGCCTGCGCCGAGCTGCTGCTGGCGCACCAGGCCGGTGGCGGCAGCTTCGACGGCACCGAAGAGCCGTTGCTGTTGCCATTGACCTGCTGGCGCGTGCTGCACGCCGCCAGCGACCCCCGCGCCGCGCGCGTTCTGGAAGCCGCCGTGAATGAACTGAACAAACAAGCCGCGCGCATCGACGACGAAGCGCTGCGCCGCGATTTCCTGCAGCGCGTGCCGCACCACCGCGAGCTGATGCGCGCCTGGCAAGCACGGCGGCAACCCGTGGCGAGCAGCCGCTGATGCGCCAGTTGCAATTCTGCTTTTGGCTGTGCGGTCTGCTTTGCCTGGCCCTGCCGGCAGCAGCCCAACGCCAACCCCCCGGCATGTCGGCCGACCCGGTGCTGACGCTGGACGGCCTGCCGCGCCCCGGGCCACCGCCCATCGAAACCGCCCCCGTGGTACCGGCCCAGGTGGAACGCTGGCGCCTGGAGGCCAAGGCGCTGGAGTACGGCGACAACGGGCATGCGCGCGACCCCATTCGCGCAGCCGAGCTGTATTGCCGCGCCGCCCGCCACGGCGACCCCGAAGCGCAATACAACCTGGCCTGGATGCTGACCAATTCGCGTGGCATCGAGCGCGACGAAGCACAGGCCGCGCACCTGTTTGCCGCTGCTGCCGAACAAGGCATCGCGCAAGCGAAAAACATGCTGGTGCGCATGGGCGGCGAGCCCCTGGGTGCACCACCAGCCTGCCTGCGCCCGCCTGAAGACGATGCCTTGCTGGCAGCGCAGTTGCCCGCCAGGCCCGCAGCCAAGAAGGGCGTGTTGGCTGCCACGCGCTTATCGCCCCAGCCTTCACCCCCGCCCCTGCCAAAGAACGCGCCTGATGCCATCGTGCGCTTCGTGCAACTGGTGGCGCCTGACTACCAGCTCGACCCCGGGCTGGTGCTGGCTTTTATCGCCACCGAGAGCAACTTCGACCCGCTGGCCGTATCACCGAAGAACGCGCAAGGCCTGATGCAGCTGATTCCGGGAACGGCGCAGCGCTTCGGTGTGCGCAACGTGTTCGACCCGGTGCAGAACATTCGCGGCGGCATGGCCTACCTGCGCTGGCTGATGGCCCGCTTCGAGGGCGACGTGCGCCTGGTGGCTGCTGCCTACAACGCCGGTGAAGGCAATGTCGAGCGCTACCTGGGCGTGCCGCCCTTTGCGGAAACACGCATGTATGTCTACAAGATCGTGAAGGCCACCGGCGGGAGGGTCGAACATCCTTTCGACCCGCAAGTCACGCCGGCCAGCAAGTCGCTGCCGATGATCAAGCCGTTCTGGCGGCAGTAGACAGGTCAAGCAAGCACGTCAAGCAAGCACGTCAAGCAAGTACGTCAAGCAAGCACGTCCAGCAAGCGCGGCAGGTTCGCGGCCGCCCCGCCAGCCGCCGCCTTGAAGCGCGCCAGTACCGCCAGCTTGTCGGTCTCGGTCGCGCCCACGCTGCTCATCAGGCGCCCGAAGCCGTCTAGCCGGCTTTCTCGAATCCACTGCCGCAGCGCCTTGTCCTGCCCCCAGCGCATCTGGTTCTGCATGCCCACGGCAATGGCGCGCGGGTAGTCGGCCAGGGTGTGCGGGAAGGGCACGGTGGCACACAGCGCGTTCAGTTCAGCATCGGTCTTGTCCGCGCCATGGGCTTCCACATAGCCGATCAGCGCTGAGCTGAAAGCTGGCTGCGGCAAGCGCACCAGTTGAAGCACGACCTGGCCTTCCTGGAAGATGGGCTGCAGCGGGCGCGGCTCGACGGCCGAGGCCGTGCAGTCGATGCACAGCGTGTCTGCGCTCAGAGGCAGTTGGCCGTCGTCGAGCAGCAGATGGTCAGCCGCCACGGCCTGCACGCGGCCCCTGCGCACCACCTGCGTGATCGTGCGCAGCAAATCAACTTCGCCCTGGCTCACGGTGGCCAGGTGGAACATGCTGGGCTCGAAAGCCGTATCGATGCGCAGCAGGGCGCCGCAGTCTTCCAGGCGCAGGAAAAGATCTGACACGGAGGTGGCGGTGGCCACGGCTTCCATTTGTGCGGCCTGGCTGCCGATGGCGTCGAAGAAAAATTCAGGGCCCGACTGCGTGGTCAGGCGGTTGACCAGCCAGGCTTCACGCGGCTTGACCCAGGTGAGCGCGGTGGCAGGCACGCCCACCGACAGCAGCCACAGGCAGGTGTCCATCGCTGTCTTGCCTGCACCGATGATGACAAAGCGCCGGGGCAAGGGTGTGCTGGACGCTTGATGGGCCAAAGCTGGCAAGGCATTGGGCGCCACCAGGCGTGCGCCCGGTGACGCGCTGAAGCGCCGCTGGTGCCGCGAAGGCACCTGTGGCGACAGGTAAGTCGAATCGATGGTCTTGCGGCGTACCTGAATCTGCGTTTGCTCGCCCGTCAACAGCGATTCGACGCGACCATCGCCGCCGTAGCTGCACATCGGCAGGTAGCGCACACGGCCACTGGGCAGCAGGTGGCTTTGCATCACGCGATCGAAATAACCACAGACTTCAGCGCCTGAAGCCAGCTCATACAGGCCTTGGTTGGGCCCGATGCTGTCTTTGCGACCGCTGCCCAGTTCCAGCGAGTTCACGCCGTAAAAAGCCGAAGGCTGGTGCAGGGTGACGAAAGGATAGGCGTCGTTCCAGTGCCCGCCGGGCTTGCCACCACGGTCGACGATGGTGATGTGGGCATCGCTTTGCTGCAGCAGCGTGTCAGCGAACGCCAGCCCGCTGGTGCCAGCGCCAATGACGAGGTAATCGGTGACCAGTGTCTTCATCGGGCAAGACTAACCCGATCGACCGACTGCCCCTTCACATGTGCGGCATGCAGGGGCGAGGAGGCTTACTTGGACATTGGCATGGGCATGGGCATGGGCATGCCCTGATAGTCGGTCGCGCTGACCATGCCCTTGCTGTCCTTTTTCATGCTGGACCACATGGTTTCGTGGTGCTTCATGAATTCGGCCTTGGAAATCATGCCGTCGCCATTGCTGTCGACCATCTTGTTGTCGTGCTTCATCTCGCCGGCCATTTTTTTGCCGTTGTGTTGCATCGTGTCGCCCTGCAGGCGGGCTTCACGTTCGCGGTGGGTCTTGCCCATGGGCGTGTCTGGCGTGATCTTTTGCTGCCCCGACGGCTGGCTCAATTCCTTGTCTTGTGCCTGCGCAGTCGCGCCGAAAGCGAAGAGGCTGGCGACAAGCGCGGTGCTGAGGATGCGGTTCATGGTGGTCTCCAAATTGTGGTTGAACACTTCGAGCGTGCGCCTGGCCTGCTTGCCACGCCGTGAGCCTGCAGGCCGAGGTGCTGTAGGTGCGCACGCCGATGCTTTTTTTGGTGGCCAAGCTGCGGCAGAACAGGTTTATGCTGCACCGCAACATGGCCAATTCGGCTGGCTTTTGAAAGCGCATTTTGAAATCTCCCCTTACACCTTTGCTGTCGCAAATGCTACGCAACGCCAAGCGCATGACGCGCAGCAGCCAGGGCAAGGTCGCCATCTCATCGATGGGGCAATTGCTTAAGCAAACCATGGCGCTGCAGGCAGGTCTGCGGCAGAAAGCCACTGTGCGCACTGCGCCCAAGGCCAAGGCGCAGGCTGCACCGCGAGCACCGCGGAACTCCCATGCCAACCCGCAGGTGCACCACGGAAGCCACGCAGCACCCACCGGTGCGCGTGACTACCGGCTGTTCTTGCCGCTGGCCGTTGCTGGCAACGCCGCGAAGCAGCCCATGCCCCTGGTGGTGATGCTGCACGGCTGCACACAAACGCCTGACGACTTTGCTGCCGGCACGCGCATGGACGAATTCGCGCAAGCACAAGGGTTCGCAGTGCTGTACCCCGCACAAAGCCGCAGGGCCAACCCGCAGGGCTGCTGGCAGTGGTTCAAGCACAGCCACCAGCAGCGCAGCCGCGGCGAGCCGTCGATCCTGGCAGGCATGGTGGCCGAGGTGGTGGCCAAGCAGGGCCTGGATGCCAGCCGTGTCTACGTCGCCGGGCTGTCTGCCGGCGGGGCGATGGCAGCGATCCTGGGGCAGACGCATCCTGAAGTCTTTGCCGCCGTGGGCGTCCATTCGGGTCTGCCTGCCGGCTCGGCGCACGACCTGCCTACGGCCATGGCGGCGATGCAGTCCGGCGCGCACACCAGCGCAGCAGACAGCGCCGCGCCACCCACCATCGTCTTTCATGGCGATGCCGATGCCACCGTGCATCAGCGCAATGGTCAACTGCTGACGCCGCGCCATCTGGCGGCCGACAGCACCGCCGTGCCGCCCGCGCAAACCAGCGGCCGCCCGGCCACGCGAAGCCTGTACCGAGACGCCCAGGGGCAGGTGGTGGTCGAGCACTGGCAGGTCCATGGCGCCGGCCACGCCTGGTCAGGCGGCAGCGCCCAGGGTTCCTACACCGACCCGAAGGGGCCGGATGCTTCGGCAGAGATGCTGCGGTTCTTCTTCAGTCAGTAACCCACACGCCCCTCCACACCTGCGACTCAGCAAACGAAATGACTACAGCAGCACGATGTCGTACTGCTCGGGATTCATCCCCGGCTCGGCACTCAGAGAAATCGGCTTGCCGATGAATTCGCTCAGGCCCAACAGGTGCACGCTTTCTTCGTCCAGCAGCATTTCCACCACGCTGGCACTGGCGACCACGCGGAATTCCTTGGGGCTGAACTGGCGCGCTTCACGCAGAATTTCGCGCAGGATGTCGTAGCAAACGCTGCGCGCGGTTTTCACCTGCCCGCGGCCTTCGCAGGTGGGGCAGGGCTGGCACAGCATGTGGGCCAGGCTTTCGCGCGTTCTCTTGCGCGTCATCTCCACCAGGCCCAGTTGTGTGAAGCCGCTGACTGTCGTGCGCGTGCGGTCGCGCGCCAGTTGCTTGCGCAGTTCAGCCAGCACCGCCTGCTGGTGGTCTTCGCGCGTCATGTCGATGAAGTCGGCAATGACGATGCCGCCCAGGTTGCGCAGGCGCAGCTGACGCGCCAGTGCGCCGGCGGCTTCCAGGTTGGTCTTGAAGATGGTGTCGTCGAAATTGCGCGCGCCGACATAACCGCCGGTGTTCACGTCGATGGTGGTCAGTGCTTCGGTCTGGTCGATGACGAGGTAGCCGCCGCTTTTCAGGTCTACGCGCCGTGCCAGTGCGCGGGCCAGTTCTTCTTCCACGCTGAACAGGTCGAAGATTGGCCGCTCGCCCTTGTACAGCTCCAGCGTGCCCAATGCGCGCGGCATGTAGGTTTCGCCGAAAGCCGTGAGCTGCTCGAACTGCTGGCGGCTGTCGATGCGGATGCTGTGGGTGGCTTCCGTCACCAGATCGCGCAGCACACGTTCAGCGAGGCTCAGGTCTTGGTGCAGCAGGCTGCCGGAAGGGCGGCTGTGTGCGCGTTCGCGGATCAGCGCCCAGGCGCGGCGCAGGTAGGCCACGTCGTCGGCCAGTTCGGTGTCGCTGGCTTCTTCTGCGTTGGTGCGCAGGATGAAGCCGCCGGTTTTTGCCGGGTCGTTGGATGGGTCGTCGCTGGTGGCGGTGGCCAGGGCCTGCACCCGCGCACGCAGCTGCTCGCGCAATTCGTGACTGCCGATTTTCTGGCTGATGCCGATGTGGTTGTCGTGCGGCAGGAAGACCAGCATGCGCCCGGCGATGCTGATCTGCGTGGACAGCCGCGCGCCTTTGCTGCCGATGGCGTCTTTGATGACCTGCACCGTCAGCGTCTGGCCTTCGAAGACCTGGCGTTCGATGGGCGGCAGCGGCGCGTCGCCACGGTGCGCGCCGCCATGCCCTGCGCTGATGAGGTCGGCCACATGCAAAAAGGCGGCACGCTCCAGGCCGATGTCGACGAACGCGCTTTGCATGCCGGGCAGCACACGCACCACTTTGCCCAGATAGACATTGCCTACCTGGCCGCGTTCCAGCGTGCGTTCGATGTGCAGTTCCTGCACGGCGCCGTTTTCGATGACGGCGACGCGCGTTTCCTGCGGCGCCCAGTTGATGAGAATGTCTTGTCCGGCCATGCGCCGAAGTCTAGGGCGTCAACGCCGTTCGCACCCTGGCGGCTTGCAGCAGTTGCGCAGTCTCAAACAAGGGCAATCCCATGATGCCGCTGTAGCTGCCTTCCATGCTGTGCACCCAGCCGGCCCATGCGCTTTGAATGGCGTATGAGCCCGCCTTGCCGAAGCAGTCGCCGCTGGCGACATAGGCTTCGATGACGGCAGGCGGCAACACGGCGAAGCGCACGAGCGAGCTGCTGAGTGCGTGTTGAATTCGGCGGCTGCCTGGCATGCCGATCGCAACAGCCGTGAAGACGCGGTGGCTGCGGCCGCTCAGTGCCGCCAGCGTGGCGCGGGCCTGGTCTGCGTCTGCCGGCTTGCCCAGGATGCGCCGGCCCAGGGCCACGGTGGTGTCGGCGCACAGCACGGGGGCGTACGCCAGCCCACGCGTTGACAGGCGGGCCAGTGCGGCGCGCAGCTTCAGCGCGGTCACGCGCTGCACATAGTCGGCGGGCCGCTCGGCGCGCTGCTCGGCTTCCAGGCTTTCTGCGTCTTCATCTGCGCCGGGCAGCAGCAATTGATAGGCCACACCCAGCTGCAGCAGCAGTTGCTGGCGGCGCGGGCTTTGCGAAGCCAGGTAGATGCTGTCATGGCGCTGGTTGCTGCTCATTGGCCGATCACTCGCCGCTCATTCACCACTGACTCACCCTTCACTCCCGGTGGTACGGGTGACCGCTGGCCAGCGTGTGGGCGCGGTACAGCGCCTCGGCCAGCAGCACACGCGCAAAGGCGTGCGGCAAGGTCAGATCGGACAGGCGCAGGGTCTCGTCTGCCGTGGTCTTCAGCGCCGGGTCCAGCCCGTCGGGCCCGCCGACAAGCAACGCCACATCGCGCCCATCGCCGAGCCAGAACTGCAGGCGCTCGGCCAGTTGCGCGCTGCTGCGCCGCGTGCCGTGTTCGTCCAGTACCACGCGGCGTGTGGTGCGGGGCAGGGCGGCCTCGAAACGTTGCGCTTCGGCGGCCATGCACTGCGCCGCCGTCTTGCCACCCGTGCGCGGCTCGGCCTTCAGCGCTTTGAGTTCCAGCCGCATTTCTGGCGGGAAGCGCTTGGCAAAGTCGTCCCAGGCTGCGTCTGCCCAGCCCGGCTGGCGCTGGCCCACCGCCACCACCAGCAACTTCATCTGCTCAGCGTGACCGGGCCGGCGTCTTCTTGGCCGCAGGTTTAGCCGCAGCCTTGCGAGCGGGTGCTCTGGCTGCCGTTTTCGTGGCTGCTTTTTTTGCCGGTGCGCGTGTGGCGACGACGATGGTTGAAGTGGCCTTCTTGACCGTCGCTTTTTTGGCAGCAGCTTTTTTCGCCGGCGCTTGCTGGGTTGAAGCTGGAGCTTGCTTCGCCTTCGGCTTCTTCGCTGCCACCTTGTCTGGCACGGCGTACTTGGCCGGCGCCTTCTTCGCTGCAGCCGACTTGCTGGCGGCCGACCTGCGCGGGGCCTGCTTGGGTTCGGGTTCGCTGGCCTTGACCAGGCGCGTGGTGGTGTCGCCCAGCTTGATCTTCACGTTCTTGCCGCCCCAGATTTCTTCCAGGTGGTAGTACTCGCGAATGGCCGGCTGCATGATGTGCGCCACGGCGGCGCCGCAGTCCACGATGATCCATTCGCCGTTGTCTTCGCCCTCGGTGGCCATCACCTGCATGCCGCCCGACCTGACGCTTTCACGCACGCTGGAAGCCAGCGCCTTGGTCTGCCGGTTGCTCGTGCCCGAGGCGATGATCACGCGCTCGAACATCGAAGACAGGTGTTCGGTGTTGAAGACGACGATGTTCTGCGCCTTCACGTCTTCCAGACCATCGACGATGGCGCGTTGCAACTTACGGATGTCCATTCAGCTCCTGCTCTAAAACCTGATTCATGTCGCTGCTTTGTACAGCCCATGTTGTTCAATATAGCGCGCCACTTCGGGCGGCACCAGTTGTGAAATGTCCTGCCCGGCCGCCACCCGCTGGCGGATGTCGGTGGAAGAGATGTCGATCATCGGCAGCGGCACGGCGCGGTGCGGGTGCGCCAGCACCTGCGGGTCCACCGCGGCTGCCACGCCGGGCCGGTTGGCCACCGCCAGGGTCACGCGGGACACCAGTTCCTGCCAGTCGCCCCAGGTGTGCAGGCCGGCGTATTGGTCTTGGCCGATGATGAGGAACCAGTCGGTGCCGGCTTCACGCGCTTGCAATGCGCGCACCGTGTCCAGCGTGTAGCTGGCGCCTTCACGTTCGATCTCGATGCGGTCCAGCGTGAAGCGTGGCTCGCCACCTTCGCCGTTGATGGCCAGCCGCACCATGGCTTCGCGGTGAACCGCGGGGGTGATCTGCCCTTTCTGCCAGGGCCTGCCGGCCGGTACCCAGCGCACTTCGTCCAGCTGCAGGCCCGCCAGCGCAGCACGCGCCAGGGCGACATGGGCCGTGTGCACCGGGTCGAAGGTACCCCCGAGCAAGCCCACGCGCCGGCGTTGTCCGCTCATTGAGTTGGTTCGTGCAGCCAATCACGCGGGCGCAGAAAGTCGCTGTACAGCCGCGCTTCGGGCGTGCCGGCTTCAGGCTGCCAGTCGTAGCGCCAAGTCACGATGGGCGGCATGCTCATCAGGATGCTTTCCGTGCGGCCGCCGCCATGCAGACCGAAATGCGTGCCGCGGTCCCACACGAGATTGAACTCGACGTAGCGGCCGCGGCGGTAAGCCTGGAAATCGCGTTCGCGTTCGCCGTACGGTGCTTCGCGGCGGCGCTGCACGATGGGCAGGTAAGCCGGGATGAAGCTGTCGCCGACGGCGCGCATCATGGCGAAACCGTCGTCGAACGTGCCTTCGTTGAAGTCGTCGAAGAACACGCCGCCGATGCCGCGCGGCTCGTTGCGGTGCTTGAGGAAAAAGTAGTCGTCGCACCACTGCTTGAAGCGCGGGTACTTGTCTTCGCCGAAGGGC
The DNA here is from genome assembly GCA_038209585.1 of Burkholderiales bacterium. Taxonomy (GTDB): domain Bacteria; phylum Pseudomonadota; class Gammaproteobacteria; order Burkholderiales; family Burkholderiaceae_C; genus Rubrivivax. The sequence goes on from JBBQXN010000018.1 coordinate 40,958, forward strand.
GCCAGTGCGTCGGCATTGACGCGGTGGAAATGCTGCGCGTCTTCCTCGAAGCCGTAATACGGCGTCAGGTCCATGCCGCCGCCAAACCAGGTGACGGGTGCTTGCCCCGGGGGCTGCACCGCCAGCACGCGCACATTCATGTGCACGGTCGGCACGAAAGGGTTGCGCGGGTGCATCACCAGCGAAACCCCCAGCGCCTCAAACGGTGCGCCGGCCAGTTCAGCCCGGTGCTGCGTGGCCGATGGCGGCAAGGCCTGGCCACGCACATGGCTGAAGTTGCAGCCGCCACGTTCCAGCAGATGGCCTTGTTCGACCAGCTGCGACAGCCCGTCGCCTTCCAGCTTGCCGCCTTGCGGGCGCACCCAGCCGTCGCTGATGAATTCCTTGCCGTCTTCAGCCTGGAAGGTCTGGACGATGCGGCTTTGCAGGCCCAGCAGGTAGGCGCGAACGATGGCGGTGTCTATCACTTGCAGGTTTCTCAATGTTTGATGGCACGGTGGCCGATGTCGCGGCGCCATTGCGCACCTTCGAACTGCACCTGGTGCACGGCTTCCAGCGCACGCTGCTGTGCCAGTTTCACCGATTCGGCCAGGGCCGTGACGCACAGCACGCGCCCGCCGCTGGTGACGAGCTGGCCGTCTTGCAGGGCCGTGCCGGCATGAAACACCTGCAGGTCGGCCTGGCCAGGCGATGGCAAAGCGCTGATGTGGTCGCCCTTGCGCGGTGCGGCCGGGTAGCCCGCAGCCGCCATCACCACGCCCAGCGCGGTGCGCCGGTCCCACTGCAGTTCCACCTTGTCCAGGCTGGTTCCCGTGGCGTGCATCAGCAATTCGAACAAGTCGCTCTTCAGGCGCATCAGGATCACTTGCGCTTCGGGGTCGCCCAGGCGGCAGTTGAATTCCACCGTGCGCGGCTGGCCTTGGGCGTCGATCATCAGGCCGGCGTACAGGAAGCCGGTGTATGGCCGCCCGTCTTTTGCCATGCCGTTGATGGTGGGCCAGATGATTTCCTGCATCGCCTTGGCATGCACATTCGGCGTGACCACGGGCGCGGGCGAATAGGCGCCCATGCCGCCGGTGTTGGGCCCCGTGTCGCCGTCACTGACGCGCTTGTGATCCTGGCTGGTGGCCAGGGCCAGCACGTTCGTGCCATCGCACAGCACGATGAAGCTGGCTTCTTCGCCGGCCATGAATTCTTCGATCACCACGCGGGCGCCGCTGGCGTGGTGCTGTACGCCCGACGCATCGCTGCCCAGCATGTCGTCTACCGCCGCATGGGCCTCGGCCGTGGTACTGGCCACCACCACGCCCTTGCCAGCGGCCAGGCCGTCGGCCTTGACGACGATGGGCGCGCCTTCGCTGTCGATGTAGGCATGAGCTGCAGCAGCGTCTGCGAACGTGGCCGAGCGCGCAGTGGGGATGCCATGGCGCTGCATGAAGTCTTTCGCGTAGGCCTTGGAGCTTTCCAGTTCTGCTGCCGCCCGTGCAGGCCCGAGGATGCGCAGGCCGCGGGCGCGAAACAGGTCCACCACGCCAGCGGCCAACGGCGCTTCAGGGCCGACGACGGTGAGCGCGATCTTCTCTGCTTGCGCAAAGTCGGCCCATTCTTCGGGCGTGCTCAAGGGCAGGTTGTGCAGTTGCGGGTCGGCTGCCGTGCCGGCATTGCCGGGCGCCACGAAGACGCGCTGCACGCGTTCGCTTTGGGCCAGTTTCCAGGCCAGGGCATGTTCTCGGCCACCGCCGCCTATGACGAGGACTTTCAAGCGCTGAACCCGCGAACTTCAGGCCATGCGTCAAGCCATTGCGCGAATCCGGCTCTGCCGGTTCGCTTCAAGCGCCCCCTCGGGGGGCAGCGAACGAAGTGAGCGTGGGGGTTCATAGAACGGCGTTGTGAAAGACGTCTTGCGTGTCGTCCAGGTCTTCGATCATGTCCAGCAGCTTTTGCATGCGCGTGCCGTCTTCGCCCGCCAGCTCGATGTTGTTCTCGGGCCGCATCGTCACTTCAGCCACGGCAGGCGTGAAGCCCGCAGCTTCCAGGGCGATCTTCAGGGCTTCGAATTCGGTGGGCGGGCACACCACCTCGATGGCGCCGTCTTCACCGGTCACGACATCGTCGGCGCCGGCTTCCAGCGCCACTTCCATCAGCTTGTCTTCAGGCGTGCCGGGCTCGAAGATGAATTGCCCGCAATGCTTGAACTGAAAAGCCACGCTGCCTTCCGTGCCCATGTTGCCGCCGTATTTGCTGAACGCATGCCGTACTTCGGCCACGGTGCGCACGCGGTTGTCGGTCATGCAGTCGACGATGATGGCCGCGCCGCCGATGCCGTAGCCTTCGTAGCGGATTTCCTCGTAGCTGACACCTTCGAGGTTGCCGGTGGCCTTGTCGATGTTGCGCTTGACCGTGTCCACCGGCAGGTTCACCGCCTTGGCCTTCTCGATGGCCAGGCGCAAACGCGGGTTGGCAGAAACATCGCCACCGCCCAGGCGGGCAGCGACCATGATCTCGCGGATCACCCGGGTCCAGGCTTTGCCGCGCTTTTCATCCTGCCGCCCCTTGCGGTGCTGGATGTTGGCCCATTTGGAATGTCCGGCCATGGGGTTGCTCGCTCCTCGCTGTCGAGGGACGATTTTAGCTGCCCCGCCAGCCCGGCCGGCCGGGCTGGTTGGCTGGCTGAATTCAGGCCAGCTTGAACACCGCCACGGCCTGCACCAGTTGCTGCGCCTGCTGGCGCAAGCTTTCTGCTGCGGCGGCACTTTCTTCCACCAGCGCGGCGTTCTGTTGCGTGGCCTGGTCCATCTGCGTCACCGCCTGGCCCACCTGGGTCACGCCGTTGCTCTGCTCCACGCTGGCGCTGCTGATTTCGCCCACGATGTCGGTCACACGGCGGATGGACAAGACGATCTCTTCCATCGTGTGCCCGGCCTGGTCCACCAGGGTGGTGCCCAGATCCACGCGCTCCACGCTGGCCGAGATCAGGCGCTTGATTTCCTTGGCGGCCTCGGCACTGCGCTGCGCCAGGCTGCGCACCTCAGAGGCCACGACGGCGAATCCGCGGCCTTGTTCGCCCGCCCGTGCAGCTTCCACGGCTGCATTCAGCGCCAGGATGTTGGTCTGAAACGCAATGCCGTCGATGACGCCAATGATGTCGGCGATCTTCTTGCTGCTCTCGTTGATGCCCTTCATGGTCTGCACCACCTGGCCCACCACTTCGCCGCCCTTCACCGCCACGCCAGAAGCGCTCAGCGCCAACTGGTTCGCCTGGCGAGCGTTGTCGGCGTTGTTGCGCACGGTGCTGCCCAGCTCGTCCATGGTGGCTGCGGTTTGCTGCAGCGAAGCGGCTTGCTGTTCGGTGCGGCCCGACAGGTCCTGGTTGCCCTGGGCGATTTCGCTGCTGGCCGTGGCCACGCCTTCCGAGCCCTGGCGCACCTGGCTCACGGTGTGGGCCAGGCTGGTTTGCATGGCGGCCAAGTGCGCCAGCAGGCTGTTGCTGTCGCCAGGCTTCAGATGAATTTGCGTGCTCAGGTCGCCAGCGGCCACGGCGCGTGCCACGGCCACTGCGGCGGCCGGTTCACCGCCAAGTTGGTTCACCAAACCACGGGTGATGACAAATGCCAGGCCGAAGCCAGCGGCGATGGCAGCAGCCATCAGGGCCAGTACCGTGATGCGGGCCTGGGCGTAGGTGTCGCGTGCCAGCACGGCGGCAGCTTGGCCGCTCTCGAAGTTGTAGGCACTGAGTTTGTCCAGTGCGCCCAAAGCTTCGTCGAAGGCCATGCTCGCCATGCCGTCGCTGATGTCGGCAGCGTCTGTTTGTTTTTTCGCCCGGCCCAAGGCCACGACTTCCTTTTGCGCCTTGCCGTAGGCGGCTTCAGCTTTGGCCAGCGCGGCATATTGCCCGCGCTCTTCTTCGCTGCCCAGGTGGGTTTCGTAGCTGGTGGTGGCCGCAGCCAGCGCTTTCATGTTTTCGGCTATTTTTTCTTCGTATTCGCCGTGGTAGCTGCTGTCGTCGGTGCGGCCGTGCTTGATTTCCCAGCCGCGAGCGTCGATCAGGTTCACGCGCGCGCTGGCCAGTTCGCCCACGCCGCGCAGCCATTTGCTGGCCAGCGCTTCGGCTTGCTGATCTACGCGTTGCAGGCTCAGAACGGCCACGCCGCCAATGATGGCCATCAGCATCAGCACGGTACCGAAGGCCATTTGCAGCTGGCGGCTGACGGTCAAGCCAGCGAACAGGCGGCCGAGCGAAAAGCGCCGCGGTGCAGGGCGGGGGTTTGTGCTCATGGAGGGGGCTTTCTCAATCAGGTGCCTGGTTCAAAAAATTGCGGCCAGTGACGTTGCCCTGGCCGCGTTGAGGTTCATTTCTTGTGGCCGATGTAGCTGGCGCCAACCACCTTGCCGCTGCCGTCCTTGATGGGGTTGTAGCAAGCGTCGAAAGCGGTGCCCAGCACGTCGATCGGGCCGCAGTACTGATTGCCCGTGCTGATGGCGGCGTAGGCTGCGTTGCGTGCCAGCTGCGTGCCTGTGCCGCGCTTGCCTTCAGGCGTGAGTACATTGGTGCTGACGCGAACGAACTCTTCGCCGTCACGAACGAAGATCGTGGCCGTGGCCTGGTGCGCCTTGCGCACGGCGTCGACAACGTCGAAGTTGTTGTTGATCTTGCGTTCCCCGAAGAACAGTGCCGGCACGGGTTTGCCGGCCACGGTTTCTGTGCCTTCGACCTTCGGCGTGCCGATCTTGGCCAGGCGGGCGTCCAGGTCGGCGATGGTGGCTTTGGGGTCGTTGGCATGGGCCAGGGCGACGACGCCCATCAGTACGGCAGTGGCCAGGGTGCGCGAGAAATGGGTCATGGTGGGCCTATCTGGTTTGTTGCAGGGCGGGGTGGTTGTGGCGGCGTTGAATCAGCGCCGCAACCACTACTTCGGTATTGTTTGCATCGACTTAAGTCGCGTTCGCCAGAGAAGCGGCGGGCGAGCCGGGCAGATTCGGGCATCGCACGGCCAGCCCTGGCGCTGCAGGCTGGGTATCCTCAGCACATGTACGCGCCATTCTTCGGGCTGAGCAAGGAGCCTTTCTCCATCGCGCCAGACCCGCGATTTCTCTTCATGAGCGACATGCACCGCGAGGCGCTGGCGCACCTGCTGTATGGCGTGTCTGGCGGCGGCGGCTTCGTGCTGCTCACAGGCGAGATCGGCGCCGGCAAGACCACCGTGTGCCGCGCCTTCCTGGACCAGGTGCCCGCGCATTGCGCCGTGGCCTACATCTTCAACCCCAAGCTCACGGTCATCGAGCTGCTGCAGACCATCTGCGAGGAATTCGGCGTCGAAGCGCCTGTGGCCAAAGGCGGGCCACGCGCAGAAATCTCGGTCAAGGACTACGTTGACGCACTCAACCGCTTCTTGCTGTCGGCGCATGCGGCGGGCTGCCACACGGTGCTCATCATCGACGAGGCGCAGAGCCTGGCCGCCGACGTGCTGGAACAGTTGCGCCTGCTGACCAACCTGGAAACGGCGGAAAGGAAGCTGCTGCAGATCGTGCTGATCGGCCAGCCCGAGCTGCGCGACCTGCTGGCCCAGCCAGCGCTGGAACAGCTGGCGCAGCGCGTGATTGCACGCTTCCACCTGCGCGCCTTGTCGGCGGCAGAAACGGGCCAGTACATTCAGCACCGCCTGGCCGTGGCCGGGCCTTCTGGCGGGCGCGAACCTTTCGACAAGCGTTCGCTGGCGCGCATCCACGCACTCACAGGCGGTGTGCCCAGGCGCATCAACCTGTTATGCGACCGTGCCTTGCTGGGCGCCTATGCCCACGGCCAGCACCGTGTGACGCAGGACATGGTGGAAACCGCTGCGCGCGAGGTCTTCGTGCCGGCGCGCATTGGCGTGGGTGCGGCCAGCATCGCAGCGCCGCCCTTGCCCAGGCGCAGCCTGGTGTGGGCTGGTGTGGCGGCTCTGGCCGTACTGCTGCTGGGCGCTGGCTGGGCCTGGCGGGTGCCCTTGGCGCAAAGCATGGGGTGGCAGCTTGCAGGCGTGCCGGCCGCTGGTTCGGTTGCCGGTTCTTCCGTTGGTTCTCCGGCATCACCGTCTGCTGGGACCGCAGTGGCTTCTGCTGCCAGCCTGGCTGCCGCGAAACCCGCTGCCGCAGTGGTCGCACCTGCCGACGCTGTGGCACTCACCGACTCCAGCGCCCTGGTGGCTGCGGCCTGGCCGGAGGAGGCTGCAGCCTGGCGTGATCTGGCCGGCCATTGGCGCCTGAGCCTGGCTGATACAGCTGAACTGGCGCCCTGCGACCAGGCACTGGCCACGGGGCTCGTCTGCTACCGCAACGGCAACGGCCTGAGCGTGCTGCGCCAGGTCGCCCGCCCGGCGCTGCTGGTGCTGCGCACCGAAGGCGCCGACCCGGTGTTTGCCAAGCTGCTGGGTGTGGGCGCCACGGGCGCCACGCTGGCCGTGGGCGACCAGCGCTGGCGTTTGAGCCTGCCGGCGCTGGCCCGGGTGTGGCGAGGCGAGTTCTTCACCTTCTGGCGCGCGCCCCCAGGCTGGCGCCCGGGGCCGGACGCGCTGGACGCGCCAGCCACACAGACCTGGTTGCAGCAGCGGTTGGCGGCAGCCGGCGTGCCGGCCGACCTGGGCTCTGTGCGCGAACAGGTTCGTACCTTCCAGATCGCCAACGGCCTGGCTGCCGACGGTCTGGCAGGCCCCATGACCTTGATGCTGCTGGGCCGCACCGACGAGCCCGGCTTGCTGCAGGACCGCTGAGAGCACCAAGCGCCATGTCATACATCCTGGATGCACTGCGCCGAGCCGATGCCGAGCGCGAACGAGAAAAGGGCGCTGTGCCCGGCCTGCACGCCCGGCCCCTGGGCGTGCCCGCGGCCGAACCTTTGCCAGCCCCTGCGCGCCCGCAAGGGCTTTGGCTGGCGCTGGGCGTCTCGGTGGGCTTGCTGGCAGCGCTGGGCTGGTGGAGCTTTGGGCGCTCTGTGCCTGTGCCCGTGACGGTCGTCGCGGCTGCGCCTGAAGCCGCGCCCGTGTCCGTGCCCACGACAGCGCCGCCGCCATCGCCGTCGCCGATCGTGCAGGTGGTGCCGGTGCCCGTGCCCATCCCGCCACGGCCGCCACCGCCGCCACCGCCAACAGTTCAACCTGCGCCGGCTCCTGCGCCCGCTCTTGCGCCCGGCGCAGCGCCGTCCGCTGCAACCTGGCCAGTCCCAGCCCAGGCCCGCGTTCCTTTGGCCGCGCCGGCGCCAGCCCCCGCCGCTGCGGTGCAGCGCGCCATTCCGCTGGCCCAGCTGTCGCCCGATCTGCGCCGAGAAATGCCACCGATGACGGTGGGCGGTTCGGTCTATTCGCCCGACCCACCCAGCCGCTTCGTCATCATCAACGGCCAGGTGGTGCGCGAAGGCGAAGGTGCAGCCACGGGGATCACGGTCGAACGCATCGGCCCGAAATCGGCGGTGCTGCGCTGGCGCGAGATGCGCATTGAAGTGCCGCTGTAGATGACGATGTCTACGGCCCGCCAACCACGGCCTGACTGGCTGCGCTGCCTGCTGCTGTTGGCGCTGGCTTGGCAAACGCTGCTGGCCCAGGCAGAAACCCACATCGTCAGCGCGGACGGCGCACCGCTGTTGCTGCAGCAGGCTTTGGACCGAGCGCAAGACGGCGACGTGATCGAGCTGCTGCCCGGCGACTACCGTGGCCAGCCGCTGCTGCTGGCTGAGCGCAAGCTGACGCTGCGCGGGGTGGGCAAGCGCCCCGTGGTGCACGGCGACGGCAAGGCGGGTGCTGTCCCGGCGCTGTGGACCGTGCGCGGTGGCGACATCCGTGTGGAAAACATCGAATTCCGTGGTGCGCGCGCGCAAGATGCATCGGGTGCCGCCATTCGCCACGAAGGCGGACGACTGACCGTGCGCGACAGCGTGTTCTTCGACAACGAACACGGCATCCTCAGCCTCAACGACGAAACGGCAGAGCTCGTCATCGAAAACACCCTGTTCGGCCTGGCGCCACGTGTAAAAGGCGGTTTGCCGCACCTGCTGAACGTAGGCCGCATTGGCAAGCTTTCGGTGCAGGGCAGCCGCTTCCAGCAGGGTTTCGAGGGCCACATGATCAAGTCGCGCGCGCGTGAAAGCTTCATCGGCTACAACTTTCTGCACGACGGCGACAGTGGCGGCTCGTCGTACGAGATCGACCTGCCCGTGGGTGGGCTGGCCACCGTCATCGGCAACATCATCGGCCAGAGCCGGCGCAGCCAGAACCGTGTGCTGGTGGCCTACGGCGCAGAAGGCAACAGCCCCTGGTCGCGCCACACGCTTTACTTGTCGCACAACACCCTGATCAACAACGCCTACAGCCCGGCCTGGTTCCTGCGCGTTTGGCGTGACCGGCTGCCGCAGGGCAGTGAAGTGGTGGCAGTGAACAACCTCATCGTCGGCCCGGGGGTCTTTTGGCTGGGTGCCTCGGGCCGGTTTGAAGGCAACCGGCCAGCGAGTCTGGGCATGCTCATCGACGCACCGACCTACGCCTTCGAGCTGCCGCCCGACTCGGTCTGGCGCGGCAGCGGCATCGACCCGCGCAACGTAGGCGGTGTCGACCTTTCGCCCAAAGCCGAATTCGACTGGCCGATGGGCAGCAAGCCCTTGAACGGCCAGCGCAGCAACTGGTCGCCCGGTGCTTTCCAGAAATAAACAGCGTTTTCACATGAAGCCAGATACCCATCCCGACAGCATCGCCGCCCAGGCCCTGGGCTGGATCGACGAGGCCACGCGCGCCGTCATTCCGCCCATCCACATCAGCAGCACCTATTTGCGCGACCCCGACAACCAGTACCGCAGCGGCCGCGTCTACGCGCGCGCCGACAACCCGGCTTTCGATCAAGTGGAAGCCGTGCTGTGCCGGCTGGAAGAAGGCGATGAAGCGCTGCTGATGGCCAGCGGCATGGCCGCTGCCACTGCTGTCTTCCAGGCGCTCCGGCCCGGCGACCATGTGCTGGCGCCGAAAGTGATGTACTGGTCGCTGCGCAACTGGTTGATGACGTTTGCCGTGCAGTGGGGTTTGCAGGTCGAGCTCATCGACATGACCAGCCCGGCAGTTGTGGCAGCCGCACTGCGGCCAGGGCAGACCAGGCTGGTGTGGATCGAAACCCCGGCCAACCCGCTGTGGACGGTGACCGACATCGCCGAGACCGCGCGCCTGGCGCATGCCGCAGGCGCCTTGCTGGCGGTGGATTCCACCGTAGCCACGCCCATGCTCACGCGCCCGCTCACGCTGGGCGCCGACATCGTGATGCACGCCGCCACCAAGTACCTCAACGGCCATTCGGACCTGATCGCCGGGGCGCTGGTGGTGCGCTTTCACCCCGAGATGCCGCAAAGCCAGGAGGTCTGGCAGCGCATCCGCAAGGTGCGCGCGCAGATCGGCGGCACGCTGGGCAGCTTCGAGGCCTTCCTGCTGCTGCGTGGCATGCGCACTCTGCACCTGCGCGTGCGCGCAGCTTGCGCTTCAGCGCAGCGTATTGCCGAGCACTTTGCAGCGCATCCTGACGTCGTGGAAGTGTTGTATCCCGGCCTGCCGGGCTGCCACGGTCACACCGTGGCCCGCGCGCAGATGCAGGGCGGCTTCGGCGGCATGCTGTCCATCCGCGCTGCCGGCGGCGAGGCCCATGCCATTGCCGTGGCGGCGCGCACCGCGCTGTGGAAACGTGCCACCTCGCTGGGCGGCACGGAAAGCCTGATCGAGCACCGCGCCAGTGTCGAAGGTGCGGGTACGCCGGCACCGCCCGACCTGCTGCGCTTGTCGGTGGGCATCGAGCACGGCGATGATCTGATCCAAGACCTGGAACAAGCGCTGGCACGAACACCAGCGTGTTGACCTGACGACCTTCCCCTGCATTGACCCCACCACATCCAAGCATGTCCTTCGACCTCGTACTTTTCGGCGGCACCGGCGACCTGACCTGGCGCAAGCTGATGCCGGCGCTGTTGCAAGCCCATCGCCACGGCAAGCTGCCTGCTGGCGGGCGCATCCTGGCCGTGGCGCGCGACGAGCGCAGCGACGACGAATACCGCAACTTCATCCAGGACCGCTTTGCCGAAGTCGAGCCCAGCAAGCGCCCCAACGACGCTGAGTTCGCCGCCTTTGCAGCCCTGCTGCACTACAAGAAGATGGACCTGTCCCAGCCCGAGCACTACGCCGGACTGCGCCAATGGATTGAAGAGAGCCGCCCGGATGGGCCGGCCGACACCGTGGTGATGTACCTGGCCATCAGCCCGCATCTGTTTCCGGTGGTGTGCGCGCAGCTGGGTGCCGCCGGGCTCAATGGCCCGCGCGTGCGCGTGGTGCTGGAAAAGCCGCTGGGCCACGACCTGAAGAGCGCGCAGGAGATCAACCGCGTCGTGCGCTCTGCGTTTTCTGAAGCCCAGGCATTCCGCATCGACCACTACCTGGGCAAGCCCGCCGTGCAGAACCTGATGGCGCTGCGCTTTGGCAACGCCTTGTTCGAGCCGCTGTGGCGGCGCGAAAGCATTGCCAACATCCAGATCACCCTGGGCGAGCACCTGGGCGTAGGCACGCGCGGCGGCTACTACGACACCACAGGCGCGCTGCGCGACATGGTGCAGAACCACGCGCTGCAGTTGCTGACCATGATTGCCATGGAGCCGCCTTCCACCAGCGACGCCGACGCCATCCGCGACGAGAAGCTGAAAGTGCTGCGGTCGTTGAAGCCTTTCACGCCCGAGAGCGTGGCACGCGATGTGGTGCGCGGGCAATACCGCGCCGGCACGGTGCAAGGGAAGGCCGTGCCTGGCTATCTCGAAGAGATCAAGGTACCCGCAGACAGCCGCTGCGAAACCTTCGTGGCGCTGCGCACCGAAGTGCAGAACTGGCGCTGGGCAGGCGTGCCTTTCTACCTGCGCACCGGCAAACGGCTGACCGAGCGCGACGCGCAGATCGTCGTCAACTTCCGCGAGGTGCCGCACCCCATCTTTGCCGGCACGCACAGTGCCAACAAACTCGTCATCAAACTTCAGCCTGAAGACGGCCTGGAACTGCACCTGCTGGCGGCCAAGGGCAGCGGCCATTCCGCAGACGGACGTGAACAGTTGTCACCCGTGAGTCTGGACCTGGACTTCGACAAAGCCTTCCCCAGCGAGCGCGTGGGCGCCTACGAACGCTTGCTGATGGACGCCATCGCCGGGCGCCTGAACCTGTTCGTGCGCAGCGACGAGCAAGAGCAGGCCTGGCGCTGGGTGGAACCCATCCTGCAGGCCTGGGCGCACGATGACGCTGCCCCGCGACCTTATGCAGCCGGCAGCTGGGGCCCGGCTGCAGCCAGCGCCCTGGTAGCGCGCGACGGCTACGCCTGGGCCGAAGAGCAATGAAGTGGTGGCGGGCGGCGGGCAGGGTGAGCCTGCCGGTCGCCGCGATGGCTGTTGTCACTGCGGCCAGCAGCTACGCCCAGGCCGCCACCTTGCTGGTGCGCCCTGGCCAGAGCTTGTCGGAAGCCCTGGCCCGTGCCGCCGATGGCGATGAAATCCTCATCGAAGCCGGCCAGCACCAGGGCCAAGTCGGCGTCATCACGCAAAAACGCCTGACGCTGCGCGGCGTCGGCGGGCGGCCGGTGCTGCATGCAGCAGGGCGCAGTGCCGAGGGCAAGGCCATCCTGGTGGTGCGCAATGGCGATGTGCGCATCGAGAACATCGAGTTTCGCGGCGCCCGCGTGCCCGACAGCAACGGCGCCGGCATCCGCTTCGAGAAGGGCCGCCTGCAGATCGTGGACTGCGCCTTCTACGACAACGAGAACGGCGTGCTCACCGCCAACTTCGGCGATGCCGAACTGGAAATCAGGAACAGCGATTTCGGCAACGCCCCGGCCGGGACCACGCTGCCGCACCTGGTCTACGTGGGCCGCATCGCGCGTTTCGTGCTCAGCGGCAGCCGCGTGCGCGGCGGCGACGAAGGGCACCTGGTGAAGTCGCGCGCATTGCAGAACTTCATCCACTACAACGAACTGGTGGACGGCCCCGGCGGGCGCGCTGCCTACGAGCTGGAATTTCCCAACGGCGGCCTGGCCGTGGTGGTGGGCAACACCATCGGTCAAAGCGCGCGCAGCAGCAATCCTGCACTGGTGTCTTTCGCTGCCGAAGGCGCTGATGACAGGCCGCGCAGCCACGGGCTGTACATGGCCCACAACACGCTCATCAACGAGGGTTTGCGTCCGGCCCTGTTCGTGCACCTGCGCGAGCCGGTTGCCGGGCAGAAGACGCCGCTGCGCTTGTTCAACAACCTGTTTGTCGGGTTGGGTGCCAGCAATGCAGGCTGGGGCGACGCCACCCAGGGCAACTTCCCCATTCCGCGGGCCATGCTGCGCGATGCCGACGGCTTCGACTACCGCCTGGGCACGTCGTCCTGGCTGCGGGGCCGGGCGGTCGAGATCCCGGAGATGCCAGCGCCGGTGGGCAAGCTGCTGCACCCGACCCGGCAGTTCCGGGCTCCGACCGGCAGCACGCTGCTGCCAGCGGAGCTGATCTTGAACCCCGGCGCGCTGCAGATCGACTAGCGCCCGCTCTGGAATTCAGCAGGCGACAACAGTGCCTCCACGCCATACAGCTGCGCCAGTTCGGTCAGCTTGGGCGGCAGGCCGCTCAGGCTGAAAGGGCGCCCGGCGGCCTGCGCCTGGCGCCGCGCCTGCATCAGCAGGGCGATGGTGGACGTGTCGAACTGCTGCAGCCCGCTGGCGTCCACGCGCAATTCACCGCTGCCAGAAAGCGCTTCGTCCAATTGCTGCAGCAAGGCCGGCGCATCGGCCAAGGTGGCACTGGCCGGCAGCTTCATCACGACTTCTTGTTGCGCTCGACCAGGGTGGCAATGAGTCCGTCGATGCCGCCTTTGGTGATCTCTGTGGCGAACTGCGAGCGGTAGCTCTGCACCAGCCAGATACCGGCCACGTTGACGTCGATGATCTTCCAGGCCGGTGCGTCGGTACCCTTGTCCATGCGGTAGTCGAGCTTGATGGGCTCGCCCTTGCCGCGTACTTCGGTCTGCACCACCACCTGGCTGCTGCCACCCACGGGCAGCGTC
>JBBQXN010000019.1:0-50957 GCA_038209585.1 Burkholderiales bacterium
GTAGACGTGGGCCGACTGACCGTTGACGTCGAGCTTCATACCGCTTTCTCCGCCACCTTCAGGGCCCGCTTCAGGTCGTCGATCAGGTCGGCCGCGTCTTCCAGGCCGATCGACAGCCGGATCGTGCCCGGGCCGATGCCGGCACGCGCCAGTGCGGCGTCGTCCATGCGGAAGTGGGTGGTCGACGCCGGGTGGATCACCAGCGACCGGCAATCGCCCACGTTCGCCAGGTGCGAGAAGATCTTCAGCGCCTCGATGAAGGCCACGCCCTGGGTGCGGCTGCCCTTCAGGTCGAAGCTGAACACCGCGCCGCAGCCGCGGGGCAGCAGCTGTTTGGCCAGCGCGTGGCTGGGGTGGCTCTCCAGCTCGGGGTAACCCACCCGCGACACCATCGGGTGGGCGGCCAGCATCTCCACCACCTTGCGGGTGTTCTCCACATGCCGCGCCATGCGCAGCGGCAGGGTCTCGATGCCTTGCAGGATCAGCCAGGCAGTGTGCGGGCTCATGCAGGCGCCGAAATCGCGCAGGCCTTCGCGCCGGGCGCGCAGCAGGAAGGCGCCGACGGTGCTTTCCTCGCTGAACACCATGCCGTGGAAGCCGTCGTACGGCTGGCTCAGTTCCGGGAAGCGGCCCGTCTCTGCAAATGAAGCCGCCCAGTCGAAGGCGCCGGAATCGACCAGCAACCCGCCCACCACCGTGCCATGGCCAGACAGGAACTTGGTGGCCGAGTGGAAGATCAGGTCGGCGCCGTGGTCGAAGGGCTTCAGCAGCCAGGGCGGCGTGAAGGTGCTGTCCACCAGCAGCGGCAGCCGGGCGTCATGCGCGATGGCGCTGATGGTGGGGATGTCCAGCACGTCCAGCCCCGGGTTGCCCAGGGTTTCGCCGAACAGCAGCCGGGTTTCGGGCCGGATCGCGGCGCGCCAGCCGTCCACATCAGCCGGCTGCACAAAGGTGGTGCTGATGCCGAAGCGGCGCAGCGTGTAGTCCAGCAGGTTGTGGCTGCCACCGTACAGCGCGCTGCTCGCCACGATGTGGTGGCCGGCGCCGGCCAGCGTGGCGATGGCCAGGTGCAGCGCCGCCTGGCCGCTGGCGGTGGCGATTGCCCCGGCGCCGCCTTCCAGCGCGGCGATGCGCTCTTCCAGCACCGCTGTGGTGGGGTTGCTGATGCGGCTGTAGACATGACCCGAGCGCTCCATGTTGAACAGCGAGGCGGCATGCTCGCTGCTCTGGAACACGAAGCTGGTGCTCAGGTGGATGGGCGTGGCGCGCGCGCCGGTGGTCGGGTCGGGCACCGCGCCGGCGTGCAGCGCCAAGGTGTCGAAGCCGGGGTCGCTGTAGCCGGGCATGGTCTTTGGGGCGCGCCGGGGGCGCGCCAGGGTGTCGTTGCCGCAGATTGTGTGCTATGTTTTTCCATCCGCCCTGCGGCACACCGGGCGCGCCACCCGAGGAGATTCCCCCATGAAAGTCAGCGACATCCTGCATGTCAAGGGCAACACGCTGTACACCGTCTCGCCCAGCCAGTTGCTGGCCGAGGCAGTGCAGACCATGGCGGAGTTCGACATCGGCTCGCTGGTGGTGATGGAGTACGGCGACCTGGTGGGCATGCTCACCTTCCGCGAGGTCATCGCCGGCATCGTCAAGAACAACGGCGGCGTGGGCAAGCTCACCGTTCGCTCGGTGATGGACGACGCGCCGCTGACCTGCACGCCCGAAACCGAGATCGACGAAGTGCGCCGCATGATGCTGGGCCGCCACGCCCGCTACATGCCCGCGCTCGACGGCAAGACGCTGATGGGCGTGGTCTCGTTCTACGACGTGGCCAAGGCGGTGGTCGACGGCCAGGACTTCGAGAACCGCATGCTCAAGGCCTACATCCGCGACTGGCCGCAGGAAGAAGAAGGCGCCGACGCTCCCAAGCTCTGACCCGCTGCCCGAGCAGGCTGCGACAATCAAGGGCCTGGCGCCGCGAGGTGCCGGGCCTTCGCCCTTCTGAACGATCTCCATGCCCGGCAGCACCTTCGGCACCCTGTTCTGCGTCACCAATTTCGGCGAGAGCCACGGCCCGGCCATCGGCTGCGTGATCGACGGCTGCCCGCCCGGCCTGGCGCTGGGGGTGGACGATATCCAGCCTGAACTCGACCGGCGCCGCCCTGGCACCAGCCGCCATGTCACCCAGCGCAACGAGGCCGACCAGGTCGAGATCCTGTCGGGTGTGTACGAAGGCCTGACCACCGGCACGCCGATCTGCCTGCTGATCCGCAACACCGACCAGCGCAGCAAGGACTACGGCAACATCCTCGACACCTTCCGCCCCGGCCATGCCGACTACAGCTACTGGCGCAAGTACGGCTTGCGTGACCCGCGCGGCGGCGGCCGCTCGTCGGCCCGGCTGACGGCGCCCACCGTGGCCGCCGGCGCGGTGGCGCGCAAGTGGCTGGCCCAGCAGTTCGGCACCAGCTTCAGCGGCTGGATGAGCCAGTTGGGCGAGATCGCCATCCCCTTCGAAGATGCGGCGCAGATCCCGCTCAACCCGTTCTACGCCCCCAACGCCGGCATCGTGCCGCAGCTGGAGGCCTACATGGATGAGTTGCGCCGTGCCGGCGACAGCTGCGGCGCCCGCATCGAGGTGCGCGCCCACGGCGTGCCGCCCGGCCTCGGTGCGCCGCTGTATGACCGGCTGGACGCCGACATCGCCTTCGCGATGATGGGCCTGAATGCGGTGAAGGGCGTGGAGATCGGCGACGGCTTCGGCGTGGTGGCCCAGCGCGGCAGCCACCACGGTGACGAGATCACCCCCGCCGGCTTCGCCAGCAACCATGCGGGCGGCGTGCTGGGCGGCATCAGCACCGGGCAGGACCTGGTGGTGCGCATCGCCATCAAGCCCACCAGCTCGATCCGCACGCCCAAGGCCAGCATCGACCGCGCCGGCGCGCCCACCACGGTGGAGACCTTCGGCCGGCACGACCCCTGCGTCGGCATCCGCGCGACGCCGATCGCCGAGAGCCTGCTGGCCCTGGTGCTGATGGACCATGCGCTGCTGCACCGCGCGCAGTGCGGTGATGTGCGGCTGGCCACGCCGGCCGTGCCGGCGCAGGCGCCGGGCGCCGCGCCCGCGTGACCACGCCGGCCCGGCCGGCGGAGCGTCCACTCGTCGCCTTTGGAGGCCTGTGGCTGGTGTACTTCGCCACCATCGGGCTGTTCAGCCCGTATGCGCCGCTGTGGTTCCAGGCGCTGGGCATGTCGACCCTGGCCATCGGCGCCGTCGCCTCGCTGCAGAGCTGGACGCGGCTGCTCGCGCCCTATGCCTGGAGCTGGGCCGCCGACCGCAACGGCGCCCGGGTGGCGCTGATCCGCCTGGCCGCCGCCGGCTGCCTGCTGGGCGCGCTGGGCCTGGCGTTGGCGCCCGACCTGGCCGCCAGCCCGGCCGGCAGCCCGGCCGAACACGCTGCCTGGCTGACGGCGACGCTGATCCCGGCCCTGGTGGCGCTGCTGTTCATCAGCAACGGTGGCATCCTGCCGCTGGCGGAAGCCGCGCTGGCCCAGCTGCTCAGCGGCCCCAATGGGCTGGACGCCGCCCGCTATGGCCGCGTGCGCCTGTGGGGCTCGATCGGCTTCATCGCTGCGGTGCTGGCCGGCGGCGCGCTGCTGCAGCCGCTGGGCATCGGCATCTTCCCCTGGCTGTTGGTGGCGCTCAACGCTGCCCTGCTGCTGGTGGCCTGGCGCCTGCCCACGGGGCATGAGGAGCGCCACACCGGCGCCCCGGCGCCGCCGGTGCTGCCGCTGCTGCGCCAGCCGGCGGTGGCCTGGTTTTTCGCCTCGGTGTTCTTCACCGTGCTGGCGCACACCAGCCTGTATGCCTTCTTCTCGCTGTACCTGGTGCACAACGGCTACGGCAAGCAGGCGGTGGGCGCGCTGTGGGCGGTGTCGGTGGCGGTGGAGGTGCTGTTCTTCCTGATGCAGGGCCACTGGTTCGGCCGCTTGTCGCCGCACGGCTGGCTGGCGCTGGCCGCCGGCATCACCGCGCTGCGCTTTGCCGCGATGGCCGCCGCCGGCACCCAGCCGGTGATGCTGGTGCTGGCCCAGCTCACCCATGCCGTCACCTTCGCCGCCCACCACGCGGCCTGCATCGCGCTGGTGAGCCGGCACTTCCCCGGCCGGCTGCGCGGGCGCGGCCAGGCGCTGTATTCGGCACTTGGCTACGGCCTGTCGGGCCTGCTGGGCGGCGTGGGCGGCGGCTGGCTGATCGAGCGGCTGGGCTTCGGCGCGCTGTATGCGGCGGCCGCGCTGGCGGGTTTGCTGGCGCTGGGCTGCGTCGGCCTGTCCTGGCGGGCAGCGCTGGCCGCGCCTGCACCGGCCAGTGCCGCTGCCGGCCCCTGAGAGCGCCCCAGACCTGCCGCTGCGCGTCAGGCCCCCCGAGGGGGGATGAGGAAACTTGGGAGCCCCCGGCGTTTCCTGATTGGCGCCCCCAGACCTGCCGCTGCGCGTCAGGCCCCCCGAGGGGGAATGAGGAAACTTGGCGGCGCCCCGGCGTTTCCTGATTGGCGCCCCCAGACCTGCCGCTGCGCGTCAGGCCCCCCGAGGGGGAATGAGGAAACTTGGCGGCGCCCCGGCGTTTCCTCATGCGCCGTTGCCCGCGCGCCGACGGTCGATCCACCTCCGGTGCACTTGATCCGCACCGGGCGCATCCCGTCGCATGACGGCGGCCGGTGTCACCGGCTGCGACCTACACTCGCGCCGCTTCCGGAGGACAGGGCATGCGCAGACAAGCGTGGATCGCGTTGGGCGGGGTGGTGGTGCTGGCCGCAGCGGGTGGCGCCTGGGTGGTGATGAAGCCGGGGTCCGCACTGCCCTGGCAGGCCCAGGCCGCAGTGGCGGCCGGCAAGCCGGGTGCCGCCGCGTCGGCGCCGCTGGAATTCCGCGCCAACGAGGTGGTGCAGCCGGTGCGTGCCAGCCTGCCCGAGCGCATCGCCTTCTCGGGCCCGCTGGTGGCGCCCAACACCGCGCTGCTGCGCGCGCGCACGGCCGGCACGCTGCTGGCGCTGACGGTGGCCGAGGGCGACCGTGTGAAGGCCGGCCAGGCGCTGGGACGCATCGACATGGCCGAACTGGCCCCGCGCATGGCCGAGCGCAGCGCCATGCTGGATTCGGCCCGCGCCACGCTGGCGCAGGCCGAGCGCAGCCATGCCAACAACGACCGGCTGGCGGCGCAGAACTTCATCTCGCCCAGCGCGCTGGACAACTCACGCGCCCAGGTCGACACCGCGCGGGCTGCGCTGGCGGCCGCCCAGGCCACGCTGGAGACCACCCGCGTCAGCCAGCGCGACGCCACCCTGGTGGCACCCATCGCCGGCATCGTGGCCAAGCGGCATGTGCTGCCGGGCGAGAAGGTCTCGGCCGAGCAGCAGGTGCTGACCATCGTCGACCTGGCCCGGCTGGAACTGGCCGCCAGCGTCGGCACGCATGCCGTGGCGCGCCTGACGCCCGGCATGCCGGTGCAGGTGACGGTGGAAGGCATGGACACGCCGATGGCCGGCCAGTTGGCGCGCATCGCGCCGGCGGCCGAGGCCGGCACCCGATCGATCGGCGTCACCGTGGCGCTGGGCAACCCGCAAGAGCGCCTGCGCGCCGGCCAGTACGCCATCGGCCAGGTGCTGCTGCCCGACGACCGCCAGCGCCTGCTGCTGCCGGCTGCCGCAGTGGGCAGCACCGCCGGCCAGAACCATGTGTGGGTGATCGAAGGCGGCAGGCTGGCGCGCCGCGCCGTCACCCTGGGCCGGCGCGACGAGGCCGGTGGCCGGGTCGAGGTGCTCGACGGCATCGGCGCCGACGCCCGGGTGCTGGCGGCGCGCTTCGACAACCTGCGTGAGGGCGCGCAGGCGCTGGTGACCGGCAGCGTATCCGCCCCCGCCCCCGCCCCCACCCCGGCCGGCACCGGCACCGGCGCGGCGGTGGCCAACGCTGCCAGCGCCCCGGCGCTGCGCTAGGAGCACGCTCCATGTGGATGACCCGCGTCTCGATCAACAACCCGGTCTTCGCCGCCATGGTGATGGTGGCGCTGTGCGTGCTGGGCCTGTTCTCGTATGCCAAGCTGGGTGTCGAGCAGATGCCCGACATCAGCTTCCCCGGTGCGCAGCTGAATGTGCGCTACCCCGGCGCGTCGCCCGAGGCGGTGGAGCGCGAGGTGATCAAGCCGCTGGAAGAAGCGGTCAACAGCATCGCCGGCGTCAAGCGCATCACCTCCCGCTCACGCGAGGGGGTGGGCGAGATGAGCATGGAATTCGCGCTGGACGCCGACATGGGCCGGGCGATGCAGGACATCCGCGACCGCGTCTCTGCGGTGCAGGCCAGCCTGCCCAAGGACGCCCGCGCGCCCACCATCGCGCGCTGGAACAACGACAACAGCCAGCCGGTGGTCGAGATGGCGCTGCTGTCACGCTGCGACGGGCCGGCCAGCGCAGCGAGCGCGCCTCAGGCGGTCGCCGACCCGCAGGCCGGCGCAGTGGCCTGCGGCACGCGCAGCCAGCGTGAGCTGTCGATCCTGGCCGACGAGCAGGTGGGCAAGCGCCTGCAGCGGGTGCCCGGCGTGGCCCGGGTCGATGTGAGCGGCCTGACGGTGCGCGAGGTGCGCATCGACCTGGACCCGGTGCGACTGCGCGCCTACGCCGTGACGCCGGCCGAGATCGCCACCGCGCTGCGCGAGGCCAATGCCGACCAGCCGGTGGGCGTGCTGAGCGACCCGGTGCAAGATGCCCTGCTGCGGGTGGAAGGCCGGGTGCGCGACCCCAAGCAGTTCGAGCAGCTGGTGGTGGCGCGCCGCAACGGCCTGGCGCTGACGCTGGGCGACTTCGGCCAGCTGGTCGAGCGCGAGAAAGAGGCCGATTCCGCCGCCCGCATCAACGGCCAGCGCGCCATCAACTTCAGCGTCTTCAAGCAGCAGGATGCCAACATCGTCAACACCGGCGACGCGGTGAAGGCGGCGATGGACGAGTTGCGCAAGAACCTGCCGCCCGACGTGGAACTGCGCCTGATCTACGCCAGCAGCGACTGGGTCAAGGGCTCGCTCACCGGCCTGCGCCACACGCTGATCGAAGGCGCATTGCTCACCGTGGCCATCGTCTTCCTGTTCCTGCACAGCTGGCGCAGCACCATCATCACCGGGCTGACACTGCCCATCGCCGTCATCAGCAGCTTCATCGCCGTCTATGCCTTCGGCTTCACGCTGAACTTCATGACCATGATGGCGCTCAGCCTGTGCATCGGCCTGCTCATCGACGACGCCATCGTCGTGCGCGAGAACATCGTGCGCCATGTCGGCATGGGCAAAGACCACCACACCGCCGCGCGTGAAGGCACCGACGAGATCGGCCTAGCGGTGATGGCCACCACGTTTGCCATCGTTGCCGTGTTCGCGCCCGTGGCCTTCATGGGCGGCATCATCGGCAAGTTCTTCTACCCCTTCGGTATCACCGTGGTGGTGGCCGTGCTGGTGAGCTTGTTCGTCAGCTTCACGCTCGACCCGATGCTGTCTTCCGTGTGGCACGACCCGCCTTCGAACAAGCTGAAGAAGATTCCGCTCATCGGCCACGCGCTTCGCGCCACCGACCGGGCCATGGACTGGCTGCATGTGGCATACGAGCGCGCGCTAAAGTGGATCTTCAGTGCCCGGCGCTGGCGTGTCTGGCTGCCCGCCTATGGCCGTGCCTTCGCTGCGGACGGCAGCCGCGACAAGCAAAGCAGGCGCCACCTGCGCAGCGCCACCCTCACGCCACGCGGTGTGGTCGTGGGCGCAGGGGTGCTCAGTTTCCTCATCGCCTTGGCACTGACGCCGTTGGTGGGCAGCGAATTCACGCCCGAGACCGACCAGGGCTACACGCAACTGCAGTTGCGCATGCCCGTGGGCAGCAGCCTGGACCGCACAGATGCCAAGGTGCGCCAGGTCGAGGCCTTGGTCGCGGCCCTGCCTGAAGTGGAAAACGTGGCTACGCGCATCGGCGGTGCCGGCCAGCGCAACCAGGCCTGGCTGAACATCAGTCTGGTGGACAAGAAGCAGCGCCAGCGCAGCCAGAAAGAAGTGGAAAACGCCATACGCGAGCAGATCGCGCGCATCCCCGGCACCGACGCCAGCGTGGGCTTCAACCGGCCGATCTATGTCGCCATCCTGGGCGACGACAGCGCCGGCCTGGCGCGCGTGGCGACTGAATTCAGCGAGAAGGTGAAGAAGATTCCTGGCATCGTGGACGTGGAAGTCTCGGTCAAGCCCGGCTTGCCGGCCTATGCCGTGCGGTTGAAGGAAGGCGCCATCCGCGAACTGGGCCTGACCGCGCCACAGGTGGCCAGCAGCCTGCGCGCTTACGTCAACGGCGAAGCCGCCACGCAATGGACCACGCCCGATGGCAACCAGGTGGACGTGGTGCTGCGCCTGAACGAAGCGCAGCGTGAACGCATCGAGCAACTGCGCGGCCTGCCAGTGGCTTTCGCCAAAGACGGCACACCCATCAGCCTGGAAAGCGTGGCCACGATCGAGCAAGTCTTCAACCCCGAGATCATTCGCCGCCAGAACCTGCAGCGCCGCGAAGCCGTGTTCGCTGGCGTGAAAGACCGCAGCACAGGCGACGTGAGTGCCGACGTGCAGGCGCTGATCAAGGAAACCAACCTGCCCCCGGGCTACAGCTTCGATGTCGGCGGGCAGATGCAGCAGCAGGCCGAAGCCTTCAGCGGCCTGCTGGCGGCGATGGCGCTGGCGGTGATCTTCATCTACATCGTGCTGGCCAGTCAGTTCGGCAGTTTCCTGCAGCCCATCGCCATCATGGCCAGCCTGCCGTTGGCGCTCATCGGCGTGATGCTGGCTTTGCTGTTCTGGGGCAGCACGCTGAATGTCTTCAGCATGATCGGGCTGGTGATGCTGATGGGCCTGGTGACGAAGAACGCCATCCTGCTGGTGGACTATGCCAACCACGCGCGCCGGGGCGGCGCCAGCGTGCCCGAAGCGCTGCTGGAGGCGGGCATGACGCGCATGCGCCCCATCGTGATGACGACCCTGGCCATGGTCTTCGGCATGCTGCCGCTGGCACTGGCCTTCAACGATGGCGGCGAGATTCAGGCGCCGATGGGGCGCGCCATCATTGGCGGTGTGCTCACCAGCACCTTGCTCACGCTGGTGGTGGTGCCAGTGCTCTACAGCTATCTGGCGCGGCGGCCCAAGTTGCGCCCCACACCCCAACCGGGTGGTTCAGCAGGGCCGCTGCCCATGCCCGCAGACAAGGACTGAGGGGGCCGGCTCTGGCGCTCGGTGCCCGTCAGGCCGCAGCCAGCAGGGTCCAAACCATCACGCAGCTGCCGTCTTCCTCTATCACCAGGCTGCCGGCCACGAAGCCCAGTTTGCGCGCCAGCGCTGCCGAGGCCGCGTTGTCGGGCTCGATGCAGGCGCGCACTGCGTGTATCTGGCCACCTTCGAAAGCGATGCTGCACAGTGCCCGAAGCGCCTGCGTACCGACCCCGCAGCCCTGGTACCCGGCTGCCACGCCGTAGCCGACCTCGACCCAGCCCTCATCGGCTGCGTCCTTGAAGCCGCAGCTGCCCACCACCCGATCACCCTGGCAGACGTAGTAAAGCGCTCCGGCCAGCGGCCTGGCTGCCTCTGCCGCTTGCAGAGCCAGTGCGCGCTGCGCAGCGAAAGCGGGCGGCAGTGCGCCTGCGGCATGCAGGCCGTGCAGCGCTGCGGGCATTTCTGAGCGCGCCAGCATCTGCAGATCGACCGTGCTGATGCGTTGCAGGCTGACCGAAGGCATGGGCGCGTGGGTGGAACAGGGAGCGCGAAGCTGCGGCCGGCGCCAGATCAGCCGTCGATCAGTGCGGCGTCCCAGGCATGCACGCGCTGGCGCTGCTCGCCCAGGCCCTCGATGCCCAGGTGCATCTCATCGCCCGCTTTCAGGAACACCGGCTGCGGCTTGGCGCCCAGACCCACGCCGGGTGGGGTGCCGGTGGTGATGAGGTCGCCGGGGTACAGGGTCATGAAACGGCTGATGTAGCTCACCAGATGCGCCACGCCGAACACCATCGTGCGCGTGCTGCCGTCTTGCCAGCGGCGGCCGTTCACATCCAGCCACAGGGCCAGGGTCTGCGGGTCGGGCACTTCTTCGGCCGTGACCAGCCAGGGGCCGACCGGGCCGAAGGTGTCGCAGCCCTTGCCCTTGTCCCAGGTGCCGCCGCGTTCCATCTGGTATTCGCGTTCGGACACGTCGTTGACCACGCAGTAGCCGGCCACGTGTTGCAGCGCCTGTTGCTCGCTGACATAGCGTGCCTTGCTGCCGATGACGATGCCCAGCTCCACTTCCCAGTCGCTTTTCACGCTGCCCTGGGGCAGCACCACGGCGTCACCGGCACCCACCATGCAGCTGGTGGGTTTCATGAAGATCACGGGTTCGGTGGGCACCGGCAGGCCGGCTTCGGCGGCGTGGTCGGCGTAGTTCAGGCCCACGCCGATGAACTTGCCACAGCCGGACCAGGGCAAGCCCATGCGGCCGGGCGTTTCCACCACCGGCAGGTCGCCCAGTTCCAGCGCGCGCAGCTTGGCCAGGCCGCCAGGGCTGAGTGTTTCTGCGCGCAGATCGGTGATGACGCCTGACAGGTCGCGCACGCGACCGTGAATGTCGAGCAAGGCGGGGCGTTCCTGGCCCTTGGGGCCGTAGCGCAGCAACTTCATGGGGGTGCGGGATGCAAAGCAAAGGAACGTTCATTTTGTCAGGCCCTGCGGCAGACAATGCGGGCCCGCCCACCGACCCCAGTGCCCTGCCATGACGCACCTGACGCAGACCCTTCTTTTCACCGACACCGATGGCCGCGCCCGCTTCCGTCAACAACCACTGGCCTTGACCGAGGGCAAGCCGCAGGCCTTGCTGTCGCCGCTGGCACCCAGCAGCGGCTGGCAGCTGCGCCAAAGCCCGGTGGGTTTTCGTAGTAGCTTTCATTGCACCGGCACGCCGCAGTGGGTGTTCATCCTGCAGGGGCAGATGGAAATCGGCCTGCAGGACGGCAGCGCACTGCTCTTCGGGCCCGGCGAGTCTTTCTATTCAGCCGATGTGCTGCCTGAAGGCGTGCAATTCGACGAAAACCTGCATGGGCATTGCAGCCGCCAGGTCGGGCCCGAGCCCCTGGTGACGCTGTTCCTGCGCGCTTGACGCCAGCTCAAAGTTCCTGAGACTCGGTCGGCTGGTCCAGGCGGGGCGGGGGTCGGTTCTCCGGTCGGGGCCCACGCAGTCGCGCCATCAGCAACTTGCCGCTCATCTGCGGGCTGGTGCTCGCGTCTGAAGGCGGTGGCTGCCAGGCTGCTGTCCGGGGTGGCACTGGTTTGGACACCCGTAGTCGCTGCGTTCTTCGCAGCGCAGCGCCTAGCCAGGCCAGCAAGCCCAGCATCGTGGCTGCACTGGCGAGCAGCCCGGTTACGGCCATGGCCTGATCAGCACGCAGTTTCGAGAGCGCGCGCGCTTGCGCCTGCTGCACCTGGGCTTGTGCCGCGCTGAGCATCGCCGTGGCCTGCGCCGGCCCTGTATCGCCCTGGGGCAGCGCCTGGCGTGCCAGCGGCAGTGCCTGGCGCAAAGGCGCAGCCTCTGCCTGCTCCATGCTCACGATATCGATGACCTGCAAGGTCTGTTCGACCAGCAAGCGGTGCGCCGCCTGGCTGTGGGCCACGGTGCAGGCTGCTGTGACAATTTGCTGCACCAGTTGCTGCCAGTCTGCGCGCAGGGCGTCGAGTTCGACGCGTGCAGGCCAGTGGCCCGTGAATTGCAGCCGGTGCGCCAGCACCGCCATGCGGGCGTCGACGGCGGCTTGATGCGCGCGGCGATCGGCCTCAGCCAGGCGATTGCCGCCCAGCACGCGGGCGGCTGAACCGCGGTGGTCCACCAGGGCACGCTGCAGATTCACGGCCAGCAGCGCCGGCACCAGCGCCTCCTGTGTGGCTTGCGTCTGCTGCAATTCCAGGCCCTGCCAGCGCAGCACTTGAAACAGCGCCAACAGGCATGCCGTCATGCCTACCACGCCGAGGGCGGCGATTTTGTGGCGCAGCTTCAGGTGCTGCATTAAGGAGTGTTTGAACAAGGGGTGGGCGTGCGAGCCTGGACACCAGGCTGATCGGCCGCGATGCTGCGGGCTTGACCGCTACTAAACTGTTGGCCATGTTTTGACGCGTGCCCATGGACACCTCCATTGCATCTGTAGTCAGCCCCGGCCCCGGCCCCCGCCTCAGCGGCGACACTGCGCACGCAGCCGTCTGGCGCGTGCGCTTGCTGGGCGGCTTTGAGATCGACGATGGCCGCCACCGTCTCACGCGCCTGCGCAGCCGGGCCGCCATGGCCTTGCTGGCCAGGCTGGCGATGGCGCCTGCACGCGACCACGCGCGTGAAGAACTGGTCGCCTTGTTGTGGCCCGAGGTGGACGACACCACGGGCCGAGGCCGCCTGCGGCAGACGCTTTCTCTGCTGCGCGCGGTGCTGGAACCTGCGGGTGGCCCAGAGGTTCTGCTGGCCGACCGACGCGTGCTGCGCGTTGTGCCGGGGGCGCTGTGGTGTGACGTGACGGCCTTTGAGGCCGGCTGGTGCAGCCATGCGCCCGCCCGCGCCCTGGCCCTGTATGGAGGCGATCTGTTGCCCGGCTTCTTCGATGAATGGGTGGTGGAAGAGCGCCAGCGCCTGCAGGCCATGGCCGACAGGCTGGGTGACAGCCTTGCGACGCCGATCGCCGGCCCAGCAAGCCCAGCAAGCGCAGCAAGCGCAGCAAGCACGGCAGTCACGACAGGCACGACAGGAACGACAAGCGCGAAAAGCGCCGGCGCCCGCCTGCCGCACTACGCCACGCGACTGATAGGCGCCGACGCGCAGGCAGCGCACCTGCTCAGCTTCATCGCCTGCCACCGGCTGGTCAGCGTGCTGGGGCCGGGCGGCGCGGGCAAGACGCGGCTCGCGGTGGAAGTGGCGCACCGCGCCTGCCAGCCTTCAGTTGACGAGCCTGGCGACTGGCGCCCCGTCATCGATCACGCCGTGTTCGTGCCCCTGGTGGGTGCCTTCAGCCGCGCAGAACTGCTCGATCGCCTGCAGATGGCGCTGCGGCTGGACGGCGGCGGCGACGTCATGGAACAAGTCTTGGCGGCACTGGACGGCCGCGTGACGCTGCTGCTGCTGGACAACGCCGAACAACTGCAGGAAGGGGCGGTACAAGCCGTGGCAGCATTGCTGGAGCAGTTGCCAGGGCTGCGCTGCATCGTCACTTCGCGCCGCGCGCTGGAACTGGACGGTGAACAGAATTTCAAGATGAGCGCGCTGGACCTGCCCAGCGTCGGCGCGCCGCTGGACGCCGTGGCGGCAAACGGCGCGGTGGCACTGTTCGTCGACCGGGCGCGGGCGCACAGGCCTGACTTTCACGTCAGCGGCGGCAACCATGCGGCCCTGACCGCGCTGGTGCACTGGCTGGACGGCCTGCCACTGGCCATCGAGCTGGCGGCGTCGCAATCACGCAGCCTGGACCCGGCCGAACTGCTGGCGCTGCTGCAAGCGGCCCGTCTAGACGGCACGGCGTCAGCCGGCAGCCTGGCGTTCCTGGCACGCCGCGGCCCGCGCAGCGGCAGCGACCCTCGCCAGGCTTCGATGCTGGGCGTGATTGCCTGGAGCTGGCACCTGCTGACGCTGCCACAGCAGCGTCTGCTGTCGGCCCTGAGCCTGCTGCCTGCCGGGGCCACGCTGGCTGCTGCAGCGGCCCTGTCCCGCGCTTTCGATCCGCCGGCGCAAGACGACGCTGCGCCAGCAGACAGTGTTGCGGCACTGCCGCCTGCCGACCCGCCGCCTGCCTGCCCGGCCGGCACGCAAAGCTTGCTGGACCAGTTGCAAGGCTCGTCGGTGGTGCGCAGCAGCATCGGGCAGGACGGCTTGCGGCGCACCGTGCCGCTGGAACCCGTACGCGAATTCGCGCTGGCGCAGCATGACGCAGCCACGCTTCGCCGCGCGCGTGGCCGGCTGCTCGTCTGGCTGCTGGACTGGGCGCGTGCGCTGCCCGCCACACCGCCGCTGCCCACCGTGCGCGAAGAACTGCCCAACTTGCTGCAAGCCCTGGCCAGCGCCCCGGCGGACGGCGACGGCAATGCCGCGCTGCGCCTGGTGCTGGCACTGCAAAGCTCGTGGGGCGAAATCGCGCTGCCGCACAGCGGCCTGCAGGTGCTGGACACGCTGCTGGCCAGCCCCGGGCTGGACGATTCGCTGACCGCCGGTGGGCACGCCATGGCTGCCTGGTGCTGGCACGAGACCGGCCAGCGTGACGCCGCGCGCCCGCACTTGCAGGCGGCTTTCGACCGCCCCTGCGACGACCCCGTGCTGCAGGTGATGGTGCTGTCGCGCGGCGCGCGCATGCACTGGCGGCTGGACCGCGATCACGTGCGTGCGCGCGAGCTGATCGCGCAGGCGCTGCCGCTGGCGCGCGCTGTGGGCCGGCCCAACAGCGAAGCGTCGTTGCTGTCGCTGCAGGCCCATCTGTGCACGGTGATCGACCACGACCATGTCCAGGCCAGCGCCTTGTCGGCGCAGGCCTTGGTGCTGTGGCGGCAATCAGGCAACCGGCACCTCATCAACGCCGGCCGCTACAACGTGGCCGTGGCGGGCACGCAAGGCGGGCGCGGCGCGCAGGGGCTGGACGAGCTGCAGTCGCTGGCGGCCGAGGGCCTGGCGCTGCAGGACTGGGACTTGGCATCAGGCGCGCTGGAAGCGCGCGGCACGGCGCTGCTGGCGCTGCGCCGCTGGAACGAGGCGGCTGCCGACATGCACCAGAGCCTGG
The DNA here is from genome assembly GCA_038209585.1 of Burkholderiales bacterium. Lineage (GTDB taxonomy): Bacteria > Pseudomonadota > Gammaproteobacteria > Burkholderiales > Burkholderiaceae_C > Rubrivivax. Next base: position 14,815 of record JBBQXN010000019.1, read on the forward strand.
CTGTGGGCTGGGACGGGCTGCAGATGGTGGCCGTGATGTATGCGCTGTGGAACGTGGCGCCCGTGCTGGCGCGATTGCGCCATGCCGCGCTGGCGGCAGAGACCATGGGCCTGTGTGAAGCGCAGTGGCCACAGCGCTGCGGCGCGTTCGAGCCTGGCGATGCCCGCGATCTGAAGCGCATGCGGCGCTTTGCGCGCGCTTTGCTGGGGCCCGAACAAGCCCAGGCGGCATGGCAACGCGGTGCTGGCCGCACGCTGGCCGACGGCGTGCGTGCGGTGCTGGCGCTGCCTCTGCCTCTGCCTCTGGCGCTGCCTCCACGCTAGTTCAGCACTCGACGATGTTCACGGCCAGCCCGCCGCGTGAGGTTTCCTTGTACTTGGTCATCATGTCGGCGCCGGTTTCGCGCATGGTCTTGATGACCTTGTCGAGGCTGACGAAGTGCGTGCCGTCGCCGCGCAGGGCCATGCGTGCCGCGTTGATGGCTTTGACGCTGGCGATGGCGTTGCGCTCGATGCAGGGGATCTGAACCAGCCCGCCCACTGGGTCGCAGGTCAGGCCCAGGTGGTGTTCCATGCCGATTTCTGCGGCGTTCTCGACTTGCTCCGGGCTGCCACCCATCACCGCGCACAAGGCGGCTGCGGCCATGCTGCAGGCCACGCCCACTTCGCCCTGGCAGCCGACTTCGGCGCCGCTGATGCTGGCGTTTTCCTTGTAGAGGATGCCGATGGCTGCGGCGGTGAGCAGGAAATCCACCACACCCCGGTCGGTGGAGCCAGGATAGAAGCGCGTGTAGTAATGCAGCACGGCAGGCACGATGCCGGCCGCGCCGTTGGTGGGCGCCGTGACCACGCGGCCGCCGGCGGCGTTTTCTTCGTTCACGGCCAGGGCGTACAGGTTGACCCAGTCCAGCACCTGCAGCGGGTCACTCAATGCTTGCTCTGGGTGGGCGATCAACTGTTCGCGCAGCGCCTTGGCGCGGCGCTTGACCTGAAAGCCGCCGGGCAGCACGCCGTCGGTGGCGCAACCGCGTATCACGCAGTCCTGCATCACGCGCCAGATGGTGAGCAGGCCGGCGTCGATCTCGGCATCAGGCCGCCAGTGCCGTTCGTTGATGCGCATCACCTGCGCGATGCTGCCGCCGGGCCCCAGTTCCCGGCAGCGCACCAGCAATTCGTCGCCGCTGCGAAAGGGCAGCGGCAGGGCGGTGGTGTCGGGGGCGATGACCTTCTGCCGCGCACCGTCTGCGGCCACTTCTTCGCTGACGACGAAGCCGCCGCCCACCGAGTAGTAGCTGCGCGTCACCAGCTCTGCGCCGCTGGCATCGAAGGCCGTGAAGCGCATGCCGTTGGCGTGGAAGGGCAGGGTTTCGCGGCGGTGGAACTTCAGGTCTTCGCGTTCGCTGAAAGCCACATCTTGCTGGTCCAGCAAACGGATGCGCTTGTCCTGCCGCATGGCTGCCAACAGTGCAGGCACGGCTTCCACGTCCACGGTGTCGGGCTCGTGGCCTGCCAGTCCCAACAGCACGGCCTTGTCACTGCCGTGTCCCTTGCCCGTGGCGCCCAGCGAGCCGTACAGCTGCGACAGCACACGCGTCGTGGCTTGCAATTGGCCGTCGTGGGCCAGGCGGCTGACGAACAAACGCGCTGCGCGCATGGGGCCTACGGTGTGGCTGCTGCTGGGCCCGATGCCGATCTTGAAGAGGTCGAAAACGCTGACGGCCATGCGGGGTCTAACTCAAAGAGTGGGTGGCATCAAAGCCGGTATCGGGTGGGTCATCTTGCTCAAGACGATCAACTGCCCAGCATCTTTTTCATGCGTTTCTCAGCCAATCTGGAAACGATGGCGCGACTGAGCGGGTTGGTATCGGCCAGCAGCTTCGCGCCCTGCGCGGTGCAATGATCTTGCCGCGCAGCCAGTTCGGCAGCAGGCAGCTTTTCCTGTTCCTGCCGCGCCTTGTCCAGCCAGGCTTTGGACTTCTGCTCGTCGCGCTCACCGTCCAGGTAGGCCTGTCCGATGTAGGCCGCACCGATGCGCAGCACATCGCGCAGGCGGTCACGCAAGTGCAGCTCGGCGCCAGCCTGCTCGGCCTTGATGCGCGCAGCGATGTCTTCGGCCTGCAGTTCCAGCGCGGCCACGCACTGCGTTCTGGCCCAGGACTTGGTGGACAGGGCCGTCGGTGCGGCAGCCGGTGTGGGTTCGGCCGCCCAGGCAGGCGGCGCCGTCCACGTCAGCACCAGCACCAGCACCAGCACTAGCACGGCCACGGCGACGGCGAGCCGCAACGCCCCGTTTACCCTGTTCACCCCGCTGACCCCGTTCAGCTTGCGCCCTGAAGCAACACGCATGGCGGGCTGAACATCAAGCCCCTGGCGCTTCGTTGTCGTAAGCGGACATCGGCAGGCAACTGCAAAACAGGTTGCGGTCGCCGTGCACGTTGTCCACGCGCCCCACGGGCGCCCAATACTTCTGACGGCGCAGCGCGGGCATCGGGTAGGCCGCCAGTTCACGGCTGTAAGCGTGGGCCCACTCCTTGGTCAGCAAGGAAGCGGCGGTGTGCGGCGCATGCTTCAGCGGGTTGTCTGCCTGCGGCCATTCGCCGCTTTCCACGCGTGCGATCTCGTGGCGGATGCCGATCATGGCTTCGACAAAACGGTCCAGCTCGACCAGCGGCTCGCTCTCTGTCGGCTCGATCATCAAGGTGCCGGCCACCGGGAAGCTCAAGGTCGGCGCGTGGAAACCGTAGTCGACCAGGCGCTTGGCCACGTCTTCTGCACCGATGCCCGTGGCCTTGGCCAGCGGGCGGATGTCGATGATGCATTCGTGCGCCACGCCGCCGCCGGCCAGCCTGGTGTCGCCGCTGCTGTAAAGCACGGGGTAGTGCGGTGCCAGGCGCGCGGCGATGTAGTTGGCACTCAGGATGGCGATCTCGGTGGCATCACGCAAGCCTTCTGCGCCCATCATGCGGCAATACATCCAGCTGATCGGCAGCACGGCGGCATTGCCCAGCGGTGCGGCAGAAACGGCGCCCACGCTGTGCTCGCCACCCACACCACCGGTGCGGTGCGCCGGCAGGAAAGGCACCAGGTCTTCGACCACCGCCACCGGGCCCACGCCCGGCCCGCCGCCGCCATGCGGAATACAGAAGGTCTTGTGCAGGTTCAGGTGGCTCACGTCGCCGCCGAATTCGCCAGGTGCTGCCACACCTACCAGCGCGTTCATGTTGGCGCCGTCGACATAAACGCGCCCGCCATGCTCGTGCACCAGGGCGCACAGCTCTTTCACGCGCACCTCGAACACGCCATGCGTGCTGGGGTAGGTGATCATCACAGCGGCCAGTTGCGCGCTGTGCTTTTCGCATTGACGCTGCAGGTCGTCCATGTCCACGTTGCCCATGGCGTCGCACTTCACCACCACCACGCTCATGCCGGCCATCTGGGCGCTGGCGGGGTTGGTGCCGTGCGCGCTCTCAGGGATCAGGCAGATGTTGCGCTGGCTGTCGCCCCGGCTGGCATGCCAGGCCTGGATGACCAGCAAGCCGGCGTATTCGCCCTGGCTGCCCGCATTGGGCTGCAAGCTGACGCCGGCATAACCGGTGGCTTGCGACAACCAGGCACACAGCTGGTCGTTCATCTCCCAATAGCCGGCCAGTTGTTCACGCGGCGCAAAGGGGTGGATGTGGGCAAACTCGGGCCAGGTGATGGGAATCATCTCGCTGGTGGCGTTGAGCTTCATGGTGCAACTGCCCAGCGGGATCATGCTGCGGTCCAGCGCCAGGTCCTTGTCGCTCAAGCTGCGGATGTAGCGCAGCATCTGCGTTTCGCTGTGGTGGCTGTTGAACACCGGGTGCGTGAGGAACGCGCTGGTGCGGCGCAACGATGTCGGAATCAGCGGCTCGATGCCTTTCTCGAAGGCTGCCATGTCGGGCAGCTCTTGGCCGGGCGATGCGAACCAGGACCACAGCGCCAACACGTCGTCGCGCGTGGTGGTTTCGTCCAGCGCCACACTCAAGCGCGTGGGCGACAGGCGGCGCAGGTTGGCACCTGCGGCATGGGCGCGCGTGAACACGCTGTCGGTGTCGGTACCGGTCTCGATGGCGAGGGTGTCGAAAGCCGCCGGTGTGACGACGTCGCGCCCCAGTTGCTGCAGCCCCTGCGCCAGGATGGCGGTGTAGCTGGCCACGCGCTGGGCGATGCGCTTCAGACCCACCGGGCCATGATAGACCGCGTACATGCTGGCGATGACGGCCAGCAGCACCTGCGCCGTGCAGATGTTGGACGTGGCCTTTTCACGGCGGATGTGCTGTTCACGCGTCTGCAGCGCCAGGCGGTAAGCCGGCTGGCCATGGCTGTCGATGCTGATGCCCACCAGGCGGCCAGGCAGGCTGCGCTTCCATTCGTCGCGGCAGGCCAGGTAGGCGGCGTGGGGCCCGCCACCGCCCATGGGCACGCCGAAGCGCTGCGTGTTGCCCACGACGATGTCGGCATTGAATTCACCCGGCGGCACCAGCAGCGTCAAAGCCAGCAGGTCGGCCGCGACGATGAAGGCGGCTTGCTTGCCGTGCGCTTGTTCCACCAAGGGGCGCAGGTCGTGGATCAAGCCCGAGGTGCTGGGGTATTGCGCAATGACGGCGAAGTAATCATTGCCGGCCATCAGCTCGGGCACGTCGCCTACCAGCACCTGGATGCCCAGCGGCCGCGCGCGCGTCTGGATGACTTCGATGGTTTGCGGGTGGCAGTCGCTGGCGATGATGACGGTGTCGCTCTTGCTCTTCACGCTGCGCTTGGCCAGGGTCATGGCTTCAGCGGCAGACGTGGCTTCGTCGAGCATGCTGGCGTTCGCCATCGCCATGCCGGTCAGGTCGCACACCATGGTCTGGAAATTCACCAGCGCTTCCATGCGGCCCTGGCTGATTTCCGCCTGGTAGGGCGTGTAGGCCGTGTACCAGGCCGGGTTCTCCAGGATGTTGCGCAAGATGACGCCCGGCGTGTAGGTGCCGTGGTAGCCCTGGCCGATGAAGCTTTTCAGCACCTGGTTCTTTGCCGCCACGGCCTTCATTTCTGCCAGCGCCTGCGCCTCGCTCACGGGCTGCGGCAGCTGCATCGGCTGCGTGCGCGCGATGGCGCGCGGCACGATGGCTTCGATGAGCGCGCGGCGCGTGAAGTTGGGCACGCCGGGCGCAATCACGGTCAGCATGTGCGCTTCGTCTGTCGCGTAGGGGCCGATATGGCGGGCAGAGAACTCGGCTGCGTTTTCCAGCTCGTGCAGGGGCTTCAGGGCGGACATCAACATCTTGGGCTTTCGCTGGGGGTCAGTCGGGTGAAATTCAGAGCGTCTTCAGCAGCTCGTCGTAGGCGGGCGGGTCCATGAGCTGGTCGAACTCGCCCATTTCCGTGATGCGCATCTTGAAGAACCAGCCCGTGCCCAACGGGTCGGTGTTGGCCAGAGCAGGGTCGGTGCGCAGGGCTTCGTTGACTTCGACGACCTCGCCCGTGACGGGCATGAACAGGTCGGCTGCGGCTTTGACGCTTTCCACCACGCCGGCCACTTCACCCTTGGTGTAGCTGCGGCCCACCTCAGGCAGGTCGACGAAGACCACGTCGCCCAAGGCGTCTTGCGCATGGTGGGTGATGCCCACGATGGCGGCTTGGTGGTCTTCGATGTTGATCCACTCGTGGTCCGTGGTGTATTTGGTGGTCATCTCAATGGCTCCTGGAGTCGCGGCTTTCAGCCGCGGTGAAAGAAGGTCGCGGCTTTCAGCCGCGGTGATCAGAAGGTTGCGGCTTTCAGCCGCGGTGATAACGGTGAGGTTGGAAAGGCATGGCTGTCACGCGCATGGGCAGCCGCTTGCCGCGTACTTCGGCATACACCTCACTGTGTGGTGCGGTGTGGTCCAGCGGCAGGTAGGCCATCGCGATGGGTTGATTGACGCTGGGGCCCAGGGTTCCGCTGGTGACCGTGCCCAGCTTGTGGCCGTGGGCATCGAAGATGAGGGTGCCTTCGCGAACCGGCACGCGTTCCAGGCCCACCAGGCCCACGCGCTTGCACATCGCTGCGCCTGTCAGGTGGCGTTCGATCACGGGCGCGCCGATGTAACCGCCAGCGCGCTCGCCACCCGGGCGGCGAACCTTCTGGATGGCCCAGGTCAGGCCGGCTTCGACGGGGCTGGTTTGTTCGTTCAGGTCATGCCCATACAAACACAAACCGGCTTCCAGGCGCAGCGTGTCGCGTGCGCCCAAGCCGGCAGGTTTCACTTCGGGCTGGGCCAGCAGCGCTTCTGCCAGCGCCACGGCAGCTTCGGCGGCCACACTGATCTCGAAACCGTCTTCGCCTGCGTAGCCAGAACGCGTGACGAAACAGCCGTGACCGGCCAGATCGAACAGGCCGCCGCTCATGAACACCAGCTGCGCCACGTCGCCATTCAGCCTGGCCAGCGCCGCCACGGCCTGTGGCCCCTGCAGCGCCAGCAAGGCACGCTCAGGCATCGGATGCACGCGGCAACGGCGCCCGATATGAGACTGCAGGTGGCGAATGTCGGCCTGCTTGCAGCCGGCATTGACGATGAGGAACAGGTCGCCGAAAGCCGCCGCTGCTGCGCCGACTGGTGGCCGCGTGATCATCAGGTCGTCCATCAGGCCGCCGGCGGCATTGGTGAAGAATGCGTAACGCTGCTTGCCGGCGCCCAGGCCCATCACATCCACAGGCACCAGTGTTTCCAGCGCCTCAGCGGCCTCGATGCCGATCAGCCGCAATTGCCCCATGTGCGAAACATCGAAAAGCGCTGCGGCTTCGCGACAATGCTTGTGTTCGGCCATCAGGCCGCTGGGGTACTGCACCGGCATGGCGTAGCCGGCGAAGGGCACCATGCGCGCGCCCAGACGGACGTGCAAGTCGTGCAGGGGGGTTTGCAGGAGAGGGGCGTCAACGGAGTCAGACAAGGCAGATTCCTTCGAGGGCGGCTAAGCCATGCACGCCGGTTGGTGTGCATGGGGCCCCCGCTGTCCGCTTTACCTGAGAGATTCGGCGCTGCTGCACCCGTGTCTTGCGACATGCCGGGCCGGCAGGCCTTGCCCCTTCGGTGGGTTTGCCGCAGCGCGTTTTGCTGCAGCAAACCTCTCTCCAGTGAGGAAGGAAGTCAGTCCTTTTGCCTGAGCGTTCGGGGATTGACTACCCCTGCGCCTTCGGCGGCTGGCTGGCCGACGTGTTGACCGGCGCCAAGCTCTCTCCTGACGAACAGAAGTTTAGCAGCCACCTGAATCAAAGTGCAGACGGTGAACGCCGCAGTTGCAGTGCAAGATGCGGCGGTTTCCTTTTTTTAAGCCCATCCCCGATGTGCGACCCTGATGACTGACCCTGATGACTGACCCCGATGACTGACTGCGATGACTGACGCCAGTGCCTTCTCCGCCCTGATGCAGGGCCACCGTTCCATCCGCCAGTTCCACACCCGGGCGGACCGGCCCGTGGACAGCGACTTCATCGACGCTTTGCTGGTGCAGGCACTGGCCGGTTCATCGTCCAGCGGCAACCTGAACATGGTCTCGGTGGTGAAGACCTTCGACCCAGACCGCAAGGCGCGTTTGTTCAAACTGCACCGTGAGCAACCCATGGTGCTGCAAGCACCCCTGGTGCTCACCTTCTGCGCCGACAGCCACCGCACGCGGCAATGGCTGGCCTTGCGTCAGGCGCGGGCCGGCTTTGCTGACTTCATCAGCTGGCACGTGGCGGCCTTCGACGCACTCATCCTCTCGCAGACCACGGCACTGGCGCTGGAAAGCCACGGCCTGGGCATTTGCTACATGGGCACCACGCTGCAGGGCATGGAAGGCATCGCCGAACTGCTGGAACTGCCAGACCACTGCCTGCCGGTGACGAGCCTGGTGGTGGGCTGGCCGGCTGAAGCGCCCGCGCAGCGCGACCGCTTGCCGGGCACGGCCTGGATTCACGACGAGCGGTATCAGAAGCCGACAGCACAGAGCATCGACCGCGACTTCGGCCAGCGTGAAGTCAGCGGCTGGGCACGCTACCGCGCCATGGGGCCGGAGACCGGCATGGCCGCGCGCATGGACGAGCACGGCATCACCTCGCTGGCGCAGTTCTATACCAGCCCGCTGAAGTACGACCCTGACCGCCATGCCCAGTCTTCGCAAGCCCTGAAGGCGCTGCTGATGGCGCGCGGTTTTCTCAGCTGATTCCAACCCCGAGTGATCACATGAACGACACCGACCTGCGCCGCATCCTCAGCAACTGCAAGACCATCGCCGTGGTCGGCTTGTCAGCCGATCCCAGCCGCCCCAGCCATCGCGTGGCGCACTACATGCAACAGCAGAACCTGCGCATCGTGCCTGTGAACCCCAGCGTGCAAACCGTGCTGGGCGAAACCAGCTATGCGCGGCTGGAAGACATTCCGTTTCCGGTGGACATGGTCGATGTCTTTCGCAAGCCGGCTGAGGTTCTTGCTGTCGCGCACAGCGCGGTGGCCATCGGCGCCAAATGTTTCTGGCAGCAGATGGGTCTGGACGATGCGAAAGCCGATGCACTGGTGCGCGCGGCGGGCATGGATTCGGTGATGGACCGCTGTTGGATGGTCGAGCACGCGCGGCTGTGCGGCCCTTAGTCTGGCTGCGGTCAGCGACGATCTCGCAACAGGTCCAGAGCCTTGACAGATGTCAGCGCCAGCCACCTCGCCGACCCCGCTGAGCGCATGAAGCTGTGGAACGGCGGCGCTGACGCCATCGCGCAGTCGGACGACCCGTTCATCGTGCTGGCACGCAGCCTGGACGAAGGTGCACGAAATTTGCGCCAGCGTTTCGATGCCGGAGTGCGGGCCGTCGAGCGCGAGGCTGCCAAGCGCATCGCACCATTCACCGACATCCAGGGCCTGTCAGACCGCGCCACAGGCTCAGCACCCTTTGCGCTGGCGCCTTCTTGGCTGGCAGCGCAGCCCAGGCCGAGCCTGGCACAACGCTTGAATTTTGTCACCACCAACGACAGCATCGGCGGCAGTTCAGGCCGCCCGATGCTGAACCGTCAGGGCGAACCGGTGGGGCTGCTGTTCGACGGCAACCTGGCTTTGCTGGGCGGCGCTTTCAGCTACGACGAACGCGTCAACCGGTCGGTGGGCGTGCATGCCGGGGCCATTGTCGAAGCACTTCGGAATGTCTATGCGGGGCAGGCGCTGTTGAGCGAATTGCTGGGTGCGCCTTAAAAACCAGCCGCGTAGATTTTGTGGCCAAGGCCGGGGACATTGGCTGACGGGCTCCACTCATGCCCAGGCCTCGCGGCCTGGGCGCTCGCCAGGCATGAACAGTCCACTGGACTGTTTGTATCCGGGCTCTCTCCTCCGTGTCGGGCTGCGCCCGCCCCTCCGCCTTTACTTCGCCGAGCCCGCCACCCAATGCCCCCGGCCGCCACCGGTCGTGACGTGCCTGCAGGAACGCCACTGGCTTTGGCTGCCATGGACGTTGATCACCCGACGGCCTTGGCATACGCGCTTGCCCACGAATAACGCATCCTTACCAGCCTACCGTCGCAGCGGCAACGGAAACGCCGCCAAGCTCGCATGGCCGTTTTTTCCGACAGCTTGCACGCCGAAGATCAGGTTGTCCTTGGACAAACCTTCCAGCGTGGCGCGCGTGAGCAGACCCACGTCGCGCTGCTGCTGCCACACAGGCGAGCCGGTCTCGCGCCAGACCAGGCGGTAGCCAGCCACAGCAGGGTCGCTGCTGGCGTCCCAGCGCAGCGTGGTGTCGTTGGTCAGTTGCAGGGTTTCGATGCGCGCGTTTTCGGGCGCAGCCGGGGCCAAGGCCAGTGTGGCCAGGCCGGCCAGGTTGATGCGCGCGACGTCGGCGACATAGGCGAAGTCCACGAACTGCGGCAGGTCGCCGTACTGCACGCCGTTTTCCATGCGCACGTTCTGGTGCTGGTACATGAAGTTCTCGAAAGGCTCGGTGAAGCGCACAGCGGCATAGCCACGGTTCAGAAAGGGCAGGTGGTCGCCGCCGCGCAGGTAGCGGTCGGGACGCTGGATCAGGCTGACACGAAAGCCCGGCAGGTAGCGTTCGCCCATCTGCTTCAAGTGCCGGCCGAGCTGGTTGGTGGCGAAATCGGCGCTGCCGCCGGCGCGGACTTGTTCGTCGATCTGCTGACGCAGTGCTTTCGCGAGAGCCGCGTCTGTGCCTGCGGTGGGCAGCATCAGTGCCTGGCGCAACAGCGGCGTCAGGCCGTCGGCAAACAGGCGCACTTGTTTGGCATCGCGCTGCCCGGTGTCGCCCACGGGGCTGCCGATGATGTCGTTGGTGAGCATGGCGTCGATGCGCAGGCCCTGCTGGCGCGCCGCGGCGGCGTAGAAGTCGGCGCCCAGCAGGCCTTGTTCTTCGCCAGCCACGGCCATGAAGACCAGGGTGGCGGGATAGCGCTGGCTGGCCATCACGCAGGCCAGTTCCATCACGGCGGCCACGCCTGAAGCGTCGTCGTTGGCGCCGGGTGCGTCCGAGGTGGCGTCCATCACCTCGCTGGCGCGACTGTCGTAGTGGCCGCTGACGATGAGCCTGCGCGCGCTGGCCTGCGGGTCGGTGCCGGGCAGGGTGGCCACCACGTTGACGATGGGCGTGGGGCGCGGGATGCGCGCGCTGGCGGGTGCCAGATGCTCGTCCATCGTCACCTGCAGGCGTGAGCCGCTGGCGTCTGAACAGGCTTGCAGTTCGCGCTGTATCCAGCGCCGCGCAGCGCCGATGCCTCGGGTGTCGGAGGTGGTGTCAGACATCGTGTGGCGCGTGCCGAAGCCCACCAGGGTCTGGATGCGGGCTTCGATGCGCGTCGCCGAGATGGTGGCTACGGCAGCAGCCACCTGCGGATCGCGCGTGTCGCTGGAGGCTGTGGCGACGACGGGTGCGCTGCCGCAGGACGCCAGCGACACGGCGACGACCAGCGCCGAAGGCAGGAGAAAGAGTGACGGGTTCATACTGGAAAGCGGTGATTGGACAAACAACGCTAACAGGCCAGGCGAACAAGCCCGCCATGAGACAGAAAGCACCGATGAACATCTACGAGCATCAACTCGATCGCCACGCCGCCAATTTCAGCGCGCTGTCGCCGGTCAGTTTTGTCGAGCGCAGCGCCGAAGTCTTCGCCGACCTGCCTGCCGTGGTGCATGGCGCGCGCCGCTACACCTGGGCGCAAACGCGTGATCGCAGCGCGCGGCTGGCCGCGGCCCTGCAGGCCGCCGGCGTGGCGCGTGGCCACACCGTCAGCGTGATGCTGCCCAACACGCCAGAGATGCTGGAAGCGCATTACGCCGTGCCCGCCCTGGGCGCCGTGCTGAACACGCTGAACACGCGGCTGGACGCGCAGCTGCTGGCCTGGCAGATGAACCACTGCGAAGCGCGCGTGCTCATCACCGACCGCGAGTTTTCGCCCGTGGTGGTCAGGGCGCTGGAACTGTTGCGCACCGAACATGGCCGCGAGTTGCTCGTCATCGACGTGCTCGACAGCGAATACTCCGGGCCCGGCGACGCGGTAGGTGCGCATGAGTACGAACGCTGGATCAGCGCCCATGCGCCACTGCTGCATCTGCAAGGCCCGGCGGATGAGTGGGACGCGATTGCCATCAGCTACACCAGCGGCACCACGGGCGACCCCAAGGGCGTGGTCACCCATCATCGCGGCGCCTACCTGAACACGGTGTGCAACGCGGTGACCTGGAACATGCCGCACTTTCCGAGCTACTTGTGGACGCTGCCGATGTTCCATTGCAACGGCTGGTGCTTCCCGTGGACCGTGGCCATGCTGGGCGGCACGCATGTGTGCCTGCGCCATGTGACGGCCACGGCCATCCTGCAGGCCATGCGCGAGCACGGTGTCGATCACTACTGCGCTGCGCCCATCGTGCACAACCTCCTCGTCCTGGCGCCGGCTGCAGAGCGCGCGGGCATCCAGCAGAAGGTGCGCGGCATGGTGGCCGGTGCCGCGCCGCCAGCGGCCATGATCGAGGGCATGGCCAGGATCGGCTTCGACATCACGCATGTCTACGGCCTGACCGAGGTCTACGGCCCCGCAGCCGTCGCCGTGAAACGCAGCAGCTGGGCAGATGAAGACCTGTCTGAGCAAACCCGCCTGAACGGCCGCCAAGGCGTGCGCTACGCCCTGCAAGACGGCATGTGCGTGATGGACGCGCAAACGATGCAGGAAGTGCCCGCCGACGGGCAGACCATGGGCGAGATCATGTTCCGCGGCAACATCGTGATGAAGGGCTATCTGAAGAACCCGGCCGCCACCGCGCAAGCCTTCACGGGCGGCTGGTTTCATACCGGCGACCTGGCCGTGATGGAGCCCGACCGCTACGTGAAGATCAAGGACCGCAGCAAGGACATCATCATCAGCGGCGGCGAAAACATCAGCAGCCTGGAAGTGGAAGACGCGCTGTACCGCCACCCCGCCGTGATGACTTGCGCCGTGGTGGCCAAGGCCGATGCGAAGTGGGGCGAAACGCTGGTGGCTTTTGTCGAAACCAAGCCCGAGAGTGAAGTCACGGCCGAAGAGCTGGTGGCGCACTGCAAGGCGCTGCTGGCCGGCTACAAGGTGCCGCGCGACATCCGCTTCGAGGTGATACCCAAGACCAGCACCGGCAAGATTCAGAAGTTCGAGCTGCGCCAGCGCACGAAGGAGAACACATGAGCGAAACAGAGGCTCCGGCCCCCTTGATCCTGCACAGCGCAGATGCGCGAGGCGTGGTGACCCTCACTCTCAATCGGCCGCAGGCTTTCAATGCCTTGTCAGAAGCCATGCTGGAAGCGCTGCAAACGGCGCTGGACCGCGTGGCTGACGATGAGACCGCCCGTGTGCTGGTGCTGGCCGCCAGCGGCCGCGCCTTCTGCGCCGGTCATGACCTCAAGGAGATGCGCACCGAACCCGCGCATGTCTCGCAGGCCTATTACGAAAAACTGTTCGCGCAATGCGGCCGCATGATGATGACGCTGCACCGCCTGCCCGTGCCCGTGCTGGCGCGCGTGCAGGGCATTGCCACGGCAGCGGGCTGCCAGCTGGTGGCCATGTGCGACCTGGCCGTGGCTTCCAGCGAAGCGCGATTCGCCGTCAGCGGCGTCAACCTGGGCCTGTTCTGCAGTACCCCCAGCGTGGCTTTGTCACGCAATGTGCCGCGCAAGGCAGCTTTCGAGATGCTGGTGACGGGGGACTTTGTTTCTGCGGAAGAAGCGCTCGCACGCGGTCTCGTCAACCGCGTCGCGGCACCTGACCAGCTGGACGCCGCGGTCGAAGCCCTGGTGGCCCGCATCGCCGCCAAGCCGCGTGTGGCGTTGGTGTTGGGCAAGGCGCTGTTCTATCGCCAGCTGGCCGTGGGCATGGAAGCGGCCCATGCGGATGCGGCCCACACGATGGCCTGCAACATGATGGACGCCAGCGCGCTGGAAGGCGTGCAGGCCTTCATCGACAAGCGGCCGCCGAACTGGGCGGTCTGATCTGACGCTTCTGCGGTCAGCACCGCTCCGGCGGTGGCCGCCGGGATTCAGCCTTTTTTCGCCCAGGCGCTGCACCAGCCCGGGCCGGCGACCAGCTTGCCAGCGAACAAGGGGCACATGGCCCAGGCGTCGGTGGCCTTGCCCTGATACAGCGCGCAGTTCGTGCAGTTCTGCGCTTTCTTGTGGTTGGGGTATTTCTTGCCATCCACCTTGGCCGTGTCGTGCAAGTAGCCCAACGCGACGGCCTGCGGGTCTTTCTCGTCGAGCTTGGGCGGCTGGGCGAAGGCGCTGCCAGCGGCACCCAGCGCTGAACCACAGGCAGCGGCCTGAAGCATGAAGGTGCGGCGGTTGCTTTGCGACATGTCTGATTTCCTTTTTGTGGTGGAGGTTTCCATTCTCTTTCCATCGGGCGCGGCCCTGGGCGGCGCGGGGCCACTGTCGCTGTGCCTGTCCAACAGTGGGTCGATGACTCCGATGTCCAGCCTCTGTGCTGCTCGGCTGCTGGGCAACCGAACGCGTGCGCTGCATTGGCGCCGCGCGGTCGCGAGCAGGCCGGCAGTGCGGTGGCGGTTGCCACTGCACTGCCGTTTTCTTGCCTGACACTGGCTCGTCGCGAGCAAGCAATGGCACACATGGGTCAAACGCGCAGCGGTCTGATCGAAGACGCGCTGATGGTGGCAGCCGGTATCGCCATCGTGGCGCTGGCAACCAGGCAGGGGGGTGTTCGATAGTTGGCAGCTGGATGCACGCCCCACTAGCATCAGGGGATGAACGAGCCTTTCGACCCTACGCCCTTCCTTCACGCCCGCATCCCCGGTCGCCGCCTGCTGCACAGCCCTGGGCCCACCCCCCTGCCCGACGCCGTACTGCACGCGCTGATGGGCCAGCCCATGGACATGGGCGACCCGCGTGTTGACGAGACCATCGCTGTCTGCGAGAGCGGGCTCAAGCAACTGCTGGGCACGCGCGATGGCGATGTTTTCTTCTTCATCAGCAATGGCCATGGTGCCTGGGAAGCGGCCATCGAGAACCTGATTCCGCCAGGCGGCACCGTGCTGGTGCCAGGCACCGGCCATTTCAGCGAAGGCTGGGCCGTGCAGGCCGAAGCGCTGGGCCGGCGCGTGCTGCGCACACCCTGGCGTGAGGGCGAGGCGCTGGACCCGGCTGACATCACCCGGGCTTTGCGCGACGACCCGGCGCATGCCATTGCCGCTGTGTTCGTCGTCCACACCGACACCAGCAGCGGCATCACCAGCGACCTGGCTGCCATCGGCGCTGCACTGCGCGCCAGCGGTCACCCGGCTTTGTTCGTGGCCGACGTGGTGGCTTCGCTGGGTGCCGAGGCTTTCGACATGGACGCGCTTGGCGTGGACATGACGCTGGGTGCTTCGCAGAAAGGCCTGATGTGCCCGCCCGGCCTGGGTTTTCTGGCCACGAACGCACGCGCTTTCGCTGCGGCGCAGGCCAACAAGTCGCCGCGCTTTTACTGGGACATCGTGGCGCGCAAGAGCCCGCTGTCCTACCGCAAGTTCTGCGGCACACCGCCACAGAACCTGCTGGCAGCCCTGCGCGCTGCGCTGGCGCTGCTGCAGCAAGAAGGCCTGGCGCAGGTGCTGGCCCGGCACCGGCAACTGGCTGGCTTGGTACATGCCGCCGTGGAAGGCTGGGCTGAAGCGGGTGCCTTGGGCTTCTTCGGACGCGACCCGGTTCGCCGATCGAACGCGGTAACGACCGTCACCGTGCCTGCTGGTACCGACGTGGATGCGCTGCGCGCCGTGGCCCGCGAGCAGTACCAAGTGGCGTTTGCAGGCGCACTGGGCCCCCTGCAGGGTCGCGGCTTTCGCATCGGGCACCTGGGCGACCAGAACCCGGCCAGCATGCTGGGCGCGATTGCGGCGGTGGAGGCAGCCCTGCGAGCGCAGGGCCTGCCGGTGGGCGACGGCGTAGGCCGCGCAGTGCGGGCCCTGGCCGGCGCAGATTAGGCCACTGGTCCGTCAAGCCGCAGCGCGTACGGCCTGGCGTATCGGCAGGGCCGCTGTCGGGGACACGGCAGCTGGCCCCGGCAACGCGACCGGCTGCATGCCCGCTTCAGCCCAAGCACGCTGCAGCACCCGCGGCGGCGCCACTTCTTCGGGTGTCAGCAGCAGGCCCATGCGGCGCAGGGCGCGGCCCAGTTCAGGCCGGCCGCACCACACCACCACAGGCACGGCCAGCAGCAGCGGCAAGGTCATCGGGGCCAGCCACAAAGCCATGCCGGCATTGGCCATCCAGGCAGCAACCAGCACCCCGCCGGCCAGCAGCGACAAGCCGCCCAATGCACGTGCCGCGTCAGCCCAGGGCAAGTTCTCGGCTTGCCGGGGTGGCGACTTCCATTGCAGGTTCAAACCTGTCAGCGCACCCAGCACGAACAGCGTGTGCGCTGCCATGCGCAGCGGTGCCTGCAAGGCCGAAAGCAGCGCTTCCAGCACGGCGCTGCCCAGCAGGCCACGCACGCCGCCGTACAGATGCTGCTGGTTCTGGCGGATGACCAGGGCCACGCCCAGCGCGCGCGGCAGCAGCAGCATGCCCAGCGTGGCGAACCACAGCCCGGCGATGGCTGGCGCCATCAGCGGGTTGGCAACAAGCAGCGTGTGCCCGCCGTTCAGCCACAGATACACACCCACGCCCACGAAGGCCAGCCACAAAGGCGCCGACAGATAGCTCATCGCACCCGTGCCCAGCATGGCGCGGTGTACGCGGTGCAGGCCCGGCTCGGCGATCAGCCGCGCGTTCTGCAGGTTGCCCTGGCACCAGCGGCGGTCGCGCTGCAGTTCGGCCAGCAGGTGCGGCGGTTGCTGTTCATAGCTGCCCGGCAGGTCGGGCACCAGCCAGACATGAAAGCCGGCACGGCGCATCAGGGCGGCTTCGACGAAGTCGTGCGAAAGGATGTCGCCCGACAAACCGCCACGCCCGGCCAGCGGAGCGAGCGCGCAATGCTGCATGAAGGGTGCAATGCGGATGATGGCGTTGTGACCCCAATAGTGAGACTCACCCAGCTGCCAATACTGCATGCCGGCGCCGAACAGGCGCCCGGTGACGCGGCCTGCAAACTGCTGTGTGCGGGCATGCACGGTGTCCAGGCCGCAGGCCACCGGGGCCGACTGGATGATGCCGGCCGTGGGCTGCGATTCCATCAAGCGCACCAAGCCCAGGATGGCGTCGCCGCTCATCACGCTGTCGGCGTCCAGCACCACCATGTAGCGGTGCTTGCGGCCCCAGCGGCGGCAAAAATCGGCCACGTTGCCGGCCTTGCGCTGCGTGCGGCGCAAGCGCCAGCGGTAGTGGACACGCAAACCGCTTGCATCAAAGCGCTCGCGCAGCGCGGCCCAGGCCTGGCGCTCGGCGATGCGCGTGGCGGCATCAGAGGTGTCTGAAAGCACGTAGATCTCGGCCAGCCGGCCCCCGCCAGCAGCCACCAGCGATTCGGCCGTGGCCGTCAGCCCGGCGAAGACGGTAGGCACATGCTCGTTGCAGATCGGCATGATGACGGCGGTTCGCGCCTCGGCAGCAATCGGCCGCCCGGCCACGCGGGCATGCGACAAGCCGCGTACGTCGCCCTGGCGCAGCACGCGGTAGCCCATCATGGCCGTGACGAAGCCGGCAGCGACCCAGGCGAAGAGCAGGGTGAACAGGCCCACCTGAACCAATTGAACCAGGCTGGGGTCCGCCAGCGGTTGCGTTTGCATCAGCATCAGCGCGGCCAGCGTGGCCGATGCCAGCACCAGACCCAGCAAGGCATTGCGGCGCTTGTGGGCAGCGCGCTGCCAGCCGCGTGCGCGTGGTTCGCGCGGGCCGGGTGCGCCAGCGGCGGCCACATCACTGCGCTGAAACACAGTCTTCACGCTGTTGATGAAGCCGCGCCAAGGCGTCGGCGTCATGCTGCCGCGCACCAGCGCCGGCGCTGCGCCGTGCGTGTAGCGGCGCAAGGCCGCACTGACCAGGCGCGCTGGCGCCATGCTGCGGGCGGATGCATGGAAATTCATGGCAACTCCTGTGGAATCAAGGCGGACCAGGTTTCTGTGAGCGCGCTGCCTGCATGGCGCAGGAAGGCTCTCAGCTCGGTCGGTTGGCGGCTGTCGCTGCGCTGCACGCGCAGTTGCAGGCGATAGCCACCTTGTGGATGGGGGTAGGCGCGGGCTTCGAGCACGCGCGCGGAAGGTTTGCCGGCGACATCGGCAGCCACAGCGCCGGACACAGCGCCAGCCACAGCGCCGGCCGTGACAACGGCTTCAACTTCCGTGCCGGCGGGTAGCGCGCGCAAGGCCGGGCCGTCGAAGTCGATGTGCCACAGCATCTCGCCCGCTGCCGCGGGGTTGGCGGGGTTCACCCAGCCCCAGCCCAGGCGCGATTGCACGGTATGGCCGGCGGGCGGCACGGTGGGCTTGTCGCCCTGCCAATGCACTCGCCAGGACAGGTCCAGCGGTTCGCCAGGCGCGGGCAATGCGGCGGGCACCCAGTAGGCCGCCACGTTGTCGTGGGTCTCGTCTGCCGTGGGCAGCAACAGCAGTTCGACACGGCCCGGGCCCCAGTGGGACAGCGGCTCGACCCAGGCGCTGGGCCGGCGCTCGTAGCGCGCTTCGCTGTCTTCATAGGCCGAGAACCGGCGCTCGCGCTGCATCAGGCCGAAGCCTTTCAACTGCTGGGTGACAAAGCTGCTCACCAGTGGCACGGCGGGGTTGAACAGCGGGCGCCACAGCCATTCCACAGGCGCGCCCGGAACCGCTGCCGCTGCCACCAGCAGGCCGTCGGAATCGTGTACCTGCGGGCGGTAGTCGCCCGGGCGCGGCTGGTTTTCGCCATGCTGGAACATGCTGGTCAGCGGTGCGATGCCCAGGGTGGCAATGGCGCGTTCACCTGCGGCCAAAGCGCGGATGAACACACGCGCCTGCACGTCCATCGTCGTGTTGTCGCCCGGTCGCAGCACGAAGCGATAGGCCCCCGTGGCGCGCGGTGAGTCCAGCAGGGCGTGGATGGTGAGCGTGGTGGCGTCGGCCGCAGGGCGTTCGATCCAGAAGGCTTTGAAGCGCGGGAATTCCTCGGCCGCGCCAGCTGACGCTCCCACGGTGTCGATGGCCAGGGCGCGCGCCGACAAGCCGTATTGCTGGCCCCGCCCCAGGGCGCGGAAGTAGCTGGCACCCAGGAAGACGACCAGCTCGTCTTTGTAGGCTGGGTTGTTCAGTGCGTGGTGCACGCGCAAGCCGGCGAATCCCAGGCTGGTGAAGCTGGTGGTATCGAAGGTGTTGCGGCCGTAATTCCAGGCCGACGCGTCGTAGTTCAACGGCCTGGCCTGGCCTGCCACGATCTCGTGCACTGCCACGGGCGTGCGGTTGCCGAGGCCCAGGTGGAAAAATTGCAACTCGAAAGGCAGGCCTTCGGCGCGCCAGACGGCGCGGTCCGGGCGATAGCGGATGTCGCGCAGGCCGTCGTAGTCAATCCGCGACAAGGCGTCCGGAAGCTGCTCTATGGGGGCCAGCCAGGCCTGCGCAGCGTCTCGCTGCGCCAACTCTGCCACTTCATCGAAACCGAAGGCCTGTGCTGGGCTGGCACCCAGGAACAGACCGCTGCTCAGAGCGATGAAGGTGGTGAACAGCGTGGAGAGAATACGGCGGGTCATGTCCACCTAAGGGCAAACCCTGGGCCAGACTGAATAATGACAATGAAAACAACGGCTTAGATTAATTTCGAGGCCGTACTCCATGCCTGGACTGGGCTGAAGCGTCGCCGTTTGGCGACAGGTTTTCAGCGTTTCCTGGGCTCAGGTCTGCGCTGCCCCAGGCAGATCAGGCTGAGCGCCCCCGTCGCTATTCGGCGACAGGCTCCTCGCCAGCGGCCGCATCGCGCTCGCCGCGAAAGCGCCCTGGCGTGAGGCCGTGCTTTTGCAGCAGGCGGTAGAACTCGGTGCGATTGCGTTCAGCCAGCCGCGCCGCGTCGGCCACGTTGCCATCAGACAATTTCAGCAGGCCTATCAGGTAGTCGTACTCAAAGCGCCGGCGCGCTTCAGCGTAGGGCAGAACTTCCAGGCTGGGCACGCGCAGCGCCCGCTGCACCAGGGCCAGAGGCACGATGGGTGTGGTGGCCAGGGCGCAAACCTGTTCCACGACGTTGTGCAACTGCCGCACATTGCCCGGCCAGGCGGCGGTAGCCAGCAAGCGCAGCGCATCGGGCGCGAACGCATTCACGCGCTTGCCCTGGCGCGTGGCCAGGGCGGCCAGGAAATGTTGTGCGAGCAGCGGAATGTCTTCGCGCCGTTCGGCCAGCGTGGGCAGGGTCAGCGTGACAACGTTGAGGCGGTAGAACAGGTCTTCACGAAAACTGCCGTCCGACAACAAAGCATCCAGGTCGCGGTGCGTGGCCGACAGCACACGCACGTCGATGGGCACAGGCTGGCTGGCGCCCACCGGGCGCACGGAGCGTTCCTGCAGCACGCGCAGCAGCTTCACCTGCAGCGCCGGCGGCATGTCGCCGATCTCGTCCAGAAAGAGTGTGCCGCCATCGGCCACCTGGAACAGCCCGCGATGGTTTTGCATGGCGCCGGTGAAAGCGCCTTTCATATGGCCGAAGAGTTCGCTTTCCAGCAGCGCTTCCGGGATGGCGCTGCAGTTCACCGCCACGAAAGGTTTGCTCACGCGGCCGCTGGCCTGGTGGATAGCCTGGGCCAGCAGTTCCTTGCCCGTGCCGCTTTCGCCGCGAATGAGCACGCTGGCCCCGCTGGTGGCGACCAGTTGCGCTTCGGCCAGCAGTTCTTCCATGCGCATGCTGCGGCTGACGATGGCGCGGCGCCAGCCTGCGGGTGCGCTGCCGCCGCTGGCCGGCACGGGCGACAGCGCGAGTGCTTGCGCCACCAAGTCGAGTAGCGCCTTGCCGTCGAAAGGTTTGGTCAAGTAGCTGAAGACGCCGCGCGCCGTGGCGTCCACCGCATCGGGGATGGTGCCGTGCGCGGTGAGCAGGATGACAGGCAGCGAAGGATGCTTCTCGCGGATGCGGTCGAACAGCTGCAGGCCGTCGTCGCCAGGCAGCTGCACGTCGCTGATGACGAGTTGCGGGCGCTGCTGCAGCAATTGCGCCATCGCCGCTTCCGCTGAATCGGCCGTGCTGACGCGGTAACCGGCAGCCGACAGGCGCATCGACAGCAGGCGCAGCAGGTCGGCGTCGTCGTCGACCAGCAGCACCTGGGCTGCAGCTGCGCTGCTCATCTTGGCGGCGGTGCTGAAGAAGGGACTGAAGACGGTGATTGCGGCAAGGGTGGCCGTGCGTTCAAGCTGCGCTCGATAGCGCGCAGCGCGTCGATCTGGCTGCTGAGCTGGTCGATGCGGCGTTGCTGCTCGCGCAGTTGCTGCGCCTGGCGTTCTGACAGATCTTCCAAACGGCGCTGCTCGACCAGCCGCACGTGCATCAGCCGCGCCAGCCCGCGCCAGTCTGAAGGCTTGACGCTGCGCGCCAGCGGTTCGACCAGGGCCAGTGCGCGCGCCAGATCGCCGCTTTGCCGCGTCTGCGCCAGCACCAGGGCCAGTTCCAGCGAGTTGCCGGGGTCAGCAGGATCACCCAAGCGCACCGCCTCGCGCATCAGATCGGCCGGGCCCAGGTCGCGGATGCGTTCATTGAACGCCAGCAGCCGGCGCGCCGCCGCATCCGTGGCGGTGTCTGCTTCGGGCGTCTGCACAGCGGGCGCAGTTGCGGCTGGGCGCGGGTCGGGCGTGCCTGCAGCTGGCTCGGCGGGGGCGGTCGCTGGTGCTGCGGGTACAGGTTCAGACACCGCCGCAGGGGTCGTGTTCTGCTCGGGCGCTACGACAGGCAACACGCTGCAGCCCAGCGGCAGCCAGGCCAGCAGCAGGCACGCGCCAGTGCGGCGCAAGGTCGTCCTTGGGGAAACGGGATCAATCAGCAAAGACATGCGGCAGTTCAATACGAAAGCGGGCGCCAGGGCCTGCATCATGGGGCAAGGACAGGGCGTGCTGCGCCGGCTCGCAAGTGACGCGTCCGCCGTGTGCAGCCACCGTTTCAGTGACGATGGACAAGCCGATGCCGGTTCCGGCCAGCCCACCTTCAGGCTGCGCCTGGCCGCGAAAGAAGGGCTCGAAGATGCGCTGGCGTTCGGCTTCAGGCACGCCAGGGCCCTCGTCGGCCACGTCGATTCCCAGCGTGTCGCCCTGACGCTGCAGCGTCAGCACCACGGCCCCGCCTCGCGGGCTGTAGCGAATGGCGTTGGACAGCAGGTTCGACAAGGCCGTGGACAGCAGTTCACCGTCTACCTCAGCCGTCATGTCGGCGCCCGGCGGCTGGCGCTGCACCGCCACTTCGACGCCGCGCGTTTGCCATTGCAGCTGCTGTTCTTCGACCAGCCGCTGTACCAGCAGCGCCACATCGGTGGGCCGGCGCACCAGGCGCTGCGCGGCAAAGGCTGCAGCGTTGAAGAGCAGCAGGTCTTCGATGCGGCGCTGCAGCGTGGCCGTGTTGTCGGCCAGGATGCGCGCCACTTCCTGCTGCTTGGGCGCCAGCGGGCCCGTGACGCCGTCGTTCAGCAAGGCCACGCCTTCGCGCAGCGCGGCCAGGGGTGTTTTCAGTTCGTGTGAAACATGGCGCAGGAAGCGGGTCTTGTCGGCATCGGCCTGTGCCAGGCGCTGCCGCAGGGCGTCCAGGTGGCGGCCGATCTGGCGCACGTCGGTGGGGCCCTGAATGTCGATGCGGGCGTCCAGGCGGTTCTCACCCAGGCCGACGATGGCTTGTTCCACCCGGCGCAGCGGTCGTGCCAGGCCGAACGCCAGTGCCAGCGCCAGGGCCACGGCAATGGCGATGGCGCCTGCCACCTGCTGCGCCCAGTCGGCACGGCCTGCGTCCAGCTGCTGTTGCAGTGCCAGGTTACGCGCCTCGGTAAGCTGGCGCACCTGCTCGGTCATCTGGCGGGCAATGTCGTCCAGCGCGCGAAAGGCCGTGGAGACCTGCGTGTCGCGGGTGACGGCAGCGGAGCCGGCACTGTCCAGCAGACTGGCCACCTTTGCAGCCTGCGCACGCCAGGCTGAGATCAACGGGTCAGGCAGTTCGGCTGCCGCCAGCGCCCGCACCTGGCTCTCTGCATCGGTGGCAGCGCGCTCGTAGGTCTGGCGCAGGCCACGGTCGCCCAGCACCAGGAACTGGCGCGCTGCGCGTTCCATCGTCAGCGTGTATTCGCCCAGGCTTTCGACATGGCTGTTGAGCTGCAGCGCCTGGCGCGATCCCGCCTGGCTGCGGTCCAGCAGGCCCTGCAGCGTGCTCAGGCCGCGCAAAGAAACCGCCGCCAGCAGCAAAGCCACCAGCAAGAAGCCCACCAGCAGCAGTTGGCGGAAAGAAGGGCGCGGCAGCAGTTTCAGGTTGCCCCGCGCGTTTTCGGCACCCTACATGCCCGCGTAGTTCGGCCCGCCGCCACCTTCAGGCGTGACCCAGACGATGTTCTGCGTCGGGTCCTTGATGTCGCAGGTCTTGCAATGCACGCAGTTCTGCGCATTGATCTGCAAGCGCTCTGCTCCCGCGCCATCGGCCACGTATTCGTACACGCCCGCCGGGCAGTAGCGGCTTTCAGGCCCGGCATACACCGGCAGGTTGATGGCCGTGGGCACGCTGGCGTCTTTCAGCGTCAGGTGCGCGGGCTGGTTTTCTTCGTGGTTGGTGTTGCTGATGAAAACGCTGCTGAGCTTGTCGAAAGTGAGCTTGCCGTCGGGCTTGGGGTAGTGGATGCGCTCGACCTGGCTGGCAGCGTGCATGCGTGCGTGGTCGGGCACCTTGCGGTGGATCGTCCAGGGCGGCGACTTGATGCCCAGCTTGGGCAGGAACCATTGCTCCACGCCCGTCATCAGCGTGCCCATGCTGTTGCCCTGCTTGAACCACTGCTTGAAATTGCGCGTCTGGTGCAGTTCTTCGTGCAGCCAGCTTTTCTCGAAGGCTTCGGGGTAGGCGGCCAGTTCGTCGTGCCCGCGACCGGCCTTCAGCGCCGGGGCAATGGCCTCGGCCGCCAGCATGCCGCTCTTGATGGCGGCATGGCTGCCCTTGATGCGCGCGGCGTTCAGCATGCCGGCGTCGCACCCCACCAGGGCGCCGCCCGGGAATACCAGTTTGGGCAGGCTCAGCAGCCCACCGGCGGTGATGGCGCGCGCGCCATAGCCGATGCGCTTTCCGCCTTCGATGTGCTTGCGGATGGCCGGGTGCGTTTTCCAGCGTTGCATTTCCTCGAAAGGGCTGATCCAGGGGTTCTGGTAGTCCAGCCCGGTGACGAAGCCCAGCGTGACCTTGTTGCCTTCCAGGTGGTACAAAAAACCGCCGCCATAGGTGTGCTCGTCCATCGGCCAGCCGGCGCTGTGCACCACCAAGCCGGGCTTGGCCATTTCTGGCGGCACCTCCCACAGTTCCTTCACACCCAGGGCGTAGCTTTGCGGGTCGCGGCCTTCATCCAGCTGGTATCTGGAGATGAGCAGCTTGCCCAAATTCCCGCGCGAGCCTTCGGCGAAGACGGTGTATTTGGCCGTCAGCTCCATGCCCAGCTGAAAGCCTTCGTGCGGCTCGCCGTCTTTGCCCACGCCCAGGTTGCCGGTGGCAATGCCGCGCACCGCGCCGGCTTCGTCGTAAAGCACTTCAGCGGCCGCAAAGCCGGGGAAGATTTCCACGCCCAGGGCTTCGGCCTGTTCACCCAGCCACTTCGTCACCGCGCCCAGGCTGATGACGAAATTGCCGTGGTTGTGCAGGCACGAAGGAATCAGCCATTGCGGCGTTACGCTGGCATGGTTGTGCGACAAGAACAGCACATCGTCGCCCGTGACAGCCTGATTCAGCGGCGCGCCGCGCTCTTTCCAGTCGGGGAAAAGTTCGGTAATGGCGCGCGGGTCCATCACGGCGCCGCTCAAGATGTGGGCGCCGGGCTCGCTGCCTTTTTCCAGCACCACGACGTTGATCTCGGCATTCAGTTGTTTCAACCGGATGGCAGTAGTCAGCCCGGCCGGGCCTGCGCCGACCACGACCACGTCGTAGTCCATGGCTTCGCGGGGGCCGTGCTGGGCCAGGATCTCGTTGGGTGTCATGGGCTTGGTTTGTCTTTATAAGGGTAACTTCTTGCCATTTTAGGGAGCCACCCTGTGCAGGGCTGGTGTTCAGGCTCTAAACACCATGCTGGTGGCCAGGCCCGCAAAACACAACGCCACCGAACCTGCCACATGCACACCCACCGTCAACGCGGCCCAGCCGATGCGGCCCTGCTGCAGCGCGTGCATCACTTCAGCCGAGAAAGCGGAAAACGTGGTCAGGCCGCCCAGAAAGCCGGTGATGACGAAGAGCCGCCATTCAGGCGGTATTTCTGTGTGCAGGCTGAACAAGCCCAGGGCCAGCCCCATCAGGTAGCCACCGATGAGGTTGGCCAACAGCGTGCCCAGCGGCAGCGCCGGGAAAGCCGCGTTCAGCCCCAGCCCCAGCCCCCAGCGCAGCAAGGCGCCCAGGGCGGCGCCCAGGCTGACGGCCAACACGGCCATGAGGGAACCAGCGGCTTGCATGCTGGAATTATCAGCATGCATCCAGCCCCAGGCGTTGGCTTTCACGAAACACCGGCCGCGCTTCGTTGCCTACTGCAGCCACCGCGCGTGATCGGCCCTGGCGCTTGGCCTCGTAAAGCGCCTGGTCGGCACGGCGCAGCGCGTCGGCCAGGGCTTCACCTGGCGCCATCTGCACTACGCCAAAGCTCAGCGTGATGTTGGGCAGCAGGTTGGTTTCAGCGCGCGTCTGCACTTCCTGCACGATGCGCGAGGCCACGCCCATGGCGTGGCGCACCTGGGCCTGGCGCAGCAGCAGCACGAATTCGTCGCCCCCGTGGCGCCCGGCCACGTCCTGAGCGCGCAGGTGTTCCAGCACGCTGCTGGAAACCAGGCACAAGGCGCGGTCGCCAGCGGCGTGGCCCAAGTGGTCGTTGATGTGCTTGAAGTGGTCGATGTCGAAGATCAGCAGCACCGCACTGCCTGGCGGGTCGCAGCGCAGCACGCGGCTGGCCAGTTCCTGGAAGTGCCTGCGGTTGGGTACCTGTGTCAGCGGGTCCATGTTGGCCAGTACGCGCAGGCGCCGGCGCGAAGCACGAAGCTGGCTTTCGGTGCGCTCGAACAGAAGGGTGAGCACCACGAAAGCCATCACCACTGCCGCCAGGCCGGCCGCCAGCGCCTGCGCGGCCAGCCAGCCCGCGTCGTCGCCGCTGGGCAGGATCGCCAGCGCCGGGCCCAGGCCGGCCAAAGCCACGCCCGCGCCCATGGCCTGCAGCGGCGTGCTGTCGCGCCCACCTTCGCCCAAAAAAACCAGGGCAGCCACATAAAGATGCAGCACAGCAGTGGCTGCGGCTGCGATCCAGACCAGTTCGGTGTGCTCAGGCCACACCGCAGCCAGGGTGTACAGCGCCGCAACCGCGGCCAGCAGTCCCCAATCTCGGGCGCCGCTGGCAGCCAGGCCCGGGCGGCTGTTGAAGCGCCGCAGCCCTGCCAGCAGCAACACCGGCCATTGCAGAAACAGCAGCTGCGCCAACCAGTGCGCAGGGTTTGCCGGTAGGCCACCTGCCGGCGACGCGCCCGGCACCAGGGTTGCCAGCAGCGCGCCCAGGGCCGCCAGCCACACCGCTGCCTGCCACCAGCCCAGCCCGCGGTGTTGCGGGTGGCGCAGGGCGGCCCCGCTCAGGGCCAGCGCAGAGACCAGCAGCAGAACGGCCGCCGAGGGCAGGGCGTCCAGCGCCAGCGCTGGGACTGGGGCTGCGTTGAAGGATTCATACATCGTGCGATGAATTTTGAGCAGTCCTTCGCGACTTGGGGGTGCCGCAGCGCAAGGCAGTGCAACCGCGTGCAACAAGACTCGAACGCGCCCCCCGCTGGTGGCGCTGCAGTTCGTTACCATCCCAAGTGGCTGGTTTCAAGCCATTCAACGAAGGAGTACGGCAGTGGGCATGGACGTCGTCGATTACGAGATCAAGGGCGCAGAGATGCAGTACGTCGAGGTCGAACTCGACCCTGGCGAAGCCGCCGTCGGCGAAGCCGGCAGCATGTTCTACATGGACCCGGCCATCAGCATGGACACGGTGTTCGGCGACGGTCGCCAGAACGTTTCCGGTGGCATCTTCGGCAAGCTGCTGGGCGCTGGCAAGCGGCTGGTGACGGGCGAATCCTTGTTCACCACGGTCTACACCAACGGCGGCAGCGCCAAGGCGCGTGTAGCCTTCGGTGCGCCCTATCCCGGCAAGATTCTGCCGATGGACCTGAGCCGCTTGAATGGCCTGCTCATCTGCCAGAAAGACGCCTTTCTGTGTGCAGCACGTGGTGTGGCGCTGGGCATCTCTTTTCAGCGCAAGCTGGGTGTGGGTTTCTTCGGCGGCGAAGGCTTCATCATGCAAAAGCTGGAGGGCAACGGCCTGGCTTTCGTGCATGCAGGCGGCACGGTGGTGCAGCGCGAATTGCGTGCCGGCGAAACCCTGCTGGTGGACACCGGTTGCGTCGTGGCCTACACCGGCGACGTGAATTTCGAGATCGAATTCGTCGGCAAGATCAAGACCGCGATGTTTGGCGGCGAAGGCCTGTTCTTTGCCAAGATGACCGGCCCGGGAACGATCTGGCTGCAGAGCCTGCCTTTCTCGCGCCTGGCTTCACGCGTGTTTGCTGCCGCGCCGCAAAACGGGGGTTCACGCGAACAAGGTGGCTTGCTGGGCGGTCTGGCGGGCGGCGGGCTGCTGGGTGGCGTCTTGGGTGGCGGTGACAACAGGTGATCAAGCGCCGGCACGCCATCGCCGCGCCCTGGCTGGCCTGCGCGCTTCCTGCCTGCGCGCTGCCTGCCTGGGCTACATCGTCGGCACCCGCAATCCATGGCCCGCTACCGATCTTCGTACTGAATTCACAAGACGCAGACGTGAGCCAGATCGACCCCGTCACGCACACGGTGGTGCGCCGCATTCCCACGGGCAAGGAGCCGCACCACCTGTACCTGACGCCCGATGAGAAAAGCGTCATCGTGGCCAATGCAGGCAGCAATTCGCTGACCTTCCTGGACCCGAAGACTGGCGAAGTTCAGCGCACGCTGCGCGACGTGATCGACCCCTACCACCTGCGCTTCAGCCCCGACATGCGCTGGTTCGTCACCGCTGCCAACCGGCTGGACCATGTAGACATTTACGAATGGCTGCCCGGCCAGGCCATGCCGCTGCGCCTGGCCAAGCGCCTGCTGGCGCCGAAAACACCGAGCCACTTGTTCATAGACAGCCACAGCACGGTGGTGTACGCGTCGTTGCAGGACAGTGACGAGTTGCTGGCCATCGACCTGGCCACGCAAACTCCGCGCTGGAAGACCACTGTGGGCCGCATGCCGGCCGACCTCTTTTTGACCGA
This sequence comes from Burkholderiales bacterium, assembly GCA_038209585.1. Taxonomy (GTDB): domain Bacteria; phylum Pseudomonadota; class Gammaproteobacteria; order Burkholderiales; family Burkholderiaceae_C; genus Rubrivivax. Next base: position 42,683 of record JBBQXN010000019.1, read on the forward strand.
CGACGACAAGACGCTGCTGGTGGCGCTGACGGGCGACCGCTTCGTCGAAGCCTGGGATGTTTCTGGTGCCAGGCCGCGTTTGGCCAAGCGCATCGAAACGGGTGCAGGCGCGCACGCCTTCCGCGCCCGTGGCGACGGCCGGCATGTCTTCGTCAGCAACCGCGCGGCCAACACCGTCAGCCTGATCGACACGCAAAGCCTGACCGTGGTTTCGCAACTGCCCGCACCCGGCGGGCCAGACTGCATGGACGTGACGCTGGACGGCCGCACCTTGCTGGTGACGTCTCGCTGGGCGCGCAAGCTGACATACATCGACATCGATGCGAAGAAGGTGATTCGCCAGGTGGCCGTGGGGCGCTCGCCGCACGGCGTTTGGACGCTGGACCATGCGCCGCGCCGCTGAATCTGGTCGGACTGCCAGGGCACTCGTCACCACGCTGGCAGCAGCGTCCACATGGGCCACCGCCTGCCCGCATCCGGTGTACCTGAGCTTCGACACCGGCCACATGGGCGTGGCGCCGCTGGTGGCCGATGTGCTGAAGCGCCACGAAGTGCGCGTGACCTTCTTTCTCGCCAACGAGCGCACGAAAACAGACGGCACCAGCCTGGACGACACCTGGGCGCCCTGGTGGCGCGCACGCGCCGCTGAAGGCCATGCTTTCGGCTCGCACACCTGGGACCACGATGTCTGGCTGGCCGATGTTCAGGGTGGCTTTCGTGTCAAGCCCACCTCGGGCGTGCAGGCCCAGCGCCAGCGCGTGCTCAGCCCTGCTGCCTACTGCACCGAACTGGCAAGGCCCGCCCAGCGTTTCGCCGACATCACCGGCCAGCGCATGAACGCCATCTTCCGCGCGCCGGGCGGCAAGACCTCCCGGGCCTTGCTGCAAGCGGCCACTGACTGCGGCTGGACGCATGTGGGCTGGTCGCCGGCTGGTTTTCTGGGCGATGAGTTGTCCAGCGACAAACACCCCAATGCCGCACTGCTTCAGCGTGCCTTGCGCGATGTACGCGAAGGCGATGTGCTGCTGGCGCACCTGGGCATCTGGTCGCGCCAGGACGCCTGGGCGCCGGCGGTGCTGGAGCCCTTGATCGTTGGCCTGAAGGCCCGCGGCCTGTGTTTCGCCACGCTCAAAGACCACCCGCAATACGCCGCCGCAGCCAACCGCGCGGCGCCGGAGAAGTGAGATGAACTTCGTTGCGGATGGGTTTGGGCAAGTGCAGCAACTCTTGTTTGAAGGCCTGGTGCAGCCTGCGCTGTTCGCACTGGGGCAGGGCGCCTTGCTGGAAGATGCTTTCGATGCCACAGGCTGGCTGCTGGTGGGTTTGCTGCAGCTTGCGGTGATGCTCGTGGTCTTCCGCGCGCTGGAGCGTTGGCGCCCAGTGGAAACCATGACCGACCGTGCTGCCGTGCAGGTGGACATCTTCTACACCCTGGTGCACCGGCTGGGCCTGTTCCGCGTGGCCTTGTTCTTCAGCGTCGAGCCACTGTGGCTGGCTCTGGCGGGCAGGCTGCGCGTGGAAGGGCTGCCAGCCTGGTCGCTGGACGGTGTTTGGCCGGGCATCACCGACCTGGCCATGGTCAGCTTCCTCATTTACCTGCTGGTGTTCGACCTCATCGACTACGGCCTGCACCGCGCGCAACATCACGTTGGCTGGTGGTGGCGGCTGCATTCGCTGCACCACAGCCAGCGCCAGATGACGATGTGGAGCGATTCGCGCAACCACTTGCTGGACGACCTTCTGCGCGACAGCGCCTTCGTCGTCGCCGGGCTGCTGCTGGGTGTGGCGCCGGGGCAGTTCGTGGCTTTGGTGGCGTGCAAGAAGCTCATCGAGAGCCTGTCGCATGCCAATGTGCGCCTGTCGTTCGGCCCGGTCGTGGGCCGCCTGCTGGTCAGCCCGCATTTTCACCGCGTGCACCATGGCATTGGCGTGGGCCACGAATCCGCAGGGAAGGGCAGCATGGGCGGCTGCAACTATGCGGTGCTGTTCCCGGTGTGGGACATGCTGTTCCGCAGCGCACGCTGGGCCGACGCCTACCCGCCCACTGGCGTGCCCGACCAGCTGGCCGGGCGCGACTACGGCCGCGGTTTCTGGGCCCAGCAATGGCTGGGGCTGAAGCGGCTGGCGGGGCGTTGAGCGGCTGAACTACAAAAGACGAAAAAGCGCATGGACATCGGTCTCATCATCATCGGCGACGAAATTCTCTCCGGCAAGCGGCAAGACAAGCATCTGGCCAAATGCATCGAACTGCTGGCCGCGCGCGGCCTGATGCTGTCGTATGCGCGCTATGTCGGCGACGACCGCCCGCGCCTCACCGAGGCCATCAAAGATGCCCTGGCCACTGGCGACCTGGTCTTCAGCTGCGGCGGCATCGGTGCCACGCCCGACGACCATACGCGGCAAAGTGCGGCTGCGGCCACCGGGCGCGAACTGCTGCTGCACCCGCAAGCGCGGGAGCTGATCCTGGAGCGCATGCGCGAAGTGGCGGCAGAACAGGGCCAGACCTTCGAGCCAGAGCGTGCCGACAACCTGCACCGCCTGAACATGGGTGTGTTCCCTGCCGGGGCGCGCATCGTGCCCAACCCGTACAACAAGATTCCTGGATTCAGCCTGGGCGACGTGCATTTCGTGCCCGGCTTTCCGGTCATGGCCTGGCCGATGATCGAGTGGGTGCTGGACACTCACTACGCGCACCTGCAAGGCGCAGCCGCCCAGGTAGAGCGTTCGGTCATCGTCTTCGGTGCCATGGAAGCCAGCCTCACGCCGCTGATGGAACAGCTGGAAGCGCGCTTTCCCGGCGTCAAGGTCTTCAGCCTGCCCAGTGTGGACCACCCTGAATACGGGCGGCACATCGAACTGGGCGTGAAGTCGGCCATCGACCCGGCGCACGCTTTTGCGGCGCTGCGCGCCGGACTGCTCGGATTCGGTGCACAACTTGGTCCCGAATTGGTGCGTTGATTGGCACCAACACGGGGCCGGTCGGGTTCTCGCCGGTGACGCTGACGGCGGACACGGGCATGGTTTCTGCTAGATTGACCTGAGCCGCATCCGCGCTGCCCAGCCTGGATTCACCGGCGATAGACCCCGTAAAACCACCCCAAAAGCGCCCCCTAGGAGAGATCTGCATGGCCAAGACAGTTGCCGACGTGATGAAGATGGTGAAGGAAAGCGAAGCCAAATTCGTCGACTTCCGCTTCACCGACACCCGCGGCAAGGAACAGCATGTCACTGTGCCTGTTTCCCATTTCGACGAAGACAAGTTCGTTTCCGGCCACGCTTTCGACGGCTCGTCCATCGCCGGCTGGAAGGGCATTGAAGCCTCGGACATGCTGCTGATGCCCGACCCGACCACGGCCAACATCGACCCGTTCTTCGAAGAGCCGACGATCATCCTGACCTGCGACGTACTCGACCCCGCCGACGGCAAGCCCTACGAGCGCGACCCGCGTTCGCTGGCCAAGCGCGCCGAGGCCTACATGAAGAGCAGCGGCCTGGGCGATACCGCCTACTTCGGCCCCGAGCCCGAGTTCTTCGTCTTCGACAGTGTGCGCTGGTCCAACGACATGTCGGGCTGCTTCAGCAAGATCGAAAGCGAAGAAGCCGCCTGGAACACGGGCAAGGAATACGAGCACGGGAACAGCGGCTTTCGCCCCAGCGTCAAAGGCGGCTACTTTCCTGTCCCGCCCGTGGACAGCGGGCAAGACCTGCGTTCAGAGATGTGCCTGATCCTGGAAAGCCTGGGCATCCCGGTGGAAGTGCACCACCACGAGGTGGCCAACGCCGGGCAGATGGAGATCGGCACCAAGTTCAGCACGCTGACGCACCGCGCCGACTGGGTGCAGCTGCAGAAGTACGTCATCCACAACGTGGCAGCGGCTTACGGCAAGACAGCGACCTTCATGCCCAAGCCCATCGTCGGCGACAACGGCAGCGGCATGCACGTGCACCAGAGCGTGTGGAAAGACGGCGTCAACCTGTTTGCCGGCGACGGCTATGCAGGCCTGAGCGAGTTCGCGCTGTTCTACATCGGCGGCATCATCAAGCATGCGCGCGCACTGAACGCCATCACCAACCCCGGCACCAACAGCTACAAGCGTTTGGTGCCTGGCTTTGAGGCCCCGGTGAAGCTGGCGTATTCGGCCAAGAACCGCTCGGCCAGCATCCGCATTCCGTATGTGGCCAACCCCAAGAGCCGGCGCGTGGAAGCCCGCTTCCCCGACCCCTTGATGAACCCGTATCTGGGTTTTGCCGCGTTGCTGATGGCCGGCCTGGACGGTGTGGAAAACAAGATCCACCCGGGCGAAGCCGCCACCAAGGACCTGTACCACCTGCCGCCTGAAGAAGACGCGAAGATCCCCACCGTGTGCCACAGCCTGGACCAGGCGCTGGAGCACCTGGACAAGGACCGCGCCTTCCTGACCAAGGGTGGCGTGTTCACCGACACCTACATCGACGCCTACATCGACCTGAAGATGCAGGAAGTGACGCGCTTCCGCATGGCCACCCACCCGGTGGAGTTCGACATGTACTACACGCTCTGACCGCGTTCAGTGCCCAGAAAGGCGGGCTCTCCAGCCCGCCTTTTTGCGTGATGGGGCCGCTTCGGCAACGCTCAGGCATGGGCCACAATGTTGCGATGAATGGTCTTACGTGGACATACCGCCTGGCTTTTGGTCTAGGCATCTGTGCCAGCGCTGCGTTGGCAGTTCAGGCCCAGGCACAGACATCGTCTGCAGACGGCGCCAAGCCGGTTTACCGTTGCCCCGGCCCGCCTGTGCTCTACACCGACGCATTGACCGCTGCCGAAGCCCGCGCGCGCGACTGCCGCACCATCGAGGGCGCGCCCATCACCATCGTTCAAGGCCGTGCCCCGCGCACAGCCGCATCGGCCCCGCCTGGAGCTGCCAATGGCGGCAGCACGGCGCAGCGCCCGGTGGACCGCATCGATCCATCAGCACAGCGCGCCCGCGACACCGACGCCAGGCGCATCCTGGGCGAAGAATTGCGGCGCGAAGAAGAGCGCCTCACTTCGTTGCAAAGAGAGTTCAACAACGGCCAGCCTGAACGCCGTGGCGACGAGCGCAACTACCAAAAGTATCTGGACCGCGTCGAAGAAATGAAGTCCGCGATTCAGCGCAAGGAAGCCGACGTCGCAGCCTTGCGGCGTGAAATCACCAAGCTGCCGCAGTAACCTTCGGGGGATGCAACGCCCTTCGTCTTCTCAACTGCCCGCGACTTCAGCCGATCTGTCTGACGGCTTCGAGGCTTTCGACCAATTGGCCACCATGGTGGCCGTGACGCAGCCCGACGGCCAGTGCCTGCGTGCCAATTCAGCGCTTGAAAACACCTTGGGCGTCTCGCGCCGGGCTTTGCAGCGCAGCAGCGTCTTCGACTGGCTGATCGACCCCACCGCCCTGCGCGACACTTTGCAGCTGGTGGCTTCCAATCAGGTGGCCACCAGCCGTTTCGACACGCTGATGAAGCGCGGCGGCTTGGGCAGCACCAGCAGCAGTGCCACCGTGACCGAGCTGCCGGTACACATCATCGTCAGCCAGATGGACCGGCCCGACCGTGTGCTGGTGGAACTGATAGAGATCGAGCAGCAAACGCGGCTGGACCGCGAAGAGCGTGTGCACGGGCTGGCGCAGGCGAACAAAGAACTGGTGCGCAACCTGGCGCACGAGATCAAGAACCCGTTGGGCGGCATCCGCGGCGCAGCGCAATTGCTGGCCATGGAAGTGACCAGCAAGGAGCTGACCGAGTACACACAGGTCATCATCCACGAGGCCGACCGCCTGCAGGTGCTGGTGGACAGGCTGCTGGCCCCGCACCGCCGGCCGCAGGTGGTGGCAGATGTCAACATCCACGAGATCTGCGAACGCGTGCGCAGCCTGATCCTGGCGGAATTTCCGCGCGGCTTGCAGGTCCAGCGCGACTACGACACCAGCCTGCCCGACTTTCGCGGCGACCGCGAGCAACTCATCCAGGCTGTGCTGAACATCACCCACAACGCCACCCATGCCCTGGTTTCGCGCATCTGTGCGGGCGACGCGCAAATCGTGTTGCGCACGCGTGTGGCCCGGCAGGCCACCTTTGCACGCAGGCGCTTCCGCTTGGCACTGGAATTGCATATCCAGGACAACGGGCCGGGCGTGCCCGAGGCCATACGAGACAGCATCTTCCAGCCCCTGGTGTCTGGGCGAGATGGTGGATCAGGTCTCGGTCTGACCTTGGCCCAGACCTTCGTCCAACAGCATCAGGGCACCATCGAGTGCGACAGCATCCCGGGCCGCACGGTCTTCAAGCTGTTGATTCCCCTGCCCTGAAGGCCAGCCACCCGAACCCCACCCGAGCGCTCCCCCCGCATGAAACCGATCTGGGTCGTTGACGACGATCATTCCATCCGCTTCGTGCTGGAAAAGGCGCTGGCGCGTGAGCAGTTCAGCGTGCGCGCCTTCAGCAACCCGCGCGATGTGCTGCAGGCGCTGGACGAAGAGCAACCGCAAGTGCTGGTCAGCGACATCCGCATGCCCGGTGGCACGGGCATCGACCTGCTGGCGCAGGTGAAGCAGCGCTTCCCGGGGCTGCCCGTGATCATCATGACGGCCTACAGTGACCTGGACAGCGCCGTCAGCGCCTTTCAGGGTGGGGCTTTCGAGTACCTGCCCAAGCCCTTCGACGTGACCAAGGCGGTGGATCTGATTCGCCGCGCCGTAGAAGAAAGCCTGCGCGAAGCAGTGCGCGACGTGGGTTTGGTGCAGATGCCGGAAATGCTGGGCCAGGCGCCGGCGATGCAGGACGTGTTTCGCGCCATCGGCCGCCTGAGCCAGAGCAACGTCACCGTGCTCATCACGGGAGAAAGCGGCTCGGGCAAGGAACTGGTGGCCAATGCGCTGCACAAGCACAGCCCACGCGGCGAGCAGGGCCGCAATGCCGACGGCGCCGCGCGCGGCGCCGGGGGCCCCTTCGTCGCCATCAACACCGCAGCCATTCCCAAAGACCTGCTGGAAAGCGAACTCTTCGGCCACGAGCGTGGCGCCTTCACGGGCGCGCAAACCACGCGCCGCGGGCGCTTCGAGCAGGCCGACGGCGGCACGCTGTTTCTGGACGAGATCGGCGACATGCCATTCGACCTGCAGACGCGCCTGCTGCGCGTGCTCAGCGACGGGCAGTTCTATCGCGTCGGTGGCCACCAGCCTCTGAAGAGCAATGTGCGCGTGATCGCCGCCACGCACCAGAACCTGGAAGCGCGTGTTCGCCAGGGCAACTTCCGCGAAGACCTGTTCCACCGGCTGAACGTCATTCGCCTGCGCCTGCCGGCTTTGCGGGAACGGCGTGAAGACATCCCGATGCTGACGCGGTTTTTCATGCAGAAAAGCGCCAAGGAGCTGGGCGTGGAAACCAAGCGCATTGCCGACGCTGCACTGACCCGCGTGGCGGCCTTCGACTTCCCGGGCAATGTGCGGCAGCTGGAAAACATCTGCCACTGGCTGACGGTGATGGCGCCTGCGCAGGTGGTGGAAGTCAAAGATTTGCCCCCTGAACTTTTGGAGGTTCGCGCTGCAGCAGCTTCACCCACACCCGCACCCGTAGCAGCTGCACCTGTTGCTGCTGTGCCCGTGGCTGGTGTGGCGCCAGGCGCCAACGCTCACGCGACCGATGGCGCAGCACAGGGGGCTGCCCTGCCGCCTGTTGCGCCGCTGGCCCCGCCCCAGGCCGGTGAAGCAGCGGCCTGGCTGGTCGATCTGGAAGGCGACGCCCGGCGGCGGCTGGAGGCGGGCGAGCCCGATGTCTGGGAAGCGCTGACGCAGCAGTTCGAGGGCCGGCTGATTCGAACCGCGCTGGACGTGACACGCGGCCGGCGCATCGAAGCCGCCCAGAAGCTGGGCATCGGCCGCAACACCATCACGCGCAAGATCCAGGAGCTGGGGCTGGACGACTGAGTCGGTGTTCTCAGGAGTCCGGCGTTGATCAGATGGTTGCGGCCACCAGCTCCACCCATACCGGCGCATGGTCGCTGGGCCGCTCGTTCTTGCGCGGCAGCTTGTCGATCTGGCAAGCCAGCACCCGCGGCTGCAGGGCGGTGCTGGCCAGAATGATGTCGATGCGCAGGCCCTGGTTCTTGCGGAAGGCGAGGTTGCGGTAGTCCCACCAACTCCAGGCTTTGGGCGCTTGCTCGAACAGTCGAAACGCATCCACCAGACCCAGGCCCAGCAACCCCTGGAAGTGGCCGCGCTCTTCGGGCGTGCAATGAATCTGCCCGGCCCAGGCCACG
>JBBQXN010000020.1:0-49910 GCA_038209585.1 Burkholderiales bacterium
CGCCACCGGCTTCGGCTTCGCGCTGGTGGCCACCGCGCTGTGGAGCCACTTGCTGCAGCCCAGCCTGGTCACGGTGCTGGCCCTGGTCTACATGCTGACGCTGAACATCGCTTACCTGCCTTTCTTCTGGCGACAGATTCCATGGCGGCGCTTGATGCCCTTCGCTGCGGGTGGCGTGTTCGGCGTGCCGCTGGGTGCCTGGACGCTGGACATCGTGCCGGCCTCGCAGCTGCGGCCGGCACTGGGCGCATTGCTGGTGGCCTATGGCGGCTACATGCTGCTGCGGCGCAAGCCAGCCACGATTTCCTTGCCGCCGCGAATGGCGCCCTGGGCCGACGGCAGCATCGGCTTCATCGGCGGGTTTCTGGGCGGGCTGGCAGGGCTCTCAGGCTTCGTGCCGACGATCTGGTGCGCGCTGCGCGGCGGCGACAAAACGTCCAACCGCGCCTTGGTGCAGGCCTACATCCTGTTGACCGGCGTGCTGGGCTTGGCCTGGGTGGGCGGGCTGGTGGGCATCGACGCTTCGGCGCGCGAGCGCATCCTGTTCGGGCTGCCCTTCGTGGTGGTGGGCGGGGCGCTGGGGCTGTTCATCTTCTCGCGCCTGGATACAGCGCGGTTCAACCGGCTGGTGCTGTGGCTGCTGGCGGGGTGTGGCGCCATCCTGGTCGTTCGGGGATAGGACCCGGGGCCAGCGGCCCAAGCGAGTGCCTTATGTCGTTTGCAACATAAGCTTCTTACGACTCTGTCGTTTGCATGCTCGGCAAATGCCTGCACACTGCGGCGCCTGGGCAACCTTGCCCTAGCTAACTAATTTGTCCCAGATGAACTCAAAGTTTTTCTCCCATATCGCGCTGGCGTCGCTGTTGTTCGCCGCTTCTGGCGCGTGGGCCGCGCAGCCGCTGCTGACAGCCGCCGAGCTTGAGGCGCTGCGCGCCGATCCAGCTGTTCGCATACTCGATGTGCGCGACCCCAAGTCATTCGCAGCCAACCACATCCCTGGTGCGATCTCGGCGCCCTACGGCAGCTTTCGCGGGCCCGCCGGCAACCCGGGCGAGCTGCCGGAACTGGCCAAGCTGACCACACTGGTGCAGTCCTTGGGCTTGTCGCCGGCCACGCATGCCGTGATCGTTTCCAGCGGTGCGGACCAGACCGACTTCGGCAGTGCCGCCCGCGTGTACTGGACGCTCAAGGTGCTGGGGCTGAAAGAACTGTCGATCTTGAACGGCGGCATCAAGGCCTGGGAAGCAGCGAAGTTGCCGCTGAACAGCCAGCCAGTGCGCATCGCGGCCAGCGCCTTCAAGCCCAGCATCGACAAGACCTGGGTGGCCACGCGTGAAGAGGTCAGGCAGGCCGTCCTGTCGAATTCGGCACAGCTGGTCGATGCGCGCCCGGCCGCCTTCTTCGAAGGCCAGACGCGGCACCAGGCGGCCAAGTATCCCGGCACCTTGAAGGGTGCAGTGAATCTGGAACATTCGCGCTGGTTCGAGCCCGGCAGCGCCAAGATGGTGAGCGGCGACGCTGCACAAAAGCTGGCTGCAGGCCTGCCTGAGCGCGGCCAGGGCGACACGGTGAGCTTTTGCAACACCGGCCATTGGGCTGCCACCAACTGGTTCGCCTTGTCTGAAGTGGCCGGCCAGAAAAACGTGCGCCTGTATGCCGGTTCGATGGTCGACTTCACCCAGAACGGCGACGGTGAACTGGTAGCCAACGTGCCCGGCCGCGCCCAGCAGTTGCTGATCGACGCCAAACTCTGGATGGACCGGACCTTCAATTGACGCCAGACACCTCGTTGGCTGCCAACCCAGCACTGTCGCCAGCAGCGACAGGGATGCCCAACGCGGGCCCGCAGGGTCGCTGGCATCGGCTGCCACTGGCGCTGGCACTGGTGACTATCTTTGTACTGCTGCTGTGGTTCGTTGCGCTGCGGCAAGCCGTGTTGTTCGCCGTAGGCATGGGCATGGGCGCGGCACTGGCTGGCGCGCGCTTCGGTTTCACGACCGGCTGGCGGCAGCTGATCGAAGATCGAGACCCGCGGGGCACCGTTGGGCAACTTTTGCTGCTGGGGCTGGCAGCCGCGCTGTCGATGCCTCTGCTGGCGGCCTACCCTGAACTGCAGGCTGCGCTGGGGCCGCCCAGTGTCAGTCTCGTGGTGGGCGCCTTCGTCTTCGGGCTGGCGATGCAGATCTCAGACGGTTGCGGATCGGGCACTTTGTACAAGGCGGGCTTGGGCGTGCCACTGAACATGGGCATATTGCCGCTGTTCGCACTGGGCAGCTTTCTGGGCTCGGCGCATCTGGACCGCTGGCTGGCGCTCGGTGAGGCAGCGCCTGTCAGCATCGTTCAAACCTGGGGCGCCGGCGCGGCACTGGCTGCTACCTTGGCTGCACTTGTCGCGATCGGCATCGGCATACGCCTGTGGGCCGGGTGGAGCCGCGCGTGGATCGCTCGCCGCTGGGTGTGGGGTGCGGTGGCACTGGCTGTGCTGGCCGCGCTGAATCTGGCGATCGCCGGACAGCCTTGGGGCGTGGTCTATGGCTTTGGCCTGTGGGCTGCCAAGCTCGCCCAAGCCACTGGCAGCTTCGACGCAGCCGGAAATGCTTTCTGGAGTCAGGCCGGCAACGCGCAACGCTTGTCGCAGTCGCTGCTGCTGGACGTGACCTCGATCACCAACATCGGCATCCTAGGTGGCGCCTTGTGGATCGCCGCACGCCAGCGCGCGGCCAGCGTGCGCCCCCTCACCGTGCAGCAGTGGGTGGTTGGTCTGGTAGCGGGTTTCGTGCTCGGCTACAGCTCCAGGCTGGCCTTCGGCTGCAACATCGGCGCCATGCTCAGCGGCGTTTCCACAGGCAGCCTGCACGGCTGGATCTGGATGCCGATGGCTTTCGCAGGCACGCTCATCGGCGTGCGCGTTCGCAGGCACTTCGGTTTTTGAGCGGCACAGAGTTTGTGAGCGGGGCTTATCTGAGATGAACATCCGACGCTCGTTGAGCGCTCTTTTCTGGATGGCCCTGGTCGTGTTCGTAGGCTGGGACTGGACGAATTCACCCCGCATCGACCTGCGCCAGGAGCCGCCGCTGATGGCGGCAGGCTCCGGCCAGGCTGTCAGCGGCGGTCACTGCTCGTTGGCACGATGAGCGGCAACACCCGCCATTGCGCTGATGCTCAGTTGTTCGCGGGCATCGTGCCCTTCGCGGCCATCGTCGGGTCCAGTGCGCGAAGACCGGCCATACGGATGCTTTCCAGCTGCTGCTGGGTCGGGAATTCATAGCGCTCGCTGGTACTGATGGCACCCACACGAATCGCCTCCAGGGTTTCCGCCTTCACTTGAGCACGTGTCTTGCCTGGGCCCACGGGCTCAGGGAAATAGAAGGCTTCGCCATTGAACATGCGGCCCTGGGCTTGGCTGTCGCCGTAGCTATTGGCGACCATGCTCGGATTCATTGCCGAGCCCATGCCGGCGCGGGCGTTCATGTTCTCCGACTGCCCGAATTGCGACTGCGGCACGACAACGGCGGCTGGGCCGCTGGGGCCGTTGTTCAGGCCTGGATAACCTGGATCGGCATCACCCACAGCACCAGCCATGGCGGGGGCTGCGGCCATCAGGGCGATGGCAGAGAAAGTGGTGGAAAGCAAAGTTTTGAGCTTCATGGTGGTTCCTTTGAAATGAAGTGGTGGTCAATGAAAGCTTCAGTCGGCTGTCAGGGCGAAAAACTTACGCAACCTTGGCTGGTGTCGCTTGTTTTTGCTTGTTATCCCTGATTGCCAACGACAGTTCAATGTTGTACCCACCGCACGTTCATTCGGATGTCCCACGACCGCACCCGGGCGTCGGACCAGACGCCGTTTTCCGCAGAATTGCCCGAGAATCCTGTACAAATCCACGTCATGCCAAGTTCTCGGCTTGAACGCCCTGGTTCGCTGGCGGATTCTTTCAGCCAGCGCGCGCCAGGCCCCCGGCATGCGGCGCCAGCACGCCCGCCAGCGCGGCATGTGTGGGCGTGGCCACGCCCAGCCGCTTGCCGCGGGCGGCCACGTCGGCGCTCAGCCAGGGCACTTCCAGCCGATGGCCGCGTTCCAGGTCGTGCGCCATCGATGCGCGCATGCCTTCGGGCAGGGTGTCCATCACCGCCAGGCGGCCGGCTGCAAAGTCAGAAGGAAGCACCACGCCTTCGGCCCGTGCCACGGCGGTGGCTTCTTCCAAAAGCGCCAGCAGCACGGCGCGCGATGCCGGGTCGGTCCGCAGTGGCCCGATGGGCAGCCGCGCTGCAGCCGTGGCTGCAGAAAAACTGGACAGAAAAACGAACTTCTCCCACACCACACGGCGTATGTCTCTGGACAGCCCGTGGTCCACGCCTGCCGCGGTGCAGGCTTGTGCCATCTGTTGCAGACGGTCGCTGATGCTGCCGTCGCTTTCACCGAAAGCCAGCTTGGCCATGTTGCCCACCTGCCGGATGGTGCCCGGCGCTTCGATGGTGGCCGAGATATAGGCCACGCCTGGCACCACGGCCGCCGCGCCCAGCACGCCGGCGAGCAGATCGTCCTTGACCACGCCGTTCTGCATCGAGATGACGGCGGTCTGCGGCGTCATCACCGGCAAGAGCTGGCGCGCTGCGGCTTCGGTATCCCACAGCTTCACGCCAAAGATGACGATGTCGCAGGGGCCAAATTCGGTCGGGTCGGCACTGGCCTGCACATGCGGCAGGTGCAGGTCACCCAGCGGGCTGGCCAGGCGCAGGCCGTCTGCCTGCAGGGCGGCCAAGTGCGCACCGCGGGCGATGAAGCGCACGTCTTCGCCCGCCTGGGCCAGCCGGCCACCGAAATAGGCGCCGACGGCGCCAGCACCCATGATCGTGATGCGCATGTTGAAAACCTTGTAGAAGAGGGAGGCCTGCATTCTCACTACCTGCCAACGCACACGCATGAACCGCAAACCCTTTCCCACCAGTTCCCTGCGCCGCCAGTTCGTCGTCTTGCTTGCGGCACTGGCCTCGCCGTTGGCAGCGCCGCTGGCTCGCGCCGACGGCACAGGCAAGCGCTACATGGGGCGCGAGATCTCAGGCGTGATGGGCTGGCAGGGCGCAGCCTGGCTGGAACGCGAAGAACGCGAACGCGAAGAACGCACCGACCTGCTGATGCAGGCCCTGGCTTTGAAACCCGGCATGGTGGTGGCCGACATCGGAGCCGGCACGGGCTACTTGTCGCGGCGCATGGCCGCTGCCGTGGCACCGGGCGGCCGCGTGCTGGCGGTGGACGTGCAACCGCAAATGATCCGCATGCTGCAGCAGATGGCGCAGAAGAACGGCCTGGCCAATATCGAGCCGCGCCTGAGCAGCGAAAAGAACGTGGGGCTGGATGCAGCCAGCGTCGACCTGGCCATCATGGTCGACGTCTATCACGAGCTGGCCTACCCTTTCGAGGTGCTGGCCAGCACGGTGGCTGCATTGAAGCCAGGCGGCCTGATGGTGTTCGTGGAATACCGCGCCGAAGACCCGCGCGTGCCGATCAAGCCCCTGCACAAGATGAGCGAAGCCCAAGTGCGCCGCGAGGCCGAGGTGCACCCGCTGGTGTGGCAGCGCACCGTGGGAACGCTGCCCTGGCAGCACATGGTGATCTTCGCCAAGCGCGCTTGACAGCGCTGGTTGCTGCAAGTTCGGGCAAGCAGGTTTTCAGCCGCTCAACCGTATTGCCATTGCTGCTCTTCGGTCCAGACACGAAATCCCGCCAGGGTGTTGGGCCCGAAACTGGTGCTGATGGCCACGTCGGCCGCGTCGCGCCCGCGCGCGATGAGGATGCGCCCGATGCGAGGCGTGTTGTTGCGCGCATCGAAGGTGTACCAGTGCCCGTCCAGGTAGGCCTCGAACCAGCCTGCGAAGTCCATGGGCGCGGGCACTGGCGGCACGCCGATGTCGCCCAGGTAGCCGGTGCAGTAGCGCGCCGGAATGTTCATGCAGCGGCACAGGCTGATGGCCAGATGGGCGTAGTCGCGGCACACGCCGGCGCGTTCCTGCCAGGCCTCGAAAGCCGTCTTCGACGGCCGCGCGTGTTCGTAGCCGAACTGGATGTGGCGATGCACGTAGTCGCAAATCGTCTGCACCCTGCCCCAGCCCATGGGTGCATGGCCGAACAATTGCCACGCCATGGACAGCAGACGATCGGTGTCGCAGTAGCGGCTTCCCAGCAGGTAGACCAGGGCATCTTCTGGCAAATATTCCACCGGCGTTTGACGCGCTTGCGGCTCGAGCCTGTCGCGCTGGCCGCTGTCGGCAATGAGCGCTCGCGTGCTGATGCGCGTGCGCCCCGGTTGAGCCACCAGCCGCAGGCAGGTGTTGCCAAAACCGTCTCGGTAAGCCGAAGTAGGCACTGCTGGAGACAGCTGCACCTGATCCATTTCGATCAGGTCGCCCAGGCGCGATGGATGCACATTGAGCATCAGGATCATCGGCGTGGGTTGCGGGCAGTCGTACAGCAACTCGTAGCCGAAGCGAATGTGCATGACCATCTCCGTTGAATCCGGTGACTCTAGAAGACGCGGCGCTGCGTTGCTGTGGGACAAGGCCGCATCTGGCGGAGGTGTTGTTGCGCGCCGGACGCGGCGGTGGCCAGCAGCAGCGGACAGCGCGGCGCGCAGCTGAGCCCGAAACAGGCCGTGCCGGCTTGGTGATCTCGTTCAGGGTCGCCACGTGGTAACTTCGATCTTCTGATCGTTCTGACCAAGGCAGCACCATGAAACGCATCTTCAGTCGCACGCGCACCGCCGCCCTGGCCTTGCTGCTGGCCACGTCCACCACGGCTTTCGCGCAAGACATGACTGAAGGCGAAGTACGCAAGGTAGACAAAGACGCCGGCAAGCTGACGCTGAAGCATGGCGAGATCAAGAACCTGGACATGCCCGGCATGACCATGGTGTTCAGTGTCAAGGACAAGCGCATGCTCGACATGCTGAAGGCCGGTGACCAGGTCAGGTTCAAGGCCGCCAAGGAAGGTGGCAAGTACATCGTGGTTGAGATTCGCGCGGCTTCGTAGGCGCGACGTACCCGCGACGTACCCGCAACATACCCGCGACATACCCGCGATCATTCAGGCAAGCCCAGTCCGATGGCGCTGATGCGCCCATCAGTCACCTCACGCACCACCAGGGTCGCCGGGCCCAGTGTCACGCTGTCGCCAGCCACAGGCGGGCGGCGCAGCTCGGCGCTCACCCAGTCGGCCAGAGACTGGTCGGCCAGTTCGGGTTCAGGCAAGTCGTAGAAAACGCAGACGTCGCGCACCGGCAGGCCTGGGTTCAGCGCAAAGTCGCGGAAGACGGCGCGCTGCTGGATCTCGTCGTCGGCATCGGGCAGGGCCACACCCAGCTTGCGCGCCATCCAGCCGATGGTCGTGCCCTGCACGATCAAGGAAATCAGCACGACGACGAAAGCCACGTTGAACATCAGATTGGCTTGCGGCACACCCGCCATCAGCGGGAAAAGCGCCAACACGATGGGCACCGCGCCGCGCAGGCCGACCCAGCTGATGAACCAGGTTTCGCGGGCGCTGAAGCGAAAGGGCCACAAGCACAGCCACACCGCCGCCGGCCGCGCGACCAGGATCAGCACGGCGGCCACCGCCAGCGCCTGCGCCCAGTGCAGCAGCAGTTGCGAAGGCATGACCAGCAGACCCAGCAGCAAGAACATGCCGGCCTGCGCGCCCCAGGCATAGCCGTCCATGGCCGCCATGATGGGTGCGACCTCGGCCGCCGCGCGGTTGGCCACGATCAGGCCGAACAGGTAGATGGCCAGAAAGCCCGAACCACCGAGCCAGCTCGTTCCCGCAAACACCGACAGGCCACCCGCACCCACCAGCAGCGCCAGCAGGCCGCCGCTGGCGTCTCGCGCGGCCACGCGCTTGAACAAAAAGGCCATCGCGAACCCGGTGCTCAGGCCAATCAGGGCGCCCCAGCCGAACTGTTCTGCAAACCCCATCGCCATCGTCTGCCAGACCGAATCGTTGGCACCCAGTACCACGCCCGAGCCGCCCAGCAGGGCGATGAAGCTCAGCGTCAGATATACCGCCATGGGGTCGTTGACCCCAGACTCGATTTCCAGCGTGGCCGCCACGCGCTCGTTCAACACCACGCCGGAACGCGTGAGCAAGGAAAACACCGCCGCGGCGTCGGTGCTGCCCACGATGGCACCCAGCAGCAGGGCCTGACCCCAGGTCAGGCCGACGAAGAAAACGCCGGCAGCGGCCGTGATGCCGGCACACACCAGCACCCCCAGGGTGGCCAGCACAGACGCCGGCTTCAGCCCCGTGCGGAAGGTGGAAAACGGCGTGCGCAAGCCGCCGTCCAGCAAGATGATGGCCAGCGCGGTATTGCCCACCCAGAAGCTCAGGCGGAAGTCGTCGAAGCGGTAGCCGCCCACCCCCTCTTCACCGGCCAGCACCCCGGCCATCAGGAATACCAGCAGGAAAGAAAACCCGATGCGGGCCGAGAACAAACCGGCCAGCACGCTGACGAAAACCAGGGTGGAAGCCGCAAACAACGGCACGTTGACGAAGTCCATGCCCACAGTATCCCTGCGGGGCGAAGTCCTGATCAGCCGCTGGCGGCCTGTTGTTCAACGGATCGCGCAATCATTTCAGCAATCGCGCGGCCCACATCAGCCGTGCCTGCGCTGCCGCCCAGGTCGGGCGTGCGCGGCGCGTGCGCATCGGCCAGCAGCGCTTCGATGGCCTGCACGACAGCGTCGTGCGCAGCCGTGTGGCCCAGAAAATCCAGCATCAACGCTGCACTCCAGATCTGCCCGATGGGGTTGGCGACTCCGCGCCCGGCGATGTCGGGCGCCGAGCCGTGGACGGGCTCGAACAGGCTGGGCCACTGCCGCGTGGGGTTCAGGTTGGCAGAAGGCGCAATGCCGATGGTGCCGGTGCAGGCAGGGCCCAGGTCGGACAGGATGTCGCCGAACAGGTTGCTGGCCACCACCACATCGAAGTGCTGCGGCTTCTGTACGAAGTGCGCGCAAAGGATGTCGATGTGGAACTGGTCCACGGCCACGCCCGGGTACTGCGGCGCCATCGCCGCCACGCGCTCGTCCCAGTAGGGCATGGTGATGGCGATGCCATTGCTCTTCGTGGCTGATGTGAGCTTCTTGCGCGGGCGTCGCATGGCGGCCTCGAACGCGAACTTCAGCACGCGGTCTACGCCGTGGCGCGTCATCACCGTTTGCTGCGTCACGATTTCGCGGTCGGTGCCTTCGAACATGCGCCCGCCCACGCTGCTGTATTCGCCTTCGGTGTTCTCGCGCACGATCAGCATGTCGATGGCGCCGGCCGCCAGCGGCTGGCCTTGCCGATCGACCAGCGGGCTGCGGATGCCGGGCATCAGGCGCACCGGGCGCAGGTTGACGAACTGGTCGAACTCGCGCCGGAATTTCAGCAAGCTGCCCCACAGCGAGACATGGTCGGGCACCGTGTCGGGCCAGCCCACGGCGCCGTAGAAGATGGCTTGAAAGCCGCCGAGCTGGTCTTTCCAGTCGGCCGGCATCATCTGCCCGTGGCGGGCGTAGTAGTCGCAGTTGGCGAAGTCAAAGTGCTCGATCTCGATGTCGATGCCGAAACACCGGGCGGCAGCGTCCAGCACGCGCAGGCCTTCGGGCATGACTTCCTGGCCGATGCCGTCGCCGGCGATGGCTGCAATGCGGTGCTTGGTCATGGCGCGTCTTTCTCGGGGGTGAAGAATTCTTCGGCTGCAGACAGCAGCGCCAACGGCGCTTCTTCGGCGATGTAGTGGCCGCAGGGGAGTGCCTGGCCGCTGACTTGCACCGCTGCCTGGCGCCACAGCGCCAGCGGGTCGAAGCAGCGCGCCACCACGCCGTTTGCGCCCCACAGCAGATGCAGCGGGGCCTGCACGCGATGGCCGGCGGCGCGGTCGGCGCGGTCGTGGTCCAGATCGATGCCGGCTGCGGCGCGGTAGTCCTCGCACATGGCGCTGGCCGTGCCGGGCAGGGCGATGCAGCGTTCGTACTCAGCCCAGGCATGCGGGTCGAACACCTGCATGCCGCTGTCGCGGCGGCCCATCAAGTCGCGCAGGTAAGCCGCAGGATCGGCTTCGATCAAGCGTTCGGGCAAGGGTGCTGGCTGGACGAGGAAGAACCAGTGCCAGTAGGCCAAAGCGAAAGCGCGTGTCGTGCCTTCGTACATGGCCAGCGTGGGTGCGATGTCCAGCAGCATCAGGCGGTGGACGGCGGCTGGATGGTCCAGCGCCAGGCGGTGCGCCACGCGCGCGCCGCGGTCATGGGCCAGCACGTCGAAACGCGTGTGGCCCAGCTGCTGCATCACGGCCAAGGCATCGGCGGCCATCACGCGTTTTGAATACGTGGCGTGGTCGGGTGTTGAAGGCGGCCGGTCCGAATCGCCATAGCCGCGCAAGTCCATCAGCACCACGCTGTGGCGCGCCGCCAGCGCCGGGGCCACGGCATGCCACATGGCCTGCGTTTGCGGGTGGCCGTGCAACAGCAGCAGGGGCGGCCCGCTGCCGGCAGTACGCACTTGCAGATGGACGCCGCCATGCTGCAGGCGATGCAGCGCAAAGCCGCTGAGAAGTGTGGATTGCATGGCGCATTGTCGGCACGCTGCCGCCTCGCGCGCAAGGCATCATCGGGCCACACAATATTTCCAGAAAAGAAACACCCGTGACCAGCGTGTTGACTCCGGCTGACCTGCAGTTGCTGATGCACATCGCTGAGAGCGGCAGCCTGGCAGGCGCCGCGCGCGCGCTGGACCTGGCGCCACCCGCAGTGACCAAGCGCCTGGCGGCGCTGGAAGCGCGCTTGAGCCTGCGCCTGGTGCAGCGCAACACGCGCCATGTCAGCCTGACGGCGGCCGGCACCCTGGCCTGCACCCAGGGCGGGCCACTGCTGGCGGCCTGGGCAGCGCTGGAAAGCAGCTTGCGCGAAGAGAGCACAGGCCGCAGCGCCGCGGCTGCACTGGCCGGCCGCATTCGGCTGGCCAGCAGCAGCGGCTTCGGCCGGCTGTGCCTGGCGCCCTTGCTGCAGCGGTTTTCCAAACGGCACCCGCAGGTGCAGATCGAGATGCATCTGCTGGACCACCTGCCTGAAATGAGACCCGCCATCGGCCCGCAGTTCGATGCCGCCGTGTGGCTTTGGCGGCCGCGCAAGGAGGCGCTGGTGGCGCGCCGGCTGGCCAGCAACCGCCGCGTGGTGGTGGCGTCCAAAGCCTATCTGGCACGCGCCGGCTGGCCGCAAACCCCAGCCGACCTGGCCAGCCACGACTGCCTGGTGGTGCACGAAGGCGAAGGCCCGCATGGCTTGTGGCGGCTTCAAGCGTTGCAGGACGCGCGCACACAGTCGGTACGCGTGCGCGGCCCTTTGGCATGCAACCTCGGTGAGGTGGCGCGCGACTGGGCTCTGGCCGGCGCCGGCCTGGCCTTGCGTTCCTGGTGGGACGTGCAGGCCCTCGTGCAAACCGGGCGGCTGGTGCATGTGCTGCCCGGCTGGGCCGCGGGCGACGCCGATGTTCACTTCGTCACGCCGCCGCGCGACCCGCTGCGGCCTGTGCCCGAGCGCACCCAGGCGCTGAGCGACTTTCTGGCGCTGGAACTGGCGCGTGCGCCCTGGGCACAAGCCAACGCGGCTTGATGCAGCCTGAGAATCCGCGCATGACGAACCCCCAGGCGCTGGCGCCCAAGCATGTTTTGCCCAGGCTGGTGCTGGCGCAGTTTGCGGGTACCAGCCCCTGGTTTGCCGTCAACGCCGTGATGTCCGATCTGCAGCAAGCCCACGGCTGGCCCGACAGCGCCTTGGGCACGCTCACGTCTGCCGTGCAGGGCGGCTTCATCCTGGGCACCCTGGTCTTCGCATTGGGCGGTGTGGCCGACCGCTACAACGCGCGGCGTGTGTTCCTGCTGTGCGCCCTGGCCGCAGCGCTGTGCACGCTGGCCGCACTGGCTGCGGCGCTGTCGACGGGCGGCTTGACGGCGCTGTTCTGGCTGCGCGGTGCCACCGGATTTTTTCTGGCGGGCATCTATCCGGTGGGCATGAAGATCGCCGCGCAGTGGTACCCCAGCCGGCCCGGCGCGGGCGGCGGCGGCCTGGGCCAGGCGCTGGGCTGGCTGGTGGGGGCGCTGGTGCTGGGCTCGGCCATACCGCATGCCTTGCGCGGCGTCCTGGCTGCTTTTCCGCCAGGCAGCCTGCCCTGGGGTGGCGTGATGGTGGGCGTGGCGCTGCTGGCGGCTGGGGCGGGCTTGCTGGTGGCTCATGGCCTGCCCGATGCACCCGGCGTTGTAGCGTCGGGGCCAGCGGGGCCAGCGCGGCTGCCCGGGTTTCGCACGCACATGAAAGCGCTGGGAACGCTCTGGACATCGCCCCGCGTGCGCGCTTCGGCCGGCGGTTACTTCGGCCACATGGTCGAGCTGTACACGCTGTGGGTGCTGATACCGCTGATCCTGGCAACCAGAATGCAGGGCGCTGCACTGTCGTGGTCGGCTTTTGCGGTGCTGGGTGCTGGCGCCTTGGGCTGCGTGGCCGGGGGCGCGCTGGTCAAGCGCTACGGCAGCGCGCGCGTGGCTGCCACGCAACTGGCCACCAGCGGCGTGTGCTGCGCCATCGCGCCCTGGGCGCTGGGCGCGCCGGATGCGCTGTTCGCACTGTGGCTGGTGGTCTGGGGCATCACCGTGGCCGGCGATTCACCCCAGCTGTCGGCGCTGACGGCACGCAACGCGCCGCAAGAAGCGCTGGGCAGTGTGCTGACCTTCACCACCTGCCTGGGTTTTGCGATCTCGATCGTCAGCATCGAGTTCTTCGTGCGCTGGGCTGCTGTGGCGCCGCTTTCCAGCGTGCTGCCGTGGCTGGGGCTGGGGCCGCTGCTGGGGGTGTGGGCCTTGCGCACGCTGTGGCGCGAAAAACCCGCCTGAAGCTCAGACGCCCATCTCTTCGAACACCTCGCGCGCCTGCCGAAAGCTGTCCATGGCGGCAGGCACGCCACAGTAGACGGCGGTTTGCATCAGCACTTCGCGGATCTCGTCTTTCGTCACGCCGTTGCGCAAGGCACCGCGCAGGTGCAGGCGCAGCTCGTGCGGGCGGTTCAGCGCGGTGAGCATGCCCAGGTTCAGCAGGCTGCGCGTGCGCCTGTCCAGCCCCGGGCGGTTCCAGATTTCACCCCAGGCGTATTGCGTCACCATGGCTTGCAGATCGCGGCTGAAATCGTCGGCGTTGGCAATGGCTGCGTCCACATATTCAGCGCCCAGCACCTCGCGGCGCGTCGCCAGGCCCTGGTCGTAAAGCGCTTGGTTCATGTTCGCTCCATGGGTGTTTTTGAATGCTTGCACTGTACATTTTCAACACCACACCACGCGGCGCGCAACACCATGACGATGAAGCCCATCCCCCGCCGCCGGCTGCTGCAGCTGGCCACCGCCACGCCCTTGCTGGCCTTCCCCGCACTGCACCTGCGCGCGCAAAGCGGGCCACCCGTGCGCCTGCTGGTGGGCTTTCCGGCAGGCGGCGGCACCGATGCCATCGCCCGGCTGCTGGCCGAGCGTCTGAAGGATGCACTGGGCGCGCAAGTGATCGTCGAAAACAAGGCCGGCGCGGGCGGGCAGCTGGCCGCGCAAGCGCTGAAAGCAGCCGCGCCAGACGGCACCACGCTGTTCCTGAGCCACGACCACACCGTCAGCATCCTGCCCCTGGTGGTGAAGAACCCTGGATTCGACCCCGCGCGCGACTTCGTTCCCATGGCCGGTTTCGCCAGCTTTGCCAACGCGCTGGCTTTGAGCGGCGGCACGCCGGCCAAGACCATGAGCGAGTACTTCGCCTGGGTCAAGGCCACGGGCAGTGGCAGGGGCTCGGTAGGCGTGCCGGCACCCGCTTCGGTGCCTGAGTTTCTGGTCAAGGTCATGGCGCAGAAGTCGGGCCTGGACCTGATCCCCGTGCCCTACCGCGGCAGCGCGCCGATGATGCAGGACATGCTGGGCAACCAGATTGCTTCGGGTGTGGGCAGCATCCCTGACTTCATCGAAAACCACCGCGCCGGCAAGCTGCACATCGTGGCTGTCATGGGTGCACAGCGCCAGGCCCTCCTGCCCGACGTGCCCACGCTGGCTGAAAGCGGCATCAGCGGCTTCGAGGAACTGCCGTACTACGGCGTGTTCGGGCCGGCGGGCACGCCAGCCGCCACGGTCGATGCTTTCTCAAACGCCATGGCCAAGGTGCTGGCACAGACCGAGGTGCGCGAACGGCTGACCGCCATGGGCTTGAGCGTGGCGCACATGCTGCCGGCGCAACTGGCGGCACGCGAGCGCGCCTACACGGCCACCTGGGCGAAGATCATCAAGGTCAGTGGCTTTCAACCGCTTTGACGCAAGGCATGGCGCTTGAACACGGCAGGCATTTTCGGTAGTCGCCAGGAGTCGCCATGGCTGAACCAGTCATACGCCAGGCCGTAGGCCGCGGCGGAAAGAATCTGCCGCCCGACGTCAAGCGGGTGCAGCAGCTGCTGCTGGCCAGAGGCTTCGCCAAACTGGGTGATGCCGACGGCATCTGCGGCAAGAACACCATCGCCGGCATCCTGGATTTCCAGAGCGGGTTCATGGTCAAGCCCGATGGCCGCATCGACCCGGGCGGGCGCAGCTGGAAGAACCTCTCAGGGACGTTCCGCGCCGTCGTGACCCAGCCGGTCTCACCCACGCCCACGCCCACGATCACGCCCGCCCCCGCAGCACCGGCGCTCACCCGCACCGTGCCGCGCCCGGCGGCGAACACCATCAATCTCGGGCTGAAGTCGGCAAACAACCGGCTGATGCTCGAACTCATCGGCGACCCGCGCGGCGGCGACTACAGCAACATGTGCAGGCCGCCCAGCCTGCCGCGCCTGCGGCGCAATACCGTGCTCGACTCGGTCGGCCCGTTTCGCGTCACCGGCCTGGTGCCAGCGGTGCTGAGCATGAAGGCGGTAATGATCGACATCCAGGCCGAGCAGCCGCAGGTCTACCGCGCCCTGGGCACGGCCGGCATGTTGTGCTGCCGCTGGGTGCGCGGCTCCACACGCAGCATCTCCAACCATTCCTGGGGCACGGCCATCGACCTGACATTGAACGGCACGCTGGATGTTTATGGCAACGACCAAGTGCAATATGGGCTGACCGTGATCGCCCCGATCTTCAACCGCCACGGCTGGTTCTGGGGCGCGGCTTTTCGCACCGAAGACGGCATGCATTTCGAGGCCAGCCAGCGCTTGATCGAAGCCTGGGCGCCGAAGCTGTTGTGAGGGCCTGGCGTTTTTCTTCGGCCCTGGCAGTGGCGTTACTGTTGGCAGGGGCTGCGCAAGCCCAAGGGCAGAAGCCGCTGCTGGCCGGGCCCGCGGCTTGCAAGTTCATGCCGCCTGCGGGCTTCCCGGCCACCGGGCTGAACTGGTCTGGCTATTGCGGCAACGGGCTGGCCCAAGGCAGCGGCATCCTGCGCGCCTACGCGGGCGGCCGCGTGGTGCGCAGCTTCTTCGGCACCTTCGGCGATGGCGCGCCGCTGCTGGGCGTGGTGGAAGTGCTTGACGAAGGCTTCATCGCCGGGCGCTTCGACGCGGGTGGGCGCGCGGAGAGCGGCAAAGACGATGGCGACCGCAACACGCTCATCCAGGCATTCGATGTGGCCAGCCAGGCGGCACGCGAACTGGCCACGCGTTATCGCAACACCGGCCAGCCGGCGTCTGCCAGCTACTACGAAGCCAAGGCGGCTGAACTGGCGCGGCAGCTGAACTGAGCCGCAGGGCCCGGCGCAGACACCAGGCTCAGTGGTGATCGTATCCGCGCTGACAGCGCGCGGCGATGACCAACACCTGCGATGGCGGCAAGATGTCGAAGCGGGCATAGCCGGTGGCCCCAGCCGGCACCACCAGCTCGCGCCGCAGTGGGTTGCTGCCCGCCTTGCGGTCATTGAATGGCGCCCGTGCAAACTGCACTTCGACGGCCTGTCGGCATCGAACACCTCGTTGGCGGGGTGCGAAATGCCGGTGCGTTGACAGTGTGCAAACGCTCTTGGCCGCGCGCGTGGAACCGCAGTGCATTTGGTGTACGTCAGTCCACATCGATGCGCAGTGTGTGCGTGCCCACGCGGCAACTCGCCACTTCCACCTGAAGCGTGCCCTGCCCCGCCACCACCAGGCTGACCAGGCGCTGGTAGCCGTTGCCGCGCGTCCAGGGGCCGAACACGCTGGGCCCGCCATACAGACCGCCGCCCCAGCCTTCCAGGTGGCCGATGTCCAGTACCGCTTCACCGGGCGCCAGCAAGCACAGGCTGTCGCTTTCGCTGTGGGCTTTCAATCGCAGCGGCTCGCTGTGCGGCAAGCTCTTGGCTGAAGCCAGGCCGTAGCTGGCCAGGTAGCCGTGGTTGCTGATGCGGATGTCGATGCGCGTGTGGCCTGCTTGCCTGTGCTGCGCCACCACTTCCAGTTGCAGCCTCGGCAGCAGCGCGGCCACGCGCAGGAAGGCGGCACTCTGCGTGGCGCAGGTTTCTGCCAGACGCTCGTACGGCGGGTTCCAGATGCCCACGCGTGGGTCGAAGCCACCGACCTCCACGGCACCCAGTTGCGGGTGCTGCGCGCTGCGCCAGGCGCCGAAGATGCGCCCGGCGTTGTGCGCCTCGTCGAAAGCCGCCAGGGCGCGCATGTCCGTGCGCGAGAACTTCGAGTAGTGGTCTACGAAGGGCTTCTTGCGTTCGATGCCCAGCTGCTTGAACACGTCCCACAGTTCCACCACATAGGCCAGCGCGCCGCGCTGGTGGTAGGCGTAGTCGCTCAGGTCGCCGTGCAGCGGCTTGTCGGGCTCGTACAGAAATTCATGAAAGCCGCTCACCGTGGCGTAACCGGTGTGCTCGGTCATCCAGGCTTCGACCTGCTCGAACACACCCAGGTCGTCTGGGTTCATCTTGCTGTCGGGCTTGTCGCCCAGCGGGCGGATGAGCACGCCGCCGAAGGTGTGCAGATTCAGCCACACCATGATGTTGGGGTGGCGCGTGGCGAAGTCGATGACGGCGCGGGTTTCAGGCGCGCTGCCGGGGTAGGGGCCGGCGCCGGCCTGCTGCGGTTCAGGCGCCCAGCTGTAGGGGAAGTTGCGGTTGAAGTCGTATTCGTTGTCGCCCAGGTAGTAGGGGTCCGGGATGCTGCGGCCGTTGTAGTTGGCGATCAGGCCCTCGGGATACAGGCGGAAGTAGGGGCCCGCGTCTTCCGGCTGGCGCGCCACCATCACGGCGGGCACCAGCGGCTGCCCGTCGTCACCGCGCAGTTCCACCAGTTCGCCGGCCGGGTCTTGCTGACGCATCGAACCGATCTGGCCGTCGCCGTCGACATCAGCCGCTTTCCAATACGCGTGGCCCTGGTTGGCGCGCTCGTCCACCGGGCTGCTGCGCACATAGCGGCCCAGGCTCAGCACCTCTTCGGCACCGTCGGGCGAGATGCGGGGCACGATGTAGAACAAGCTGTCGCGCAGCGCCTGCGCCATGTGCGCGGGGAAAGATTTGCCGCCAATCGTGTCGGCACCGCCGTGCAGCGCCAGCACGTCTTCGGCAATGGCCAGGGCGACGCTGGAACCACAAACCTCGCTGGCATGCATGTTCCCGTCCACCCACACCGCAGGGCGGGCTCGTTCGGGGTCCAGGCCGATGGTGAGCAGCGGAATGTCGCGACCGCTGGCGCTGGTGCCGAGGCTGCCCAGGTGGGCCAGCCCTGGGTGCTGAGCCGCCCAGGCTTGCAGCTGGCTCATGATTTCTGCGTAGTTCAGATACTTCTGTCGGAACATGTCGGCTCTCGGTCAAAGGAACCGCGCGATGTTGGCATGCCGCACGTTGGCATAGAGTCGCCTGCATGAGTGACACCCCCACCCCCACCCCCACCGCCGATCCCACCTACGCCCCCCCACGCATCTGGACCTGGGAGCAGCCCAACGGCGGCCAGTTCGCGAGCATCAACCGGCCCATCGCCGGGGCCACGCACGACAAGGTGCTGCCCGTGGGCCGCCACCCGTTGCAGCTGTATTCACTGGCCACGCCCAACGGCGTGAAGGTGACGGTGATGCTGGAAGAACTGCTGGCTTTGGGCCATGCCGGCGCTGAATACGACGCCTGGATCATCCGCATCCAGGACAGTGACCAGTTCGGCAGCGGCTTCGTCCAGGTCAACCCGAACTCGAAGATTCCTGCGTTGATGGACCACAGCATCGCGACACCGCAGCGCGTGTTCGAGAGTGGCGCGATCCTGCTGTACCTGGCGCAGAAGTTCGACGCCCTGTTGCCGACAGATCCCGCGGCGCGCGTTGAAGCCATGAGCTGGCTTTTCTGGCAGATGGGCAGCGCGCCTTATCTGGGCGGTGGCTTCGGCCATTTCTATGCCTACGCGCCGAGCAAGATGGAATACCCCATCGACCGCTTCGCCATGGAAACCAAGCGCCAGCTCGATGTGCTGGACCGGCGCCTGGCTGATCACGCGTTTCTGGCGGGCGACGACTACAGCATCGCCGACATCGCCGTGTGGCCCTGGTATGGCGGCCTGGTGCTGGGCCAGCTCTACAACGCGGCCGAATTCCTGCAGGTGCAGGACTACCAGCATGTGCAGCGCTGGGCCGGCACGATGGCGCAGCGCCCAGCGGTGAAGCGCGGCCGCATGGTCAACCGCGCCTGGGGCGAGCCGGCAGAGCAGTTGCACGAAAGGCACGAGGCCAACGACTTCGATACGAAGACGCAGGACAAGCTGGGCTGAGGTGGCGTGGTTCAACAAAACCACTTCTTCCCCCGCGAGGCCCCGAGGTTCGTGACCCCGCTCAGGGACAGGGGCATTTTGAAAAGCGACAGCACCGGTGCCACCACGCCAGAAGGTGCGGGCAACCTCCCGGCTACGCGCGGTTTCCAGCCTTGTACGGCGGCATCCCTTTCTACGAAGGCACGTCGTCGGGCTGGAACGCGGTCGCCAGGCCGGCGGGCAGGCAAATCGAGCTGGCGCAGCGCTATCCGAGCGTTTGCAGAGCAGATGCCGTGCGCAACGGGTGCGCCGGGCTTCGGTCGTATGCTCAGGCGGCATCGACCGAAGGAAGCCACCATGCACCGTTTCTTGCGAATCCTGGCCACCGTGGTTTGCCTGCCGGGCTTGTCCGGCTTGTCCGCTTGCGGCGCTGAAGTGGCGGGCACCGCTGCTGCTGTCGGCAAGCTGCAAGCCACGCAAGCAGACAAGGCCAAGGCAGATCAGGCCAAGATCATGGCAGGCTTGAAGCAGGCTGAACAAGCCGCAGCAGCGCGCGCGGCGAGCGCCGGCGAGTAACGCCAGCGCGCAACGCCAGCAAATAAGCGAGCACTCAAGCCCCCACATGCTGGACCGCGCAGCCGGCGCACTGATCCGCCCCCTCATCGACCGCCTGGCGCGTGCGCTGGCGCGGGCTGGCTGCAATGCCGATACGCTCAGTTTCATCGGCTTGGCGGTGGGCTGGGGCGCCGCTGCGGCGATCGTCTGGCAAGCTTGGCTACTCGGCGCGGCCCTGATCCTGCTGTCGCGCCTGTTCGACGGGCTGGACGGCGCCGTGGCACGCATCCACGGCCCCACCGATCGCGGCGGGTTTCTGGACATCAGTCTGGACTTCCTGTTCTACCCCGCCATTCCATTGGCCTTTGCACTGGCCGATCCTGCAAGCAACGCACTGGCGGCCGCCGTGCTGCTGGCTGCTTTCGTAGGCACGGGCACGGTGTTCCTGGCATTCGCCGTGATCGCTGCCAAGCGCGGGCTGCAAAGCGCGGCCTACCCGAACAAGTCGTTCTACTTTCTGGGCGGCCTGACCGAGGCCACCGAGACGCTGGCCTTCTTCGTGGCCATGTGCCTGTGGCCGGCGCTGTTCGTGCCGCTGGCCTATGTGTTTGCCGCGCTGTGCGCAGTCACCATCGCCACCAGGCTGTTCTGGGGGTGGCGCGCTTTCGCGCCGCCGATGCGATGATGAAGCCATGACCATCACGCCACGCAATCCACTCCAGGACACCGCGCCTTGCGGCAGCTGGCATTCATCCTTGACTGCAGACAAAGTGGCCGCCGGTGTGCGCCCCGTGTCTGCGCCGCGCATTGCAGGCACCAGCGTTGTTTGGCTCGAAGGCCTGCCGGCAGAAGGCGGCCGCGTGGTGGCACAGCGCTGGGACGCTGGCCGCCTGCAGACCCTCACCCCCGCCGAATTCAACCTGCGCAGCCGCGTGCATGAATACGGCGGCGGCGCCTGTATCGCGGTGGGCGAGCGGCTGTTCTTCACGCACTTCACGAACGGCCGCGTTTACACCCAGCAAGGCGATGCGCCGCCGCAGCCACTGGCCGCCGGCGACGCCAGCACCCTGCGCCACGCCGACTTGGAGTTCGACGCGCAACGTGGCCGCTTGTTGGCCGTACGCGAAGACCACGGCACAGGCGCAGCCGAGCCGCGCAACAGTCTCGTGAGCTTGCCCGCTGAGCCGATCCAGGGCGACAGTGAGAGCGACGGTACGGGCGACGACACGAGCGACGATACGGGCGACGATGAAACCGGCGCCGCCTGGACCCTGGCCGAGGGCATGGATTTCTACGCCGCACCACGCTTGTCGCCCAGCGGTCAGCAACTGGCCTGGCTGGCCTGGAACCACCCGCAAATGCCCTGGCAGGGCTGCGAGCTGTGGCTGGCCACGGTAGACGCTGCGGGCCGCACACAAGGCGCCCGGCGTATGGCCGGCGGCCCGACAGAAGCGCTGGCGCAGCCACTGTGGTCACCCCAAGGCGAGCTCTTCGTGGTCTCTGACCGCAGCGGCTGGTGGAACCTGTACCGCGTGGATACGGCACAAACTGCAAACCATGAGCGCAGCGACACCCTGCAGCCGGTGTGCCCCATGGAAGCCGAGTTCGCGCGGCCGATGTGGGTCTTCGGTCAGTCGCTTTACGGCTTCACTGCGGATGACGAGATCACCGCAGCCGTCATCGACAAGGGCTTGAGCCGGCTGCTGCGCATCCGCTTGCGGCCCGGCGCTGCGACTGAAGTCAGCTCCCTGTCTGGCCCCTGCAGTGACATCAGTGACATCAGCGACATCACCGAGCTGCGCGCTGGCCCGGGCTGCATCGTCGTGCAGGCGGCCAGCGCCACCACGGCCGAGCAAATCATCCGCGTCGACGTGGAAACGGGTGCCACCCTGGTACTGGCCAGCAGCCTGGCCGATCCGCCATCAGCGGCCTTGATCTCTGCGCCGCAAACCCTGACTTACCCGTCTGCTGGCGGACGCATGGCGCATGCCTTCTTTCACCCGCCCTGCAACCCCGATTTCGCCGCACCTGCGGGCGAACTGCCGCCGCTCATCGTCACCAGCCACGGCGGGCCCACGTCGATGAGCGCTGGCAGCCTGCGCCTGGCTCTGCAGTTCTGGACCAGCCGGGGCTTCGCCGTGCTGGACGTGAACTACGGCGGCAGCAGCGGCTTCGGCCGCGCCTATCGCCGCTTGCTGGACGGCCAGTGGGGCGTGGTTGATGTGGAAGACTGTGTGGCGGGTGCGCAATTCGTCGCCGCCCAGGGCTGGGTCGATGCCCGGCGCATGGCCATCCGCGGCAGCAGCGCCAGCGGCTTCACCACGCTGTGCGCGCTGGCCTTCCATGACGTGTTCGCTGCCGGCGCCAGCCATTACGGCGTCAGCGACCTGGCGGGGCTGGACGCCGACACGCACAAGTTCGAGTCGCGCTACACCGCCACCTTGGTGGCAGCGCCGGCCACGCGCGACGCGGTCTACGCCGCACGCTCACCCTTGCACCACGTCGGCCGCATCCGCGTGCCCATGATCTTCTTCCAGGGGCTGGAAGACCGCGTGGTGCCGCCATCGCAAAGCCTGGTCATGGTCGAAGCGCTGCGTGCCCAGGGCGTGCCGGTGGCCTACCACACCTATGAAGGCGAAGGCCATGGGTTTCGGCGGCAGGCCACCATCGCTGCCAGCCTGCAGGCCGAGCTGGCGTTCTACGGCCAGGTGTTCGGATTCGCCGTGTCAGACTGATGCGTTGCTGGGCTGGCAGGTTCAGTCCCAGCGCCAGCTCCAGATCACTTCCACCGCGTTCTCCACCCCCGTGCGGGCGCGCAGTGTCGTGCGGCCTGCCACGCGGTAGAGCAAGGCCCAGGTGCCGCCGGCAGCAGACAGGCCTTTCTCGTAAACCACCGACAAGCGCTTGGACAGCTGCTTGCCGATGGTGACCACGGTGTCGCCGCCATCACTGCGGCCGACACCGAACTGGTCGAGACCCAGCTTCTGCAAGAAGCCTTCGTCGCTGGCCCCCTTGTCGCCGGCCAGCAGGGCCAGCGCAGCGCGCTGCAGCAGCGCGGTCTCGTTCCTGCCCTGGCCTTGCGGCGGTTGACCAGTCAGCAGCCAGGTGAGCTGGTCCACCTGGGGCAGGTCGGGTTCGCTGTACAGCCGCACCCTCGGGTCAACGGCAAAACCGCTGACGGCAACGCCCACGGGGTTGTCCAGATCAGCCCGCAAGGCCAGGATGTCCAGCCTGGGGTTGGCTACGTTGCCTGAGAAATTGATGCTGCCGCGCCTGATGGCCAGGTTCTGGCCGTAGGCGGTGTAGGTGCCTTCGACGGTGTTGACCGCACCGCGCACCTGCAGCTTGCCCGCGCTGTTGGTGCTGATGCGCAACTGGCCACTCAACCGTGTGTCCAGGCCACGGCCGCGCAGGCGCAAGTCTTCGCCCAGCGACAGGCGCAAGTCCAGGTCGGCGCCGGCCAGCACGCCGCTTTTCGCAGCAGCGCCTCCGTCGTCTGCCAACACCGGGCGGCCCTGTGCGTCCGTGCGGCCCACCACCAGCACGTCGTCGCTGAGCGAAGGCGCATCGGCAGCAGTGACATCGATCAGGCCTTCGTCGATGCCCAGGTTGCCGCGCACCGACAAGCGGCCTGCCTTCAAACCGATGTCGGCTTTGCCGCTGACGGACACACGCCGGTCGACACGGTCCAGCGCGCGGAATTTGTCCAGCACCAGCTTCAGGTCGGCCTGCGGCGCGGCGGCGTAGTTGACACTGCCCTGCAGGCTCAGCGTACCTTTGTCGGCACCCTGGAAGCGGAAGGTCTCGATCACGGCTTGGCGCGTGTCCAGCAGCACGCGCAACGTGCCTTCCTGCAGGTTGATGCCCTCGAAGATATTGCGCGCCTGCAGCTTTTCGCCCAGCAGCTCGCCTTTGGCTGTGGGATCACCCAGCGTGCCGCCGAGTGAGACCGTGGCCGCCACCGCGCCGCCCAGGCGCCAGCCCGGTGGCAGCCAGGGCGCCCAGATGCCGGCATCGGCCACGCGCAGCGACAGCCCGCCTGCCAGTGGCGTAGGCGCTGGGGGGAAAGCCGCGTCAGCACTCGTCTGCAGCGTCTGGCTGCCACCGAAGACACCGATCTGCCGGCCCACCAGCGCCTGCGACGCCACCCACTTGCCGTCGCTTGCAACCAGCGCCACACGCAGCGTGCTCAGTTCCAGCTGGCGCTTGCCGCCGCCGATGGTCAGGCTCAGGTCGCCGCCTTGGCGTTCGATCGCGATGTCGGCATTGAAACGCGCGCCGCTGCGCACCACGGCTTTGCCCGCAATGACCAGGTCGCCTTGCCAGCCGAATTCGGGCTGCAGCCTGGCCAGGATGGGTGCCACCCGCAGCGGCTCCAGCTGCGCTTGCAGATCCATGCGCGGCGCACCGCCGGGCTGCTCTGGCGCCTGCCACTGGGCCTGCTGCCAGGCCAGGGCGCCGCCGAAGGCTTCGATGCGACCCGGCGCCAGCATGGCCTGTGTGGCTTGCGTCTGGGCGTTCAGGGTCACGCTGGCGACCAGGTCACTGGCCTGCAGCCAGGGCGCTGGATCTGTGGCGGCAGCGGGACCACGGGGGCCGGCGCGCAACGTGTTCACGCGGCCCTGCCATTGGCCGGCGCCCAGCAGCGGGGCGTTCTTGGCTGCAGTGGCGGCGGGCTGCCAGCGGCCCTGCGCGTCCAGACGCAGCGTGGAACCCGGCGCAGGGCCTTCGGCTGGAATTGCCGATGCAGCAATGGCGGCAGAGGCCACTGCGGAGGGCGCACCATCCGTCCAGGCCGGTGGGCGCAAGGGACTGCTCAGCTCCAGCTGCAAGCGGTGTTCGCGCAAGCTGCCCTGCAGGCTCGCTGTCAGCTGGTCGATGCGGCGCTGCGCTTGCGCCAGGCCACTCGCCTCGACGTTCAGCGACAGCGGCGCGTCCAGCGTCAGGCCATTGAAGGTCCAGCGCACGCTGGCCTCTTCCACCTGGCCCTGCACCATGCGCAGGCCGCTGATCTGCATCTGGCCAGCACTGCGCAGCGCTGGCCAGGCGCCGCTGGCCGTCGCCGTGCCCTGCGCGGCGCCGGCTTGCGGCAACCAGCCCTGGGCGCCAGGAATGCGCTGCAACAGCGGCGCCAGCGCCTTCAGTGCAGGCGCTGCCACCTCGGCGCGCCAGTTCTGTTGCGTACCTTGCGCATCAGTTTGGCCATTGAGCTGCAGCCGGTTCTCCGCTGCCTGAAGCCGCGCATCGACCTGCAGGCCTTTGGCTTGCGCCAGCAGGCTGGCCTGGGCCGACACCGCCACACCCGCCAGCCGGCTGCGCTGAAGGCTGACGTCGGCCTGCCCGCGCAACGCGGCCAGCAGTGCGTCGGCCGTGGCGGCCTGGGCCAACGCCGGCAGTTGCAGGTCGGCTTTCCAGTCGCCGTTCAGGTCGCTGGTGCTGGCAGCGGGCCACCAGGCGGCCAGGTCCACGTTGTCCAGCTTGCCCTGGGTCTTGGCAGTCCATGCGCCGGCGGCGTTACGCACGGCTTGCAGCGTGGCCACGGCGCGCGCCTTGCCGGCGCTGGCTGTGAAATCGCGCAGCTGCAAGCGCAGCCCCCCATCGCCGGGCAAGCCGAAGGCGATGTCGCTGCGCACATTCAACGGCGGCGGCGGCTTGGCGCCGGCACTGGTTGGCGCCAGACGGCCGCGCAGGTCCAGCTTGGCACTGCCTTGCAGCGCCTGCGGGCCGGTTGAACCTGCTGCAGGCGAACTCGCAGCAGCTGAACTTGAAGCAGCCGGACTTGCCACAGGCGTCTGGGCCACTGGGCTACCCGGCACGGCCAGGCCCGACAACTGCACCGCCAGCGTGCCGTCCAGCACCGCGCTGGGAGACTGGGTGTGCAGCTGCGCAGCCTGCACGCCTTGCAATTCCAACTGCACATTCAGCTGCGCACCCTGC
Source organism: Burkholderiales bacterium (assembly GCA_038209585.1). Taxonomy (GTDB): domain Bacteria; phylum Pseudomonadota; class Gammaproteobacteria; order Burkholderiales; family Burkholderiaceae_C; genus Rubrivivax. The sequence goes on from JBBQXN010000020.1 coordinate 25,210, forward strand.
CAGGCGCCGTTCAGTGCCAGCTGACCGTCGGCCGGGCTGCGGCCGAAGCCCACCACCCAGCCGTCGAAAGCCAGCCGGTCCGGCTCGTTGGGCCGGCCCTGCAGCGCACCCTTGGCCGTGCGCACCGGCAGCCGGCCCTCGTCCCAGGGGCCGGGTTGGGCGTTGTCCAGCGCCAGCAGCAAGCGCAGCGGCTGCCCCTGCGTCACGTCATCCAGTTGGGCCGTGCCCGACAGTGCAGTGACCGGCAAACCTGGCACCAGCGTCGACAGGTCCAGGTCGCTGGCCTGCACGGCCAGTGCCGCCAGCGGCCAGCGATCGAATGCGGTGACAGCCGCCTGGGCGGCCAGCGTGGCGCCGGCTTCTGTCTTCAGATCGGCAAGAACCTTCAACTTGCGCAGCGGCCCGGTGGCCTGCACGGTCGCATTCCATGCCAGGGGCTGGCCCGCAGTCATGGCCAGGGCGATGTTGGCGTTCAGCGGCAAATCGCCGTCAGTGCCCAGGTCCACGTCGCCCGTGACCTGCAGTTCGCCGCGCGACAGGCGCAGCTGGCTGATGCGGTGTCGGGCGCCGGTATCTGCGGCCAGTTCCACGTCGGCATGGAGGCCGCTGAACAGTTCCTGCCCGTCGAGCACAAATGAGCCAATCTGCAGGCGGGGCAGTGACAAGGCCAGCGGCAGGCGCAAGCTGTCAGGCACCTGCAGCGGTGCGCTGTCGGGGACCGGGGTGGGCGGCTGGTTGATGACGCGCACCGCACTCGCCTGTGGCGACTGCAGCGTCAGCCCCAGCCAGGCGCCGGCATGCGGGCGCCAGCGCCAAGACAGGCCCTGCCACTGCAGGCCGTCCATCTCCACCGTGGTGCCGCTGCCCTGCCAGCGCAGTCGTTCGGCAGCGAAGGCGCCGCCCGTCAGGCGGCCCTGCACGCCCTGCAGGCTCAGACCGGGCACCGTCTGCAGCAGCCGCAGTTGTGCCGGCCCGCTGTGCCACAGCCAGGCACCGGCGGCCAGCGCCGTGCCCAGCAGCAGCAGCATGCCGCCCAGCACCCAAACGGGCCAGACGGGCCAGCGGCGTGGGGACGATTTCGACGGCTGCCCGGCGTTCGGCGCAGTGCCGGGTTCAGGCGCGTCGTTGTTCATCAGGCTCAAAAAGGGACGCCGACCGTCAGGTGCAGCCGCACCTGGCCCGTTTCCTGGCCGTAAGCCAGGTCCACTTTCAACTGGCCGACGGGGCTGCCGTAACGCACGCCCATGCCATAGCCCCAAGCGGGCCGCAGATCGTTCCAGTCCTGGGCTGCCCGCCCCGCATCGACAAACACCGCGCCCAGCAGGCCAGGGATGCGGCTGGCAATGGGCCGCGCCATCTCTGCGCTGGCAGTGAACAGCACTTTGCCGCTGATGACGATGCCGTCGGCGCTGGGCGCCAGCGACCGGTAGCTGTAGCCGCGCACCGAATCGTCGCCGCCGGCGCGAAAGCGCAGAGATTCAGGCACCTGCACGTCGCCCTTCACCAGCACCTGGCCAACTTCCAGGCGCGCCTGGCCGAACCAGTTGCCCACCGGCAGGTAGGCGTTGAGCCTGCCGTACAAGCGCGTGAACGGCGCGTTGCCACCGGGGCTGGACCTGGCCTGGCCCAAGCCGAACTGGCCCGACCACACGCGGCCGCGCGTGGGCGACAGCAGGTCGTCCAGCTTGCGCCAGATGCCGTGGTATTGCGCAGAGACGGCGCTGGCGCCTGTGGTGCCGGCGTCGCTGCGGGTGAGCGAACGCACGGCTTCCACGAACAGCAGCCTACTGATGCGCTTGGTTTCCTGCGCCCGACCGATGCGCAGGCTGGCGCTTGTGACGTCGTCGGTGTCTGAATTTTCAGAGCTGGCCGCACCGCCGATGAGGTTGCGATACAGACCGGGCAGCACATGCGTGGACAACTCGCCCACCCACTTTTGGCGCTTCTGCGCCAGGTCGAATTCGTTGCGTGCCAGCAAGGCATAGCCGAAAGGGCGGCGGTGCACGTGGTCCAGGGTCACCTCGGCGCCCAGGTTGGCACTGAAGCCCACGCCCAGCGTGGCATCTTGCAGCGGCCGCTCGGTCAGGCGCACGTTCACGGGCGCAGCAGCCGGGTCGTCGGCGCGTGTGGCAATCGTCACGCTGGCACGCTCGAACAGGCCAGAGCGCTGCAGGCGTTCCTGAAAATCCAGCAAAAAATCTTCGGTGGCAGGCACGCCGATTTCGTAGTTCGCCAGCGCGGCCACCACTTCGGGGTCGTGATACTTCAGACCGCGTATCTGCAAGGCACCCGCGCGAAACAGGGGCCCGCTCTGCAGCGTGCCGCTCAGGTCTGCCTTGTCGGTCGCCAGATCCACGCGCGCCTGCGTGTCCTGCCATTGCGCATCCACATAAGCCTGCGCGCGAAAGTTCGCCACCGTGATCGCCTTGGCGCGGCTCCATTCGGCATCGCGAAAAGCCTGGCCGCTGCGCAACGGCCAGCCTTCGAGCAAAGCGCTGCGGGCAGCTTGTGCTTGGGGCAGACCGGCCTGGGCACCGGCCTGTGCCGCACCCTGCAACTGGAAATTGAGCTCCCCCACCAGCACCCGCGGCCCAGGCACCACGCGCACCTGCACCAGGGGCGGTTCGCCGGCCTGCAACTCACCCGTTTGCAACTCAACCGTTACCTCAGCCTTGAAATAGCCTTCGGTTTCCAGCAGGCTGCGCGCTTGCGCGGGGGCCAGGTCCACCAGGCGTTCCAGCTCGCCGTCGTTGAGCTTTTCACCGCGCGCCTGCTGGTTCACACGGGCCAGGCTCAGATGGCGGTTGAGCAGATCGTCCAGCGGTGCAGGTGCCTGCACTTTCAGCTGCAGCACGGGTGCGTCTGAGGGCGCAGCGCTCGCCGCACCGTCTTCAGTCCGGGCCTGCTTGTCGCCCCATAGCGTGCTGCAGCCCGTCAGGCTGATGGAAAAGGCAACACAAAGCGCACGCGAGAAAAACCGCCATTCAGCAGCAGGCGAACGAATGGGATCAGTGCAGAAACCTCTGAACAACATATATATATAAACGGTACCGCAAACCAGAGGCGGGCCTTGTAGGAGCACAAGCACACCGAAGCCCGCATCGCCAGGTCGTGCATCCGCGTCTTGCCGGCAAGGTAGGCGGCCCGCCGGCATGATGCAGGCATGTCAACGAACCAACCAAGCTGCCAGGGGCTGACCGTGCTGTACGACGGCGGCTGCCCGCTGTGCCGGCGCGAAATAGCCGTCTACCGTGATCTGGTGCCTTTGAATGCAGCGCAGCGCGTGGACTACGCCGATGTCAGTGATGCCAGCACGCCCTTGCCCGCAACGGACGGTCGCACGCGCGCTGACTATCTGGCGCGCTTCCATGTGCGCCGCGCCAATGGCGAGCTGCTGCACGGCGCAGCGGCTTTCGTGGCCCTTTGGCAGGCCCTGCCGGGTTGGCGCTGGCTCGGCCGCTTCGGCGCGCTGCCGGGTGTGACGCCACTGCTGGAGCTGGCCTATCGCGGCTTCCTCCCGCTGCGCCCCAGCCTGCAGCGGCTGGCACGGGCGTGGGACACGCCAGCGATACCGGCCGACTTGGTGGCCGACTTGCGCTCTGACCAAGCCGGCGAAACGGGTGCGGTCTGGATCTACAACGGCGTGCTGGCGGTATCACGCAACGCCGGCGTACGCGCTTTCGCGCAACGGCACCGCGAGACCGAGCGCCTGCACCTGCAGCGCATCAACGAGGTGCTGCCGCCGCTGCGCCGCAGCTGGCTGCTCGTTCCCTGGCGCGTGGCCGGTTTCGCCACGGGCGCGCTGCCGGCCTTGTTCGGCCCGCGTGCGGTGTACGCCACCATTGCGGCCGTCGAGACCTTTGTCGACCGCCACTACCAGCAACAGATCGACCAGTTGGCAAGCCGGCCAGACCATGCCGCGCTGCTGGCCCTGCTGCGCGAATGCCAGGCCGATGAGTGCGAACACCGCGACGAAGCGGCGGCCAGCGCGTGCGCACAGCCAGGCAGACAGCCCAACATGCAGCCCAGCGCGCTGCTGCGCGGCTGGTGCGCCCTGGTTGGCTGGGGCTCGGGCGTGGCGGTGCATCTGGCGCGCCGGGTGTGAACATCTCCCGCGGCGACCCGGCAGACCAGACTGAGCACAGCCAGTGAGTTTCAAGCCCCGCCGCGCAGCAACTGCGCCGGGGCAATCTGCATCTGCCCCAGCAGATAGCGCGCACCCAGACCCAGGCTGCAGGCGCTGACGCCGGCCGCCGTCAAAGCACCCGTCCACAGCAGGCCCGTGCCGTCCAGTTCCAGCTGCCAGTACAGCAAAGCCAGCGCCAGCACGCTGCCGATGACTGTGGCGAAACTGGCGGTGACAACGGCCAGCAGCGTGTATTCCCAGCGCAGCACGCGGCGCAGGCTGGCCAGGCGCGCGCCCAGCGTGTGCATCACGCTGGCTTCATACACCTGGCGCGTACGGCTGGCGGCCACTACGCTGGCCAGCACCAGCAGGCTGGCCGCCAGACACACGCCGGCCACCACTGCCAGCCCGACGCTGGCGCTGGACAGGATGGCGCGCGTGGCCTGCAGCGCGCTTTCCGTACGCACGCTGACGATGTTGGGCGCCAGCGCGGCCAGGCGGTCTTGTGCGGCAATCGCGTCGCCGGCGCTCAGCCGCGCCGCGCCCACATGGCGGGTGATGAAAGGGGCCAGTGCGCCGTCGCTGAACATGGCTTCCAGCCACAAGCGGCTCTGGAAACGGCGCTGCGCGTAGATGGCGGCCACTTCGGCTTGCAGCGTCTGGCCCAGGATCTCCCAGCGCAGCATGTCGCCCACGCGGATGCCCAGCTGATCCGCTTCGCGGTCTTCCATGGCCAGCAGCGGCGGGCCGCTGTAGCCGGCTGGCCACCAGGCGCCTGCGATGACGATGACGTCGTCGAAGTTGCCGGCGCGGTTGCTGATCTTGTGCTCGTCGCGCGCTTCGCGGGCGCGCTCGTCGTCGCCGCTGTCGCGCAGGGCCTGGCCATTGACCGCTGAGACGCGGCCCAGCACCAGGGGCGCGGTTTGCAACCCGCGCAAGCTGGGCGCGGCCTGCAGCGCTTCGCGCAGCAAGGGCAGTTGTTCGGTCTGCACGTCGTAGAACACCAGCGCTGGCGCATTGGCCGGCACGGTGTCGTTGACCGCGCGCAGAATGGTGACGACCACCAAAGTGCAGGCCACCAGCAAGGTCAGCGCCGAGCCCAGCGACAGCAAGGCCGCGCGCAGCGGTGAGCCCGGGCGCTGCAAGCCGGCCAGAGCCACACGAACCTCAAACCCCGCACTCAGCTTTGGATGTGCCAGCGCCCAGCGCGCCGCGCCGCGCAGGCCACGCAGCAAGACTTCGAGCAACAGCAGCAAGGCCACGGTGGCAGCCACGAAGGCTGCGCCAAAGCGCACGTCGGGCAACAGCGCCAGCAGCAAGCCCACCACGGCGCTGGCGCTGACCCCTGTGAGCATCCACACCGCGCGCGGCGTGCGCAAAGCGCTGCCGTCCAGCCCGCGGAACAAGGCGGCAGGCGACACCGTGAGCGCACGCCCCAGCGCAGGCAAGGCGAAACTCAAAGCCGTCAAGACGCCGAAAAGCACTGCCGCAGCTGCAGCCGGCAGCAGCGCCAGCACGCTGGCTGCCAGACCGGAAGCGATCGGCAGACGTTCTGCCACCAAGGCACCGCCGGCCAACGCCAAAGCGCTGCCGAGCAGCGCACCTGCGCTGCTGGCCAGCACGGCCAGCAGCAAGATCTGCAGCAGCACCATGGCCGCCAGCCGCGCGTCGCGCAAGCCCAGTGCCCGCAAGGTAGCCAGCGTGCCCAGCTTGCCCTGCAAGTGGGCCTGCACGCTGTTGAACACGCCCAGCCCGCCGATGAACAGTGCTGAGAAGCCCACCAGCAACAGGCCGGAGCCGATCTGGCCCAGCACGTCGCTGATGCGGTCGTTGCGTTCGTCGAAACCGCGCAGTTCGGTGTCGGAAGCCGGGAAGGACAACAGAAATGCACTGCGCGCCGCGGCGGGCGTGCTGCCGTCATCAATGCGTACCCGGTAGCGGTGGGCCACGCGGCTGAGCGGCTGGATCAGCCCTGTCGCCGGCAGCGCGCCTGCGGCCACCATCACCGGCGCAGCGCCCCAGTCGGCGCGCAGGCTGCGGTCGGGCTGGTGCAGCACGGTGGCGCGCACTTCCAGCGTCGCGTCGCCCACCTGCACCAGGTCGCCGGGGGCCAGGCCCAGGCGCTGGGCGAGCAGTGCATCAGGTGCCGCGCCGAATCGGCCGCTGCGTTCGGCCAGCAATTCAGGCAGAGAGACATCGCCAGCCGCCGCCGGGGACAGTGTCAGCCTGCCCACCAGGGGATAAAGCGCATCAGCCGTCTGCAGATCCACCAGCTGCGCGCTCCCGGCCGCACTGAGCAGCATGGTGCGAAATTCCAGTGCCTGCGACACGGTGCCGCGTGCGCGCAGCCAGGCCAGCTCTTCGGCCGGCAGGGGCCTGTCGCTGCGCACGCTCAGGTCGCCGCCGTAGAGCGCCCGCGCCTGGTCGTTCAAGCCGCCCAACACATGGCCGTACAGGCCGCCGCCGGCAGAAATCAACGACACGCCCAGCACCAGGCAAGCACAGAACACCCACAGCGTGCGGCCGCTGGCGCGCAGGTCGCGCCAGGCCAGGCTGAGCAGAAAAGGTACTTTCATTCGAGCAGGCTAGACCGATGCCAGCGTGTTCCCCGGCACTGCACGGGCCCGGCCCGCGCTTTCCTGCAGCCGCCCTTCGTGCAGACGCAGCACGCGGTCGCAACGCGCGGCGAAGTCCAGGTCGTGCGTGACCAGCACCAGGGTGGCGCCGGTGTCGCGGTTCAGCGCGAACAGCAGTTCGCGCACGGACTCACCCGTGGTGTCGTCCAGGTTGCCCGTGGGCTCGTCGGCCAGCAGCAAGCGCGGGCCATGCACCAGCGCGCGGGCAATCGCCACGCGCTGCTGCTCACCGCCGGACATTTGCCCCGGGTAGTGCGCCATGCGCGCGGCCAGCCCCACGCGCGCCAGCATGTCGCGCGCACGCGGCAACGCCTGGGGCTGGCCGGCGATCTGCAGCGGCAGGGCCACGTTGTCCAGCGCCGTCAGGCTGGGCAGCAGGTGGAATGACTGAAAGACGATGCCCACGCGGTCGCGCCGCAGGTCGGCCAGGGCGTCGCTGTCCAGGGTGTCCAGGCGCACGCCGTCTACGCTGACATGGCCGCTGGCGGGCCGCTCCAGCCCGGCCAGCAACAGCAGCATCGAGGTCTTGCCCGAACCCGAAGGCCCGGCCACGGCCACGGTCTGCCCTGCTGCGATGTGCAGGTTCACTTCGCGCAGCACGTCGATGCGCTGGCCTGACGGCAGCGTGTAATGCATGGAAAGTTCGTGCAGGTCGATCATGGGCTGGCCCGTCTTGACTTGTCAGAGTGGACTGGCGGACGGGCGGCCTGGGATGCGTCAGAGCGGCCGAGTGTGCCGCGCACTACAACCCACCCGGCACAAGGGGTCTCGCCAGGTGGTGCCCGCACGGGCTGCAGTGGAAACGCTAGGATAAACCCACGTTTTGCAGGGGAATACACCCCGCCCACCCCATCTGAGAGCCGATATGACCACCGTCAGGAACTGCCTGGACCTCAAACCGAACATCCTGATTGCCGTCGGGCCGGGCGACATGGTCGTGACAGCGCTGGAATTGATGCGCACGAACCGGGTGCGGGCCGTGCTGGTCTTCGACAAGGGTTTGCTCGCCGGCATCATCACCCAGGGCGACTGCGCCATCAAAGTGTTGCTGCCGGGGCTGGACGCCAAGGACACCCTGGTCAAGGATGTGATGACGGCGCAGCCCATCACCGTCCAACCCAGCGACCCCCTGGAAACCTGCATGGGGCTGATGGCACAGCGCAATTTCCGCCACCTGCCGGTGTCGCAAGACGGCCAGGTGGTGGGCGTGATTTCGATCGGCGACGTGGTGAAGAACTACATCCGCGAGCTGGGCACGCAGATCGACTTTCTGGAAACCTACATCAAGGGCCACGGCGCCTGAACGGCGGTTGAACAGCGGCTCGAGCTGTTGGTCGAGCAGCGGGCGCAGCGGGCGCAGCGTTTCAGTCGACTGCGAACTGCGAAGGGTTGCGCCCCTGCACGCCGGCGTAAAAGCGCTTGATCTCCGCCATGTCGGCCTCCAGATCGCCACTCGGCATGAGCATCGGACCCATGATGATGTGTTTCTTCCCGTAATCCAGCGCAGTCAGCACGATGGGCACCCGCGCTTCCAGCGCGATGAAATAGAAACCGGTTTTCCAGACCCGCGTCTTGCCGCGCGTGCCTTCAGGCGGCACCACCAATTGCAAGGCACCCGTGGCGGCCCGCAACGCAGCGGCTGACGCCGCCACCAGGTTGTTGCTCTTGCTGCGGTCTACCGCCACACCGCCCAGCCAGCGCATCACACCACCGAAGGGAAAGTTGAAGATGCTTTGCTTGCCCATCCAGCGCACATTCAGGCGCAGGGCAAAAGCGGCCATCAAGGTGTAAGGCAAATCCCAGTTGCTGGTGTGCGGCGCGGCAATCAGCACGCACTTGGCAGCCTCTGTGGGCAGGCTGCCGTGCACGGTCCAGCCGTTCAAACGCAGAAAGCCCAGAGAGCCGGCGCGCAACAAGGTGTTGACCACCGGGGTGTTGAAAATCGTCTGGGGCATGGGTGCAAGAAGTCATCAGAGGTCGGCATCGCCCACCATTGTCTGTGCGACAGCGCATCAGGTGCTTGCCCCAAAGCCCCACGCTGCAGTGAGATGGCACACTGCAGGCCGCAACAAAGCTGGTGCGCCCTGACCACACGGCGCCATCACGCCTCACACCCCACCTACCGAAAGGTCGACTGATGCAAAGAACCCGCCTTGCCCTGCTGGCCGCTGCTGCGGCGCTGCCCCTGGCCTTCAGCAACCTGGCCCTCGCGCAGGCATTCCCCAGCAAGCCTGTGCGCCTGATCGTCCCATTCGCGCCGGGCGGCACCACCGACATCGTCGCGCGGGTCGTCGCACCTGGGCTGGGCGCCGCCCTGGGCCAGCAAGTGATCGTGGAAAACAAGAGCGGCGCAGGCGGCGCCATCGGTGCGCAGGAAATGATCAAGTCCACGGCCGACGGCCATGTGCTGGGCGTGGCCACGGTCTCCACAACGGCAGCCAACCCGGCCATCAACCCAAACATCGGCTACGACCCGGCGACTGATTTCGTGCCCATCATCAACCTGGCCGCCACGCCCAACATCATCGCCGTGCACCCCAGCTTTCCAGCGCGCGACTACAAGGGCTTCCTCGCTGAACTGAAGAAGAACCCGGCCAAGTACAGCTATGCCAGTTCGGGCACGGGCGGTATCGGCCACCTGCAGACCGAGCTGTTCAAGAGCCTGGCGGGTGTGTTCATGACGCACATTCCGTACCGCGGCGCTGGCCCGGCGTTGAACGACACGGTGGCCGGGCAAGTGCCCATCATCTTCGACAACCTGCCTTCGGCACTGCCGTTCATCAAGGACGGCCGCCTGATCGCCATCGTCGTGGCTGCGCCGCAGCGCCTGGCGCAGCTGCCCGACGTGCCCACATTCAAGGAAGTGGGCCTGGAAGCCGTCAACCGCATGGCTTATTACGGTTTGCTGGCACCCAAGGGCACGCCCAAGGCCGTGGTCGACCAGATTTCTGCGGCAGCCAAGAAGGCGCTGGAAGACCCGGCAGTGCGCAGTCGCATCGAGGCCACAGGTTCGCTGATTGTGGGCAACAGCCCCGAAGAGTTCGCCGCGCAGATGAAGGCTGAGCTGGCGGTTTACAAAGACGTGGTGAAGAAGCAGAACCTGAAGCTGCAGTGAGCTGAAGGCCGCGCCAGCGGCCTTGTTGGATGTGCTGCGGGGGGCACGAGATATCCAGAGAGATCATCCGGGCCGACCTGGCACTGTTTCAGGCCGGGCCGGGCCAGGCCAGGCAGGGTGCGATCTTTGCAGCACACGGCCTTTGATTTCGCACCGACCTTCAGCATGCCGCTCCCTTCCATCCATGCCCTGCCCCGCGCTCACCTGTCAGAGCGGCTGGCGCAGGCCTTGGCTGAAGAGATTCGGGCCGGCCGCCTGGCGCCTGGCGCGCGGCTGCCGACCGAGGTGGCATTGACCCGGCAGTACGAAGTCAGCCGCACCGTGGTGCGAGAGGCGGTATCCAGGCTGAAGTCGTTGGGCCTGGTCGATTCACGCCAGGGCAGCGGTGTCTTCGTGCGCGAAGGCGGCTGCGCGCCGCTGCGCTTTGCAGCCAGCAGCGGGCGTTCACGCGACGCGGTGGTGCAGATCGTCGAAGTGCGGCGAGCACTGGAAGCCGAGGTCGCGGCCTTGGCCGCCCGCAGGCGCCGCGCACCGGACATCAAGCGCATCCGCCAGGCCATGCGCGCATTGGACAGCGCAGTGGCGGCTGGCGGTGACGGGGTCGAGGAAGACATGCGCTTCCACCGCGCCGTGGCCGACGCCGCAGCCAACCCCTTTCTCATCGAGACGCTGGAATATCTGGGCCAGTTCCTGCGCGGCGCGACGCGGGTGACACGCGCCAACGAGGCCCGGCGCGAAGACTTTTCGCGCCAGGTGCGCGAAGAGCACGAGTCCATCGTGTTGGCCATCGAAGCCGGCGATGCGCTGCGCGCTCAAAGCGCAGCCAGCCATCACATGAACAACGCCATCGCCCGTATCGAGCAAGCCGACCCCACTTTCTGGCAGCAAGAAGGCGGCCAGCTGGCACGCCCGCTGCTGCCGCGCAGTGCGCGAAACCGCGCTGTCGGCAAGGTCTGAACTGGGGTCGCCACGGATGCAGGCGCCCACCTGAAGTTGTAGGATGACCCGACAATTTGACCCGACTGACCGGAGACATTCCATGCACCAGTTCAACCGCCGCAGCTTCATCGTCGCCACGTCAGCCAGCCTCGCCTCTTTCGGTGCACAGGCAGAAACCTGGCCTGCCAGGCCGGTGAAATTGATCGTGCCCTTCCCCCCGGGTGGCTTGATCGACAACATGGCGCGCCTGATCGGCCCGCGTCTGGCGGCTGAACTGGGGCAAGCCGTGGTGATCGACAACAAGCCCGGGGTCGGCGGCAACCTGGGCGCGGCTGAAGCTGCCCGTGCCGCCGCTGACGGCTACACGCTGCTGATGGCATCGCCACCGTTGACGATCGGCCCGGCGCTGTTTACCAAGCTGCCGTACAAGCCGGAACAGATCGTGCCGCTGGGCTTGATCGGCCGCGTCCCGAACGTGCTGCTGGTCAACCCCGCCAGCGGCATCGACTCGGTGGCCACCTTGCTGGCGCGGGCCAAGGCTGCACCGGGCAAGATGAACTACGCGTCCAATGGCAACGGCACGTCGTTGCACCTGAGTGCAGAACTGCTGAAGTCCAGCAGCAACACCTTCATCACCCACATCCCCTACCGCGGCGCGGCAGCGGCCATCACGGCGCTGATGGCGGGCGAAGTGGACATGATCTTCGAAAACCTGCCCTCGGCGCTGGGCCAGATCAACGGCGGGCGGGTGAAGGCGCTGGCAGTCACCACACGTCAGCGCAGCAAGTCGTTGCCCAAGGTACCCACTCTGGTCGAAGTCGGCTTCCCCGACTTCGATGTCAGTTCCTTTTATGGCGTGGCCGCACCTGCGGGCCTGCCGGCAGACATCGCCAGGCGCATCGAAGCCGCGCTGGCGAAGATCGCCGCTGAGCCCGAGATCGTCGCGCAGATGGAACGCACCGGGGCCGACGTCGGCTTCATGGGCAGCAGCGCAGCGGCCAGCTTCATGGCCAAGGATTCCAGCACCTGGCAGCGCGTGGTCGCGTTCGCCGGTGTGAAGGTCGATTGAGCGTGGAAGATGCCGGCCACACCAGCCCACGCGCCGGCCTGATCGGGCTGGGCGCGATGGGCAGCGGCATGGCGCAGTCACTGCGCCGAGCGGGTTATGCGCTGCAGGTGTTCGACGTGCGGCCAGGCGCGGCTGATGCTTTCGCTGCTGGTGGCGGCAAGGCAGCCGAATCAGCCGCTGCGCTGGCCGCAGCCTGCCCGGTGGTGGTCTCGGTCGTCGTCAATGCAGCGCAAACCGAAGACCTGCTGTTTGGCAGCGGTGGCGTAGCCGCAGCACTGCAGCCTGGCAGCGTTTTCGTGATGTGCTCGACCGTGGACCCGGCTGTGTCAGCAGCCTTCGAGCGCAGGCTGGAAGCCCTGGGACTGTTGTATTTGGACGCGCCCATCTCAGGCGGCGCCGCCAAGGCTGCCAGCGGCCAGATGACCATGATGACGGCCGGCAGCGCGCCCGCCTATGCCGCTGGCGACGCGGTGCTGGCCGCCATGGCCGCCAACGTCTACCGGCTGGGCGACCGCGCCGGGGCGGGCAGCAAAGTCAAGATCATCAACCAGCTGTTGGCCGGCGTGCACATCGCGGCCGCGGCCGAAGCCATGGCCCTGGGCCTGCGCGAAGGCGTTGATGCAGCAGCCTTGTACGAAGTCATCACGCACAGCGCCGGCAACAGCTGGATGTTCGAGAACCGCATGGCCCATGTGCTGGCGGGCGACTACACGGCGCTGTCTGCCGTGGACATCTTCGTCAAAGATCTGGGCCTGGTGCTGGACATGGCGCGGGCCAGCAAGTTTCCATTGCCGCTTTCCAGCACGGCGCACCAGATGTTCATGCAGGCATCCACCGCCGGCTATGCGAAGGAAGACGACGCGGCCGTGATCAAGATCTTCCCCGGCATCACGTTGCCCCATTCCGCTTGAGCAGGTGAAGCGTGCGCATCCTCATCACCGGCGGCAGTGGCTTTCTCGGGTCGCGTCTGGCGCGCGAGCTGCTGGCCCGAAGCGCCATCCACCTGGCAGGCGGTGAATCGCGTGCCATCGAGCAACTGTGGCTCAGCGACCTGACGCCACCGCCGGCCGATCTGGTGGACGATGCGCGCGTGCATGCCATCACGGGCGACTTGCTGGATCTGCTGAACAGCAACAAGCTCACGCTGCAAGGCGTGGACGCGGTGGTGCACCTGGCAGCGGCTGTGAGCGGTGACTGCGAACGAGATCTGGACCTGGGCTTGCGCAGCAACCTCGACACCACGCAGGCGCTGCTGCAGGCCACACGGCTGGCGGGCAGCACGCCGTTGTTCGTCTACGCCAGTTCAGTGGCCGTGTTCGGCAGCAGCCCCGGCCAGCCCATGCCGCAGGTGATTGCAGACGACACCCTGCCCACACCGCAGGGCAGCTACGGCACGCAGAAATTCATCGGCGAACAACTGGTGGCCGACTTCGGCCGCCGTGGCCTGGTGCAAGCGCGCAATCTGCGCTTGATGACGGTGGCCATACGGCCTGGTCAGCCCAACGGCGCGGCCTCGGGCTTTCTCAGCGGCATGGTGCGCGAACCGTTGGCCGGCGTGCGCGCCGCCGTGCCTGTGGCGCCAGGCACAGCCGTGGCTCTGGCTTCACCAGCCAACACCATTGCCGGCCTGATGGCCGCGTTGACCACGGCCAGCGCGGCCTGGGGCCCACGCACTGCGCTCAACCTGCCAGCGCTGAGCACCACCGTGGGCGAAATCGCCGCTGCGCTGGGTCGCGCGGCAGGCCAGGCCGCGCTGGACCTGCTGGACTGGCAGCCCGATGCCCGCACCACAGCCCTGGTGGGTGGCTGGCCCAGCCGTTTCGACGCTGCACGCGCACACGCGCTGGGCTTGCTGCCCGACGTTTCAGTGGACGCACTGGTCGCGCAATATCTGCGCGACCACCGGAACGCCATCTCGCTGCCTTTGCCCTGAGCCCTGAGCCATCTGCCCTTGAACCAACCCCTGCTCGGCTGCATTGCCGACGACTTCACTGGCGCCACCGACCTGGCCAACAACCTGGTGCGCGCGGGCATGCGCTGCGTGCAGACCATCGGCGTGCCCGATGACAGTGCCGCCCCGGTGCAGGCGGATGCCATCGTCGTCGCGTTGAAGTCGCGGACCCTTCCGGCCGCCCAGGCCATCGCGCAATCTCTGGCCGCATTGCGCTGGCTCCAAGCCCAGGGCGTGACGCAGATCTATTTCAAATACTGCTCGACTTTTGACTCCACGGCTGAAGGCAACATCGGCCCCGTCACAGAAGCCTTGCTGGACGCCCTGCACGGCTGCGGCCAGGGCTTCACCATTGCCTGCCCTGCCTTCCCGGTGAACCAGCGCACGGTGTTCAAAGGTCATTTGTTCGTAGGCGACTGCCTGCTGTCTGACAGCAGCATGCGCAGCCACCCGCTTACCCCGATGCTGGATGCCAACCTGGTACGGGTGCTGCAAGCGCAGACGCGGCGCCAGGTCGGCCTGGTGGCGCACGAAATCGTGGCCGCTGGCGTACCAGCCATCAAAGAACGCTTTGCCGCGCTGCAGGCAGAAGGCGTAGGCGTTGCGATCGTCGATGCGGTGAGCAACGCAGACCTCATGCAGATCGGGCAGGCGCTCTCAGGCATGCCGCTGGTCACCGCCGGGTCAGGCATCGCGACAGGCCTGCCGCAGAACTGGCCGCAGCTGCGCGGCCGCAAGAACAAGGGTGCCGGTGAGCGCGCTGATGCACTGCCCCCCGCGCGCGGCTTGCAGGCAGTGATATCTGGCAGCTGTTCAGCGGCCACGAACGCACAGGTGCTGCACTTCCAACGCAACGGCCGATCCAGCCTGGCGATCGACCCGCTGGCCATTGCCGCCGGCCAGGACGTCGTTGCGCAAGCCCTGGCCTGGGCCGCACCGCTGCTGCCCGACGGCCCGGTGCTGCTGTACGCCACGGCCGAGCCCGAAGCGGTGCGCGCCGTGCAGCAGCGCCTGGGCGCAGCCCGCGCTGGCCTGCTGGTGGAGCAAGCGTTCTCGCACATCGCTGCTGGTTTGGTGGCACGCGGCGTGCGCCAGTTGCTGGTGGCAGGCGGCGAAACTTCTGGCGCCGTGGTGCAGGCCTTGAACGTGCAGCGCATGACCATCGGCACGCAGATCGACCCCGGCGTGCCCTGGACGGCGGCTGACTCCCCGTTGTGCCCTGGCGAGCCCATTCACCTGGCATTGAAGTCAGGCAACTTCGGCAGCAACGACTTCTTCAGCAAGGCCTTCGCCCAGTTGGTAACGCACCCGTGAACCAGAACGATCTGCGTGAAGCCATCTGCCGTGTCGGCACCTCGCTGTTTGCGCGTGGCTACGTGCACGCCACGGCCGGCAACATCAGCGTGCGCCTGCCCGAAGGTGGCACCCTCATCACCCCTACCGACGCCTGCCTGGGCACGCTGGACCCGGCGCGCCTGGCGCTGGTCGGCGATGACGGCGTGCAGACCAGCGGCGACCGGGCGTCCAAGACGCTCAGCCTGCACCGGCGCATCTACGGTGCCGACCCGCTGGCCCATTGCATCATCCATACCCATTCCACGCACCTGGTCGCCGCTTCACTCGGCCCAGGTCCGGGCGCGCCGACGGACGACGTGCTGCCACCGATCACGCCCTACTTCGTCATGAAAGTAGGGCACGTGCCGTTGATTCCCTATCACCGGCCAGGCGACCCAGCCGTGGGCGATTTCGTGGCACAGCGGATCGTGCAGATGCAGGCCGCTGGCACACCTATTCGCGCTGTGATGCTGGCGCGTCTGGGCCCCAATGTGTGGCACCGCTCGCCGGCTGAGGCCAGTGCCGTGCTGGAAGAGCTGGAAGAAACCGCACGCCTCTGGCTAATGACGCGGGCCAGCCCCCTGAGTGCCCGGCAGCTTGACGAACTGCGCCTGCATTTCGGCGTGCACTGGTGAGTGCAGTGCCATCACCGCCTCGCGGCGAGCTGGGTCGATACCCGGGTCATCGTCGTCGCTGACGATCCTCAAGCGGTTGCTGCCGGCTGACAGGACGAGGTCGCGCTGGCCTGCACTTCGCGTTGCCCCCACTGGCAGGCGTTGTTCAGCAGATTCCCCAGCATTTCCTACAGGTCCAGCAACTCGCCGGCGAAGGCCACGTCGGATGCCATGGGCATGCACTGCAGGCTCAGGCCTCGTTCTGCATGCACATGTTCGAGCACGCGCAACAAGCCGCTGACGGCAGGCTGCAAATCCACGCGCGCCCCTGGCAGGCGTTGAGCCGCGACAGACGACCAGCGGCGAAACAAAGAATAGGCCCGGACGCGGGGATGCGGCGCCCTTGGAACAATTGAAGACCGCAAAGAACTTCTTGCCCGACGCTTGAACCAGAAAGAGACCCGCCATGCACACCTCGCCCATGGGCAGCAGCCGCCGCAAGGCTTGTTGCCCATTCAAGGGGCTGCGCAGATGAGTTGCGACCGACAGCACGACAACGACGACTGAGGCGCGGCCGGCCGCGTTGACGACGACCCCGCCTTTGTCCTACACGCATGCCCGCGCACGCCGGCTATGGTCTATCGTCAATACTGACAAAGTTCCGGCTTCATCGACCGTAAGGGGAAGAAGTGCAAAGTCTTTGTCGGGCGCCCCACTCACACCAAGGTCCCCACCGTCATGGCAGATGTAGCAACGCTCGGGGAGCGCCCGCAGGCATCCAGCAAACACGAGTCGGTGCCGCAAGCCAACCTGGGCACCACTGAAGAAAGCACTGAAACCAGTGCTGAAATCAGCGCTGAAGACACCACCCGCCCGACCTTCATACGCGGCCTGGGAACCGCAGTGCCTGCGACCCGCTACACCAAGGCCGAATGCCTGCTGGCGTTTCGTCAATCGAGCTGGTATGCCAGGCTGGACGCCAGGGCGCGGTTCATCGCCCACAAGGTGCTGGAGCGTGACAACGGCATCGACGAACGCCGGCTCTCGGTCGATTCGCTGGAAGACGTTTTCACCATCGACCCGGACACGCTGGCGGCCAGGTTTGTCCGCAATGCACCGCGCCTGGCCAGCGACGCTGCGCGGCGCGCCCTGGACAGCGCAGGAATCGCAGCCGAATCCATCGATGCCGTGATGGTGAGCACCTGCACCGGCTATCTGTGCCCCGGGCTTTCTGGCTATGTCGTGGACAGCCTGGGTTTGCGCGCTGATGTGATGGCCTTCGATCTGGTGGGCCAAGGCTGCGCCGCAGCGCTGCCGAATCTGCAGCTGGGTCACAACCTGCTGCGTTCAGGCAGTTGCGATCACGTGCTGTCGGTTTGTGTCGAAGTCAGCAGCGCGGCGATGTACCTGGACAGCGATCCCGGAGTCGTCATCAGCGCCTGCCTGTTCGGAGACGGCGCGGGTGCTGCTGTGTTGTCCAGCAGCCGCGCAGGGCCTGGCCGCAGTGGCCGCGAACATTCACCGCGTTTGCCGCACATCAGATGGGTAGACAGTGCCTCGCTCATCGCGCCCGACCACCGCGACGCACTGCGGTTCGAGCAGCGGCAAGGCTTGTTGCGCAATATCCTGACGCGTGAGGTTCCTGCGCTGGCGTCCACGTATGCGGCGCGTGTTCTGGCGACCGTGTTGCAGCGCGCGGGCTTGCAGACGGCCGATATCAGCGAATGGATCATGCATGCCGGCGGTCGCGACGTGCTGCGCGCGCTGGAGCGGGAACTGGCGCTGGATGCCCCTGCCCTGCGCTACAGCGCCGCCATGCTGCGGCAGTACGGCAACTTGTCGAGCGCCTTCGTCTACTTCGTTCTGGAAGCCGCACTCGCGGGCCACGCTGATGACGCAGGCGCGGCCCGCGATGGCTGGTGGTGGCTTTCATCGTTCGGCGCAGGCTTCAGCTGCCACGGCGCCTTGCTGGAAGTGCGCAGATGATGCTGCGCGGAAGTACGCAGATGATGCCGCGCGTGGTGGCGGCAGAGACCCTGGATGGTCTGGATGAAAACGATCCTCTGGCCGCCAGGTCACGCCGTGATTTGCGGCGCGTGCACCGTGTGATGGGAACGCGCTCGCTGCTGGTCCGCGCGATGCGGGCTGCCTGCGCAGGTCATCCGCAACGGTCTGCGTTTCATGTGCTCGAGCTGGGCGCTGGCGATGGCAGCCTGATGCTCGGCGTGGCGCGCACTTTGGCCGCCGAGTGGCCCCATGCGCGGCTGACCTTGCTGGACCGGCAGGATCTGGTCAGCGAAGAAACACTGGCGGCATTCGAAGAAACCGGATGGACAGCACGCGCCTGCGTGGCCGACGCGCTGGCCTGGGCCGACGGCCGTGTCGAACAGGCGCCTTGTTTGCCACAGGCAGGTGGCCGCTGGGACCTGGTCATCGCGAACCTTTTCCTGCATCACTTTGAAGGCGCGGACCTGGCGCGGCTGCTGCGCGGCATCGAGCGCAACGCTGACCGGTTCATCGCCTGCGAACCTGCGCGGTCCAGGCTGGCGCTGATGGGCAGCCACTTGATCGGGCTGACGGGTGCCGGGCCGGTGACGCGCGAAGACGCGGTCTTGAGTGTGCATGCGGGCTTTCGCGCCAGCGAGGTGTCTGCAGCGTGGCCAGGAGCTGCGAGCACATGGGACATGGCTGAACATCCCGCCGGCTTGTTCAGCCATTGCTTTGTGGCGCAGCGCACAGCGCTGGTGAAAGCTCGGACAGTACAGACAGCACAGACGGCACAGGCCGCACAGGCTTCATGAACACCCAGCCTTTCGATGCCCTGATCGTCGGCGCAGGCCCGGCAGGTTCCACAGCGGCAGCCTTGCTGGCGCGCGCCGGGTGGTCGGTGGCCATCGTCGAGAAGCAGACATTCCCGCGCCGCAAGGTGTGTGGCGAATGCATTGCTGCCAGCAACCTGCCTTTGCTGGAAGCGCTGGGCCTTTCGCCCGGCACGCTGGATGCGCTGGTGGTCCCAGCATTGCAGCGCGTGGCCATCATGCACGGCAAGCGCTGCGTCACTGCCCCATTGCCGGCCGCATCCAATGCACGCCAACCATGGGCGCGCGCACTGGGCCGTGAGACGCTGGATGTCTTGCTGCTGGAACAGGCCCGCGCTGCAGGCGCACAGGTGCTGCAGCCCTGGTCGGTCTTGTCCATCGACGGGCCGCCAGGCAGGCTGCGTGTGGCTGCGCTGAATGCGGCCACGAACGAGGAGCATGCGCTGCAATCGCGGGTGGTGATTCTGGCCAACGGTTCGTGGCAGCCGCTTCAGGCCCACAGGCAAACCCAACCGCGCCAAAGACGCGGCAGCGACCTGCTGGCTTTCAAGGCCAACTTTGAAGCCGCCGATCTGGCCGCCGGCCTCTTGCCTGTGCTGGCCTTCACGGGCGGCTATGGCGGCATGGTGGTGGCCGACCGCGGCATCACCACCATCGCCTGCTGCATCCGCGCCGACCGGCTGGCCAGGCTGCGCGTCCGCATGCCCGGCCATTCGGCAGGTGAAGCCGTCGAAGCGATGTTGCGCAGCGAATGCATGGGTGTGAACACAGCCCTTCTGCCTGCGCGGCGGCTGGGGCCGTGGCTGGGCTCGGGTGCCATCGATCCCGGTATTCGACTGCGTGTCGGCGAGCCGTTTTTCAGAGTCGGCAATGCGGCTGGCGAAGCCCACCCCATCATCGGCGAAGGGATGAGCATGGCCATGCAATCGGCGTGGCTGTTGTGCGATCGCTTGCTGGCCACGCCTGGCCCCAGGGACACGAATGAGGCCGAGCGCTGGCACGCCGATGTCGCGCGCCGATATGCAGCTGAATGGCGCAGCCACTTTGCGTTGCGACTGCGGCTGGCCACCTTGCTCGCCCACATCGCCATGCGGCCCGTTCCCGCAACGATGGCGCTGGCGGCAGCGCGCCTGTTCCCCGGCGTCATCACCCAGGGCGCGCGCTGGTGCGCGAAGATTGACTGCGCCGTCAGTCCGGCGGCGATTTCGCGTCTCGCGCGTCTTGCACACGCCCGCGTGCCCGACGCATCCACCGCTCGCGCAGCGGCAGCGGTTGCGCCCACCCGCTCCCTCATCGAGACCACCTGACATGAAAACCAGCTTCCAACGTTTGCAAGCCATCGTGGCCAGGGACTACAAACTGGCCATCGACCAGGTCACGCCGGAATCAACGCTGGAATCGCTGGGCATCGATTCGCTGGGTGTGGCGGAGATGCTTTTCAACATCGAGGACGAATTCCACGTGAACGTGCCGGCCGAGCCGGTGTACGACCTGGTGACGCTGAATGATGTGGTGCGATTCATCGACACCCTGATGGCTGCGCAACCAGCAGCATCGCCGGATGCAGTTTCCAGCCCGCAAGGCGAATCTCCGCTGCCGACATGAAGCGCGTGGCGGTCACCGGCATCGGCGTGCTGTCGCCGCTGGGCAACGACTGCCACGCCGTCTTCGACGCCGCACGCTGCGGCCGTTCTGCCGTGGCGCGTTTGTCAGGTTTGTCAGGTGTGGCAGGTGTGGCAGCCGAGCGGCTGCAGGCGCCGCTGGCCGCCACCGTGCAGTTCGATGCTGCTGCGCATTTCGAGCCGGCCAAGGCGCGCATGCTCGACAGGGTCAGCCAGTTGGCCGTGGTCGCGGCGCGCTGCGCGACTGCTGACGCTGGCCTCGACCTGCGCGCCATAGACGCCGAACGAGCCGGTGTCTTCGTTGGTATCAGCATGGGCGGAACGCTCAGCATGGACGACGGCTACCGCAGGCTGTACGAAGACGGCTCGGACCGCGTCAAGCCGTTGATGATCCTGTTGGGCATGCATAACGCGCCAGCGGCATGGGTCGGCATCGAAAGCGGCTTTCGTGGGCCCAACCTGACCTATTCCACTGCCTGCTCTTCGTCGGCGGTGGCCATCGGCGAAGCCTGGTTGCGTGTGGCCAGCGGCCACATCGACGTGGCCATGGCGGGTGGAACCGAGGCGCCGCTGTCCCTGGGCTCACTCAAGGCCTGGGAGGCCCTGCACACCCTGGCGACGGTGGACGACGAGATGCCACAGGCGTCTTGCAAACCTTTTTCTGCCAACCGCAGCGGCATGGTGCTGGGCGAAGGCGCGGCCATGCTGGTACTCGAACCCTGGGACCATGCGGTGGCTCGCGGTGCGCGCATCCACGGCGAGGTGATGGGTTACGGCGTGGTCAACGACGCCTCGCACATCGCCAGGCCCAGCGTCGAAGGCCAGGCGGCAGCCATGCAAGCGGCGCTGGCGTCGGCACAGCTTGCCCCCGGCCGAATCGATTCGATCAATGCCCACGGCACCGGCACGCTGGTCAACGACGTGGCCGAAACGGCGGCCATCAAACAAGTCTTCGGTACGCGGGCTGCGCGCATTCCCGTGAGCGCCACCAAGGCGCTGCACGGGCACCTGCTGGGCGCTGCGGGCGCACTGGAATGCGTGCTGTCGTTGCTGGCCATGCAGCGAGAAACGGCGCTGCCGACCATGCACCTGCAGGTGCCCGACCCGCTGTGCGACCTGGACTACGTTGCGAACCAGGCGCGCGCAGGCGCATCAGGGCAGATCATGTTGTCGAACTCCTTCGCGTTCGGTGGCACGAATGCGGTGCTGGTTCTAGGTGCTGGGCCTGGGGCCGGGCCTGGCCAGTTTCTCTAGACTCGCTGCATGCTGCCCCAGCGATTCGATGCCCGCCGCCTGGTGCCTGTGATGCCGGCAGACGTGACTGCAAGAACCTGCCCAGCCGCAGAAGCGCTGGTGCGTGCCTGCTGCCTGGGCGCAGGTCCCGCCACGCGGCCCTGGTGGCAACCCTGGGGGCTGCCTCGCATTGAATGGCCCTTCGGCGTGTTCCATGTCGCTGATGCAGAAACAGCACGGCGGGCCTGCCTGCAACTCGACGGAACCTGGGGCCTGGTGGACGCGAAAGACAGCGCCGCGCGCTACCGCATCCGCCTGGCTGCACAGCGGGCAGACCTGTCTTGGTGGCGGCCGCTGGCTGCACACGACTCCTGGGACGCTGGCTGGGTGACCTCGGCTGCCGCACTGCAAGGATTTCGGCCACGGCGGGCCACGTTGATCGTCGTGGCGCAAACCGCCATCGACGACGCGGGCCTGCGCGTGCTGGCTGAACTGGAACAGGTGGCCTGGGGCTGGCGGCGGGCAGTTCGGCTGGTGATGACGGGAGGGCCGGCCCCCACTTTCGCCAGGCACCTGGCCGGCTGAACCAGTTCAAGGTCTTCGGCAGACCTGGCCAGCGGGATTACCTGCGCACAGGAAATCATCGCGAACAAGACGCGCACCGCGACCAGCCCGCGCCAGGGCGCCGCGGGCAGGCTGGCGTGCAGGGCAGTCACGCCGGGCGTGGTCTTGCGCCAGACCCGGTCGTCTTCACCCCTGCCACTGTCGTCGGACTTGTCGCGCTTTTCAGCTTCCGCTGCGCCTTGCGCAGGCAGAGCGCGCTTCAAACACCTCATGGTTGAGCACAGCTTGCCCATGAAGTGCCCAGTAAAGAATCAAGCTCCATGTCATGACATGGCCCTCGTGAACCGCCGGTTGCGATTTGCACCATTCGCACCATTCGCAAAAATCGCTCAAGTCGCGCAAGCTGCGCCTGTACGGGCCGGGGCTCGATAGAACGATCACGCGATGAGAAGATCAGACGATCAGGCCATCAAGCGATCCAGCAACAAGGCCACGCAGAGCGATCAGCCACCGCTTTGCTTTTAGCAGGGCGCCGCAGGTGTCGTCCGTGGGGCAGCGCACAAGCACTGGAAGCAGGCTGTGACCGAAAGCGGCCGCGATGAGGGGACGCACCTCAAACCAGCGCGCTCGCGTCCTACAAAGCATCAAGTGAAGTTTCCCTGTTGGCAGGCAACACGACCAGCCAGGATGAATCTCTGGTGGCTGGCGATCGGCGCTGCGGGACCGGCCGGCTGCAATGACGATCGTCCCTGACCGAAACAGAAATGACCGAACCAGGAGTCCGATGATGAAAGCCGTCACGATTGCGGGCTTCAACGCCCCTGCCCTCATCACAGAAGTCGACCAGCCTGCTTTGCAGAGCGACGCCGTGTTGGTAAAGGTGCATGCCGCCAGTTTGAATCCGATCGACAACAGCCTGCGCTCGGGCGCGTTGAAAGAGCTCATAACGCTCTCATTTCCCCATGTCATGGGGTTCGATGTTTCCGGCGTGATCGTCGAGATCGGCAAGGATGTCCGAAAGTTCAAAGTGGGCGATGCAGTCTTTGCCCGCCCAAATCAGGACGACGCGGGTGCGATCGCGGAATACGCGCGCGTCAAGGAAAACGAACTTGCGCTCAAGCCAAGCCGTCTGAGCCATGCGCAGGCTGCGTCTGTTCCGTTGGCTGGCCTGACCGCCTGGCAGGCGTTGATGGAAAAGGGAAACCTTCAAAGGGGCGAGAAGGTTTTGATCCACGCGGGCTCGGGCGGCGTTGGCACACTGGCCATCCAGATTGCCAAACACTTCGGCGCCCATGTGGCCACGACCGTCAGCGACAGGAATATCGACTTGGTGAGAAGCCTCGGAGCAGACCAGGTCATCGACTACAAAAAACAGACTTTCGAAGAGGAAGTTTCAGACATCGATCTGGTGTTCGACATGATCGGCGGCGAAACCCTGAAGCGCTCTTTCGCGACTCTGCGCAACGGTGGAACGCTGATCTCGATCAAAGGCCAGGACAGTGCAGGAATGGCCGACAAGTACGCGGTGAATTTCCATTCGCTCTGGATGAAGCCCAGCGGCGACATGCTGGGCCGTCTTGGCGCGCTGATCGAGCAAGGTGCCGTCAGGCCCGTGATCGACAGCAGCTACGCAATGCAAGACACCGAGGCAGCTTATGCGCATCTCGCAGCAGGCCATGCTGTCGGCAAGATCGTCATAGAGCTGATCCGCTGAATCGGCGCTTGGTTTCAAACCCCCTGAGCCACAGCCACCGGGGCCGCAGCCGCAACGCACGGACGAGGTGAGGACGATTTCCCGAGTGACCGAATAGTTGAAGAAGCCACCGAATTCGTCGCTACCGTTCACATGGCCCAGACCGCACCACTGGCTGGAGCGACTTCCCTCGCGGGAGAAGTTTGATCCGCTGGTATCGCAGCATCATCTGATCAGCCGCTGCCAGCGGCCGTAGCGCTGGCTGATCGCTCCGCGTGGCAGGCTGGCGACGATCAGCAGCAACCCGGTGACCACCGAAAAAACCGCAGCGGCCGCACCCGCGGGCCACAGCAACGGCACGACCCACAGCGCAGCACCCAGCGGCACGAGCAGGAAACGCAGCGTTCGCGCGACTTCGGCTGCAGCCAGCGACACCACCGTCAGCACCAGCGCACCGATCACGTGGTGGGCGTTGGCCACGCTGCCGTCCACACCCAGCCACGGCCGCGTGAACAGCAGCATCAAACCGAGCAGCAGCGCCAGCACCAGTCCCCAGCTCAGGCCCACACCGCCGCCCACCATGTCGGCCACCACCACGCCGGGGCGCTGGTCGAAGACGTCGTCGGGTGCATCGCTTGGCGCCGAGCGTGCCGGGCCGTTCGGCATCTCGTCGGTGTCGCCGAAGAAGAACACCCGCAGCAGGCTGCGGCCGGCGCGCTTGCGGCGGCGCAGGAACTGCAGCGTGGCCACCAGTTCGTCCAGCGAATAGGGAATCTGGATCAGCACCGCCGCCGCACCGATCAGCGCGATCGTGCTCCAGGTGCCGATGACGATCGGCTGGATGACGATGAACGAGATCGAGGTGATGCCCAGCGGCGCGATCATCAAGCCGAACAGCACCACCAGCCACGGCATGGTGCGCCAGCGCATGCGCGAGCCGACGATGCCGGTGAGTATTTCCAGCAGGTAGGTATAGCCGCCCACC
>JBBQXN010000021.1:0-48933 GCA_038209585.1 Burkholderiales bacterium
GCAGCACGGTGCAGCCATGAAACACCGGCGCCAGCGCACCGTAGAGCATGCCGGTGATATGGAACATGGGCACCACGCCCAGGCTCACGGTTTCTGCGCTGACATAGCCCCAGAGCGCACCGCCGATGACGTTGGGCATCAGGGTGCGGTGCGTGTGCACGCAGCCCTTGGGCAGACCGGTGGTGCCACTGGTGTAGGGCAGCAGGGCCATGTCGTCGGGCTGCGCTTGCGGGGCGCTGGGCACCAGCCCAGCGGCCAGGGCATCGGGCCAGCGCATGGCGCCTTCGGGCAAGGGATGCTCAGCTTGCAGCCAGGCCAGCACAGCCGGGGCTGGCGTCTCTGCCGGGTCGATATCGCCCTCGGGCATGGCGTCAGCGAAACGCGTGACCAGCACGCGCTTCAAGCGCTGTGCCACCGGCTGCGCAGCATCGGCCTGCACGACGATGGCTGCCAGGTCGGCCGTCGTGATGACGACCTTGGTTTGCGGGTCGCTGATGTAGTGGCCGAATTCCTCGGCCCGGTTCATCGGGTTCACCGGCACCACCACGGCGTCAGCGCGCTGCACGGCGTAGAAGGCGACGACGAATTGCGGGCAGTTCTGCATGAACAGCGCCACGCGGTCGCCACGCTGCACGCCTTGTGCCTGCAGCCAGCCGGCCAGGGTCTCGGCCTGGCGGTGCAGTTCGGCGAATGTCAGGGCGCGGCCGAAGAAGACATAGGCGTCCTTCTGCGGATAGCGCATGGCGCTGACAGCCAGGTTGGACCACAGCGTGGTCTCGGGAACGATCAAGTCGCGGGGCAGGCGCGCCGGCCAGGCGGCGGCGTGAGGGCGGGTGTCGATGGCGGGCAAAGGCGGGCTCCAGGAATGCAGTCGGAAAACTCTACGTGTGTAGCGCCTTGCGAGCGCCGCGTCATCAAGCCTTACCCGCAGACAGACTGACGCGCAGGTGACAATCTGCTGCTCCGTTCGGCTCGCCGCCCTGCCCCTTGAAGCTCACGCGTCGTCAGATTCTGTGGTCCGCTGGCCTGCCCTGGCTCTCAAATGCTGCGCCCGGGCCAATATTCGACATTCAAGGTCACCGCGGCGCGCGCGGCCTGGCGCCTGAAAACACGCTGGCCGCCTTCGACACCGCGCTGGCTCTGGGCGTGGACACGCTGGAGCTGGACCTGGGGTTGACGCGCGACGGCCACCTCGTCGTCACTCACGACCTGCGCCTGAATCCGGACATCGCGCGTGACGCCAGCGGCGCCTGGCTGGCTGGCCCCGGACCGGCCATCGTCGACATCACGCTGGCAGAAATTCAAACCTACGACGTGGGCCGCCTGCGGCCCGGTTCGCGCTATGCCGCCAGCTACCCGTTTCAGGTGCCCGCAGACGGCGAACGCATTCCGACTTTGGCCGAAGTATTCGCACTCGTGCAGGCGCCAGGCGCGCGCCATGTGCGGCTGAATGTCGAAACCAAACTCAATCCCCTGCAGCCGGATTTGTGCCCCGAACCTGACGAATTCGCCCGTGTCGTGGTGCAAGCAGTGCGTCAAGCGGGCATGAGCGATCGCGTCAGTGTGCAAAGTTTCGACTGGCGCAGCCTGGCCGAAGTGCGACGGCTGGCGCCTGCCCTGCCCACCGTGGCCCTGACGACGCGCCAGCCCTGGCTGGACAACGTGGCGGATGTGCGCTGGACCGCAGGCCTGGCCCTGGCAGACCATGGCGGCTCGGTGCCACGGCTGGTGAAAGCCAGTGGCGCGGTGGCCTGGTCGCCTTTTCATGGCGACCTGTCACGCGCGGAGCTGGCCGAAGCGCAAGCGCTGGGCCTGGGCGTGCTGCCCTGGACCGTGAACGACATGGACGACATCGAACGCCTGATCGACTGGGGCGTGGCTGGCCTCATCAGCGACTATCCCGACCGCGTGCGCAGCGCACTGAAACGACGATGACCTACACCGACGGCGGCCTGCCGCTCTTTGCCTACCGCGCCTTCATACAGTTCTGGTTCGCGCGCCTGGCCAGCACCGCAGCCAGCCAGATGCTGATGGTGGCCGTGGGCTGGCAGATGTACGACCTGACGGGATCCGCCTGGGACCTGGGGCTGGTGGGGCTGCTGCAGTTCACGCCCGCGCTGCTGCTGGCTTTGTGGGCCGGCCATGTCATCGACCGCCACCACCGTGCCCGCATCGTCGCCGCTTGCCTGGCGGTGCAGGTAGCGGTGGCGGGGGTGCTGTGGGCGGCCAGCTACGGCGGCTGGGCCGGGCGCGACCTGCTGCTGGGGATCTCGGTCGTGCTCGGTGCCGTGCGGGCCTTCCAGATGCCGGCGCAACAGGCGCTGACGCCCAGCCTGGTACCGCCTGCCGTGCTGCCGCGCGCGCTGGCGTTCAGCTCGGCTGGCATGCAGGGTGCCATCATCGCCGGGCCTGCCCTGGGCGGCTTCATCTACGTCGCCGGCGCGGCCGCCACCTATGCCGTCTGCGCGGTCTTGTTCGGCGGGGCCAGCGTGTTGTGCGCGCTCATCCGCTACACCCGCCTGCCTCGAAGGCAGGAGCCGGCCACCTGGGACACGGTACTGGCCGGCGTGCGCTTCATATGGCATCAGAAAGTGGTGCTGGGCGCCATTTCGCTGGACCTGTTTGCCGTGCTGCTGGGTGGCGCCACGGCCCTGCTGCCGATCTTCGCCAAAGACATCCTGCATGTGGGCCCCTGGGGCCTGGGCTTGTTGCGCGCCGCGCCCGCTGTGGGCGCACTGACGATGTCACTGGTGCTGGTGCGCTGGCCCGTGCGGCGGCGCACGGGGCATGTGCTGCTGGGCGCGGTGGCCGTGTTCGGCGTAGCCATGCTGGTGTTCGGCCTGTCGACCAGCCTGGTCCTGTCGATGGTGGCCTTGGCCGTCAGCGGCGCGGCCGACATGGTCAGCGTCGTCATCCGTTCCACGCTGGTGCAGCTGGAAACGCCCGACGAAATGCGCGGCCGGGTCAGTGCCGTCAACTCGGTTTTCATCGGGGCTTCCAACCAGCTCGGCGAATTCGAGTCCGGGGCCACGGCAGCGCTGCTGGGGCCGGTGGGTTCGGTGGTGCTGGGTGGCGTGGGCACACTGCTGGTGGCGGGGCTGTGGCTGCGCGTGTTTCCGGCGCTGGCGCAGCGCGATGCGTTGGTCGAGTTGGCGGAAGTTCGTGACGTCCATGAGGTGCGTCCGGTGGATGACGCACGCGCGACGAACAAAGTCTGACCCATCAGCCCGCAGGCGGGCTCGGCTTGGTGGCGGCATTCGCGAAAGCGGCAGGTGGCGGCAAGGCGCTTGTGGCGGCCGCGGCTGTTGCCTGTGCCGATGGCGCCGGTGTCTTGCACGGTCTGGCCCAACAGCGCATTGGTCAGCGTGCTTTTGCCGGCGCCGCTGCTGCTCAGCAGCACGCAGGAAGGTCGGCCTTGGTCAGCACCACCAGCGGTTGTACGCCCGCCATGCGCACGAGGGCCAAATACGCGCCAGCCGGCGCAGGTTGAAGTCGTGGTCCAGGCCCATGACGAGCAAGGCGGTGTCGATATGGCTGACGATCACGACACGGGCCCCTTGTCGCGCCCGTCCTGCAAGCGGCGCGCCAACTGGTTCAGGGGCGGCACACGTTCATGTACCCAGTATTCGCCCAAAGCGTTGGCGGTGGTCAGCTCCCAGTCGCCCACGGCCATGGCGTCGGCGTTTGTCTTCAAGCGGGTCAGCAGCGCAGGCAGGGCGCGGGCACGGCGCGGGCGTGTGCTGCGCTGGTGTGTTTGTGACGCGGCGCGTGCAGTTGCGCGCGGTCGAGCCCTGCGCTCGCCTATGCTCCCGGCCCATGTGGATGCACGTAGACGCCGAACTGATCGTGGTCCACAAGCCTGCCGGCCTGCTGGCCGTGCCAGGCAAGGGCGAATCCGGGCGCGACAACCTGGCCAGCCGCGTGCAGGCCGTCTATTCCGATGCGCTGGTGGTGCACAGGCTGGATCAGGCCACCTCGGGCCTGATGGTGCTGGCACGCGGCCTGGCGGCACAGCGCAGCCTGAGCCGGGCTTTCGAGATGCGCCAGGTGGACAAAACCTATGTCGCCATCGTCGAAGGCGAGATCAAAGCCAGCAGCGGCACCATCGACCTGCCCCTGGCCGCCGACTGGCCCCAGCGGCCACGGCAGAAGGTAGACACTGAATACGGCCGCCCTGCCCTGACCCATTGGCAACGCCTGTCCGGCGCCGCACCCGCCGGCTGCACGCGGCTGCAAATGCAGCCCGTCACTGGGCGAACGCATCAATTGCGCATTCATCTGGCCCACATCGGGCACCCCATCTGCGGCGACGGCTTGTACGCGCCCGAGCCCAGGCGGGGCGAACGCATGCTGCTGCACGCCAGCAGTCTGCAGCTGCCTCACCCCGGGTCAGGCGTGCTGCAGATGTGGTGCAGCGTGGCACCGTTCTGACGGATCGGGCAGACTATGCGCATGCATCTCACCATCCTCACAGGCGCGTCTCGTGGCATGGGCGCCGCCATGGCCGAACAATTGCTCAAGAGCGGCCACCGGCTGCTGACCCTTTCTCGCCACACCGCCGACCTGTGGGTGGTGCACGGCAGCGACCTTGAACAATGGGCCGTGGACCTGGTCGATCCGGCCCCAGTTGCAGCCCGCCTGGAAGATTGGCTGACCAAGCAGGCGGGCCTCCACCCGGGTTCGGTGACCTTGATCAACAACGCCGCAGCGCTCAGCACCCCTGCGCCTTTGCACGGCAGCACGGCAGACGACCTGAGCCGCGCCTTGCGCGTGGGCCTGGAAGCGCCCCTGCTGCTCAGCGCTGCGTTCCTGCGCGCCACCTCGTCCTGGCAGGTGCCGCGCCGTCTGTTGTTCATCTCTTCCGGCCTGGGCCGCCGCGCCATGGCCGGCAGCGCCAGCTATTGCGCTGTCAAGGCCGGCATGGACCACTTGGCTCGCGCCATTGCGCTGGAACAAGCCGACCTGCCCAACCCGGCGCGCGTGGTGTCGCTGGCCCCGGGCGTGATCGACACCGACATGCAGCTGCAACTGCGCACCGCCGATCCGGCCATATTCCCCGAGCAGGCCCGCTTCGCTGCACTGAAGACGGGCGGCATGCTGGACATGCCGGCCGAAGCCGCAGCCAAGGTTCTGGGCTACCTGGCCCGGCCCGACTTCGGCAGCAACGTGATTGGCGACGTTCGCGACCAAGTGAGCGACCAAGTTCGCGACACTTAACTGGCCAGCCAGGCCGCCAGGTCGGCTTGCAGCTGCTTCAGATCAGCTTGGCGCGTGTACATCATGTGCCCGGCGTCGTAGTAGCGGTGCGTCACGCGCTGCAGCACATCAGCAGGTGCGTCCAGCTGCGCCAGAGACCAGTCGCTGGCGCTGTAGGGCGTGCCCAGGTCGTAGCGGCCGCTGGCGGCCAGCACCTTCAAATGCGGGCTGCGGCGCAGGGCACGCGCCAGGTCGGGGCTGGTGGACGCAAAGCCCATGCTGGCGCCTTGCGAGGCGTCGCCGCGGGTCCAGTTCCAGGCCCTGTTCACCTCGTAAGACAGCACGTTGTAGCGGTGCTGCAGGTCCAGCCCCAGCGTGCCGCGAAAGTAGGCCAGCGCGGCCATGGTGTAAGGGCCGGCAATGGCTTCGATGCCGGGGTCGAATTCCGTGTCTGACAAGCGCTGGGCCGCAGCCGGGCCCGTGGCCCGTGCTTCCAGCCGGCCCACCACGCGCCCACGGGCGCGCAGGGCTTCGGTGAAGTAGCAGCGGTCGCTGATGCGCAGATTCTGTTCTTCGACCAGCGAGCGCGGCAGGCCTGTCAGCTCAGCCACGCGGCGCGCGACCGTGCCGCGCTTCTTCTCAGACAAGCGCGCACCGGCCTGCAAGGCCGCCACGTAATCGTCCTGGACGAATGCCTCGGCAGCAGCGCGCGCCGCTTCGGGCGAAGCACTCTGCGGCCCTTGCAGCAAGCCGTGGAACTGCGAGGCGTTGGCGAAGGCGGGCAGGAACAGGCTGTAAGGCAGGTCGTTGGCAGGTGCGAAGACGATGCTCTGCAGGTCCATGGCGCAGGAAACCAGCACCACGCCACTGAGCACGGCGCCCATGTCCAGCATCTTCTCCGCCAATGCCGCCCCGCGTGTGGTGCCGTAGCTCTCGCCAGCCAGATACAGCGGCGAGCCCCAGCGCTGGTGCTGCGTGAGCCAGCCGCGCATCACTTCAGCCAGCGCGTCCACATCGCCGTCCACAGACAGCAATTTCTTGCGCGCTTTCTCGCTGGCACTGACGGACCAGCCGGTATGCGGTGGGTCGATGAAGACCAGGTCGAAGTGCTTGAACCAGCTGTGCGGGTTGTCTTCCACGCCGTAGGGTGGCGGGCCCATGCTGCCGTCGTCGGGCACCACCACACGCTTGGGGCCCAATGCGCCGAACTGCAGCCAGATGGACGCCGAACCCGGCCCACCGTTGAAGGCAAAGCACAGCGGGCGCTGCCTGGCATCCGCGCCTTTGAGCAGATAGGCCGTGGTCATGACAGCCGCTTCTGGCTCGTCTGAAGCAGCCGTCAGGCCCGAGCCGCGCACGGGCAGGAAGGACGCCTGCACTTCATAAGGCATCACCTGGCCGTCCAGCGTGATGCTTTCCTGCTGGGCTTTGGCCGCTGCCGGGCGGGCCAGCAGTTGCGTCACCAGATCTTTCATGCGCTTGGCGGCATCGGCTTCATCGGCGGTGGGCGCGGGAGATGGGGTGTGATCGGCCATGGGGACTTATTTTCTTGAAAGAGAGATTAAACGGGCATCAGGCGGATTGAGCCGTCAGCAACTGGGCATAGCGCCCCAGATCGACATTGCCGCCGCTGACGATGACGCCCACGCGCTGGCCTGGCGCCATCACGACACCGGCCAGCAACGCGGCCAGCCCCAGGCCGCCCGTGGGTTCGATGACCTGCTTGCAGCGTTCGGCAGCAAACCGCATGGCCTGCACCAGCTGCGCGTCGCTGACGGTGACGATGCGCTCGACCAGCCGTTGAATGACTGGGAAAGTGAGCTGCCCGCTGTGCTGCGTCTGCGCGCCGTCGGCAATGGTGTTGGGCGTGTCGATGTGCACGATGCGGCCCAGGGCCAGGCTTTGCTGCGTGTCGTTACCGGCTTCGGGTTCGACACCGACCACGCGGATGCCTGGGGCCAGGTGGTGGGCGGCCACCGCGCAACCCGCGATCAGGCCGCCGCCGCCCACGCACACCAGCAGCAGGTCCAGCGCGCCTTCGTCCTGCAGCAGTTCGAGCGCGGCCGTGCCCTGTCCGGCCATCACATGCGGGTGGTCGTAGGGCGGGATGAGGGTCATGCCGCGCTCTTGCGCAATGTGTTGGCCGATGGCTTCGCGGTCTTCGGTGTACCGGTCGTACAGGATGACTTCGCTACCCGCCTGCCCCTGTTGGTAGTCGCGCGTGGCGGCCAGCTTGGCAGCAGGCGAATCCTGCGGCATGACGATGACCGAAGGCATGCCCAGCAGGCGAGCTGACAGCGCGATGGCCTGGGCGTGGTTGCCCGATGAATAGGCAATGACGCCCGCGCTGCGCTGATCGGCACTGAACTGCACTAACGCGTTGTAGGCGCCGCGAAACTTGAAGGCGCCCATGCGCTGCTGGTTTTCGCACTTCAGGAATACCTGCGCGCCGGTCAGCGCGTCCAGCGTGGCCGAGCGCAGCACGGGCGTGCGGTGGGCTACGCCAGAAAGGCGTGCAGCGGCGGCTTCGATATCGGGAAAGTCGATGGCCAGGCTCATAGGCATGTTCATGCCTGTTCGACCTGCGGCCCCTGAAAGCTGCCCTGGCGCAATGTGACGACCAAGGTGTCGCGCCAAGCCGTCGCAGCGGCATCCAGCGGCTGGATGGGCGTGGTTTCGTGGATCACCCGTTCGTCGTCCAGCAGCAGCACGCTGAAGGGCTCGGCCAGCGTGAAGCGCATGCCTTGCGGACCGCGCGCGTCGAACACGCGTGTCTCGCCGCCCTTGACGTTGTGGCGCGCCACCAGCAACACGGCCACCAGGTCGACACCGTCGCGGTGCGCGCCTTCAGGCGTGGGCCGGCCGATGCCGCCCACGCCGCCTGTGTCGATGCGAAACATGTGCGCTTCGGTGTGCCAGCGCGCCGGGCCGCGCAGCGCGTCGGCCACCTGGCCCAGGCCGCCCAGCAGCTGATGCCAGCCCGAATCTGTTGCCAGAGAGGGCGGCAGCGCTTCAAACCAGCGCTCGAAGCCGCCATGCAGCGCGTTGTACTCCACGGGCTGCCAGTGGGCGCGGGGCGGCGCGGTTTCGACAAGGCCTTGCTGAATGTTGAAACAGCCATGCCGGCGTTTGCGATAGCCGCCACCGTCTTTCAGGTGCGGGTCGGGTGGCAGGTCTTGCCACCGTGCCTGCCAATGCTGCCAGGCGTTTTGTTGCGTGCCGCAAAGCTGGGTCAGCGAAGCAGCAGAAAGCACTGCCCAGCCGGCGGCTTGCATCTGGCGCGGAAGGTCGTCAAGGGCGGTCAGCGGGGGTGTGGGGTGCATGGCGGGTGCAGTGCAAACAGGCGAATCCGGCATTGTCAGCCACCCTGGCCGCGCTGTCGTGGCACAGTCCGGCACGCGCCTATCTATGGCGGCAAACGCATGTTTCACAGCCTCGCATCCTGCTTGGCATTCAGGCTTCGCATTCAGATTCGCACCCGATGACCACCACACCCGCACCCGCCCAGAGCAAGCCCAACCCGTTGCTGGAGATCGGCATCACCATCATCGTTCCGGCCGTGGTGCTGATGCAGCTGAGCAGCGAGCAGCGCCTGGGCACCGTATGGGCCTTGCTTCTGGCGCTTGCCTTTCCTGTCGGCTGGGGCGTTCTGGAAGGCTTCAAGCGGAAGAAGCTGAACTGGCTGGCCGTGCTGGGCGTGGTGAGCACCTTGCTCACAGGCGGCATCGGCCTGCTGAAACTCGACCCGCAATGGCTGGCCGTGAAGGAAGCTGCCGTGCCCGGCCTCATCGGCCTGGCTGTCGTGGGTTCGTTGTGGACGAAAAAGCCGCTCATCCGCGTGCTGGTGTTCAACGCCAACTTGTTCGACGTGGACCGCGTGAATGCCGCCCTGGCCCAGCGCCAGACCACCGTGCCGTTCGAGCTGCGCTTGCGCACCGGCACGATGCTGCTGGCAGGCACATTCTTTTTCTCAGCCGTGGCCAACTACTTTCTGGCGAGCTGGGTCGTCACCAGTGCGGCCGGAACCGAAGCTTTCAACCAAGAGCTCGGCCGGTTGACCTTGCTCAGCTACCCCGTCATCGCCCTGCCCTCGATGGCCATGATGATCGGACTGATGTTCTGGCTGGCACGTGGCGCGAAGGAAATGACGGGTTTGAACCTGGAAGAAATGATGCGCACGGGCTGATGCTGATGCTGATGCTGATACCGGGCGCCAGGGCACTTCAAATGATGATGGGCTCGGGCTCCAGACGGATACCGAAGCGCCCGTAGACGCTTTCCTGAATGGCGCGTGCCAACGTCACCACCTCGGCCCCTGTGGCACCGCCACGGTTCACCAGCACCAGCGCCTGCTTCTCGTACACGCCCGCGTTGCCCACGGTCTTGCCCTTCCACCCACAAGCGTCGATGAGCCAACCGGCCGCCAGTTTGAAGCTGCCATCGGGCAAGGGGTAGTGCACGATTTCCGGGTCGCGGCCGATGATGTCGCGGCACTGCTCTGCCGTAACCACCGGGTTCTTGAAGAAGCTGCCGGCGTTGCCGATCTCGGCCGGGTCGGGCAGCTTGGCGCGGCGCACGGCACAAATCCAGTCGAAGATCGTTCGTGCGTCGGGGCTGCTGTTGCCGGTCTCTGCCATCTTGCGGTCCAGTTCCAGGTAGCCCAGTACCGGCCGCCAGGGCCGGGGCAGCCGAAAGCGCACCCGGGTGATGAGCGACTTGCCCGCCAGCAGCCCCTTGAACACGCTGTCGCGGTAGCCAAACTGGCATTCGGCTGCAGTCAGCGTGACGCCGCGGCCGGTGACCAGGTCCACGGCATCCAGCGAATCGAAGCGGTCTTTCAGCTCGACCCCATAAGCCCCGATGTTCTGCACCGGGCTGGCACCCACCGAGCCCGGGATCAGCGCCAGGTTTTCAAGCCCCGGGAACCCCTGGTCCAGCGTCCAGGCCACGAAAGGCGCCCAGGGCTCGCCTGCACCAGCCTCAACGATCCACGCGGCTGCGTCTTCCCGCAACAGGTGTTTGCCCATGATCTCGACCTTCAGCACCAGGTCGGTGATGTCGCGTGTGAGCACCACGTTGCTGCCGCCACCCAGGATGAACTTGGGCGCCAGGCCCAACTCCGGGTGGTCGACGACGCGGCGCACATCGGCTTCGCTGCCGATGCGCACCAAACTCGCCGCCACCGCTGGCAAACCGAAGCTGTTGTGGTGGCGCAAGCTGGCGCGCCGTTCGACGTTCGGGACACTCGCAGATGGGGACATGCCAGAATTCTGCTGGATATTGCCTTTTCGCCTTTGAATCACCGCCCCGCCATGCCCAGTTTTGACGCCGTCATCGAACCCAACCTGGTGGAACTGCGCAATGCCGTAGACCAGGCCAACAAGGAAATCGGCA
This sequence comes from Burkholderiales bacterium, assembly GCA_038209585.1. Taxonomy (GTDB): domain Bacteria; phylum Pseudomonadota; class Gammaproteobacteria; order Burkholderiales; family Burkholderiaceae_C; genus Rubrivivax. The sequence continues at coordinate 10,591 of JBBQXN010000021.1, forward strand.
CGCGCTTTGACTTCAAGGGGTCCAGCGCACAAGTCGAATACACCGAACGCAGCAGCAAAGACCGCGAACTCGTGCTGTTTGCCGACAGCGACTTCCAGATCGACCAGGTACGCGACCTGCTGCTGGGCCGCCTGACCAAGCGCGGCGTGGACATCCGTTTTCTGGACCTGAGCGGCAAGTCGCAAAAGATCGGCGGCGACAAGCTCAAGCTGGCGGTGCCGGTGAAGAGCGGTGTGGACGCAGAAAGTGCGAAAAAGATGCAGGCCGCGCTGAAGGCATCGAAGCTGAAGGTGCAGGGCGCGTTCCAGGGCGACGCGTTGCGCGTGACCGGCGCCAAACGTGACGAGTTGCAAGCCGCGATGGCTTTGATCAAGCACGAACTGCCCGACTTGCCCGTGTCTTTCGACAACATGCGCGCATGAACGGTCTGGCGCGCCAGGCGGTGTTCGCAGCCCTTGTGCTGGCCACCTGGCCTGCGGTGGCCGCCACAGCGACGGTAGCGCTGGCCGGTCGAATGGGCGACAAGGCTTTGCTGATGATCGACGGCCAGGCGCAGATGCTGGCCGTGGGTCAGGCCCGCGCGGGCGTGAAGCTGCTGCGTTGGCAAGGCGAAGAAGCCTGGATCGAGCACGATGGTGTTCGCGCGTTGCTGCGCGTGGGCGGTAGCCCGGCGCGCATCGACGAAGCGGGTGCAAAGCCTGTCGCTTCAGGGCGCGAGATCGTCATCAGCGCCGGGCTTGGCGGCCACTTCATGGCCAGCGGCGCCATCAACGGCCGTGCGGTGCAGTTCATGGTGGACACGGGCGCCACCGTGGTGGCCATGTCACAAGGCGACGCGCAACGGCTGGGCCTGGACCTGAAGAACGCGCAGCAGGCCGTGACGCAAACAGCCAATGGCGCTGTGCCAGTCCAGCGCATCTCGCTTTCGCGTGTGCGCGTGGGTGGGGTCGAAATCACCAATGTGGATGCCGTGGTGGTGCCGGCGGCCATGCCCCACATCCTGCTGGGGAACAGCTTCCTCACGCGCTTTCAGATGCGCCGTGAAAACGACGTGATGCGCCTGGAACTGCGCTGAATGCCTTGTCTCAGCAGAGACAATGGAAATCGAACGACCGTGCTAAAAAGCGCGCTGCATACCGGCAGCTGGAGACAAGCCCATGGACCTGAACTTCACCGAAGACGAACTGGCGTTTCGTGGCGAAATACGCCATTGGGTGGCCGAGAACCTGCCCGTTGACATCAGCCACAAGGTGCACCATGCGCTGCGCCTGAGCCGAGAGGACTTGCAGCGCTGGGCGCGCATCCTGGGCAAGAAGGGCTGGCTGGGCTGGGGCTGGCCCAAGGAATTCGGCGGCCCGGGATGGAACGCCATTCAGAAGCATCTGTTTGAAGAAGAATGCGCACTGGCCGGTGCGCCACGCGTCATCCCTTTCGGCCCGGTGATGGTGGCCCCGGTGATCATGGCCTTCGGCAATGCAGAACAGCAAAAACGCTTCCTGCCCGGCATCGCCAGCGGCGAGGTGTGGTGGAGCCAGGGCTACAGCGAGCCGGGCGCCGGCAGCGACCTGGCCAGCCTGAAATGCAAGGCAGAACGGGTGACTACGAATACCGGTGACAAGTACATCGTCAACGGCCAGAAGACCTGGACCACCCTCGGCCAGTATGGCGAATGGATCTTCTGTCTCGTGCGCACCAGCAGCGAAGGCAAGCCGCAGACGGGCATTAGTTTCCTGTTGATAGACATGAAAAGCCCGGGCGTCAGCGTTCGCCCCATCGTGCTGCTGGACGGCGAGCCCGAGGTCAACGAGGTCTGGTTCGACAACGTGGAAGTGCCAGCCGAGAACCTGATCGGCGAAGAGAACAAGGGCTGGACCTATGCCAAGCACCTGCTCGCCCATGAGCGCACCAACATTGCCGACGTGAACCGCGCCAAGCGCGAACTGGAGCGCCTGAAGCGCATCGCCAAAAGCGAAGGCGTGTACGAAGACCAGCGCTTCCGCGATCAGATCGCGCAGCTGGAAGTGGAACTGGTGGCGCTGGAGATGATGGTGCTTCGCGTGTTGTCAGCCGAGAAAAGCGGCAAGCAGAGCCTGGACGTGGCGGGCCTGCTGAAGATTCGCGGCAGCGAAATCCAGCAGCGCTATGCAGAACTGATGATGCTGGCCGCCGGCCCGCAGTCGCGCCCCTTCATCTGGGAAGCCATGGAAGCCGGCTGGCAAGGCGACCTGGCGATGGACAGCGCCTTGCTGCCCCTTGCAGGCACTTACTTCAACATGCGCAAGACCACCATCTACGGCGGCAGCAATGAAGTGCAACGCAACATCGTCGCGCAGACGGTGCTGGGCTGAAGCCTCAGCACGTACAGGAGATATCTCATGGACTTTGAATTCAGCGACGACCAGGTTTCCCTGCGCGATGCCGTGCAGCGTTGGGCCGAAAAGGCTTTCCCGTTTTCGCGTCGGCATGCGCTGGCCAAAGCGGGTGGCGCCACGCGCGCTGTCTACAGCGAATTGGCCGATCTGGGCCTGACCGCCCTGGCCGTGCCCGAAACCCAGGGCGGCATGGCCTTCGGTGCCGTGGAAGCCATGGTCGTGTGCGAAGAACTGGGCCGCGGCTTGGTGAACGCGCCTTATGCAGAAGCTGCACTCGTCGCCCCAACGCTGTTTGCCGGCGCGCCCGATGCGTTGCAAGCCGCCTGGTTGCCGCGCATGGCCAGCGGCGAAGCGCTGGTGGTGCCGGCGGTGTGGGAAGCCAAATCGCGCTATCGGCTGGCTCACGTGGCCACTACTGCCAAGCAGCAGGGTGACAGCTGGGCGCTCACGGGTGTGAAAACCGGCGTGCCGGCGGGCGACGAGGCCGATGCTTTCATCGTCAGCGCACGAATCAGTGGCTCGACCCGCGACACCGCCGGCATCGGCCTGTTCCTGGTCGAAGCCCAAGCCGCCAAAGCGCATGGCTTCCCCACGCAAGACGGTGGGCGCGCTGCTGAGCTGCACCTGACGGATACCCCGGCGCAATGCCTCACCACCGACGCCTGGCCGGCCCTGGAAACCGCCGCCGATGTGGCAGTGGCCGCCTATTGCGCCGAAGCCGTGGGCTTGATGGATGCGCTGGTGGCCATCACCGTGGACTACATGAACACGCGCAAGCAGTTCGGCGTGAACATCGCCAGCTTCCAGGCCCTGCGACACCGCATGGCAGACGTGAAGATGCAGCTGGAACTGGGCCGCTCGATGAGCTACTTCGCCAGCCTGAAGCTGGGCGAGCCCCCTGCGCAGCGCCGCCGCGCCATCAGCCAGGCGCGCGTGCAACTGGGCCAGAGCATGCGCTTCGTGGGACAGCAGTGCGTGCAGTTGCACGGCGGTATTGCGGTGACCGACGAATACGTCGCCAGCCATTACTTCAAGCGCCTGACGATGCTGGAAATGACCTGGGGCGACAGCCTGCATCACCTGGGCGAGGTCAGCGCGCACATGCAGGACACGGCGGGTGTCTTTGCCTGAAACGGCGCTGCATTGAAGCTCGCGCCCGGTTCGATCACCGACATCAGCGGTCTGCAGGTAGGCCACGCTCAGGCCAGCGGCCGGCCCACGGGCTGCACGGTGGTGTTATGCCCGCCTGGCACCGTGGGCGGGGTGGCAGTGCGGGGCGGCTCACCCGGAACGCGCGAAACCGATTTGTTGCGGCCCGAGAACACCGTGGATGTCGTTCATGCCGTGCTGTTGACTGGCGGCAGTGCCTTCGGTCTGGATGCTGCCGGCGGTGTGATGCGCTGGCTGGAAGAGCACGATATCGGCCTGCCCGTGGGGCCCGGTGTGCGCGTGCCGATCGTGCCGGCGGCTGTGCTGTTCGACCTGTGGGTGGGCGACTGGCGCATCCGGCCTGGCGCCGATGAGGGTTACGCGGCCTGCAGTGCGGCAAGCAGTGCCGAAAGCAACCAGCCACCCGCGCAAGGCAGCTTTGGCGCCGGCGCAGGCGCCGTGGTGGGCAAGCTGCACGGCATGGCGCAGGCCATGCGAGGCGGTATCGGCATGGCTTCCTTGCAGTTGGGCGACGTGACGGTGGCCGCGCTGGTGGCGGTGAACGCCATTGGCGATGTGCGCGACGCTGAAGGAAACACCGTCGCCGGTGCACGCACGGCCGACGGCAAAGGCTTCGTCAATAGCAGCGCAGCGCTGCTGGCCGGCCATGCGCCCGCGCGCCCTGCCCTGCCGGCTGGTGCGGCCACCACCATCGGCGTGGTGGCCACCAATGCCACCTTGAACAAGGCCCAGGCCACGCAGCTCGCGCAATTGGCGCATCACGGTTTGTCGCGCGCGATCAGCCCTGTCACGGCGTTCGATGGCGACACGCTGTTCGCGTTGGCCACGGGCCACATCATCCAGGCAGCCGACGTCAGCGCACTCGGCGCACTGGCTGCCGAGGCCGTCGCACGCGCCATCCGCAATGCCGTGGCAGCCGCAGCGCCGCTGGCCGAGCCACCTTTGCCCAGCGTCAGCAGCCTGACGCCCTGACATGCGGATCGCGCAAGTGCTGTTCAGCCAGGGCTTCGGCACCCGGCGCGACTGTCAGGGCCTGGTGCAGCGCGGTGACGTATCGGTGGCAGGGCGCGTCATCGAAGACCCGGATGAGCCTTTGGATCTGCAAGACCTGGTGTTCAGCGTGCAGGGGAAATCTTGGCCGTTTCATGAAAAGGCGCTGGTGATGTTGCACAAGCCCGCAGGCTATGAATGTTCGACCAAGCCGCGCCACCACCCCAGCGTGTTGAGCCTGCTGCCCACGCCCTTGCGCACGCGCGGTTTGCAGGCAGTGGGCAGGCTGGACGAAGACACCACCGGCTTGCTGCTGTTCACCGACGACGGGATACTGATCCACCGCCTCACCAGCCCCAAGCACCATGTGCCCAAGGTCTATGACGTGACCGCCAAACACCCGGTCAGCGATGAGCAGATCGCTGCACTGCTGCATGGCGTGGTGCTGGAAGACGACCCCCGACCCGCCGTGGCACTGGCCGCCGTGCGCACGGGTGAGTGCCAGCTGCAGCTGACGCTGGCGGAGGGGCGCTACCACCAGGTCAAGCGCATGCTGGCTGCGGTGAGCAACCGCTGCGAAGCTTTGCATCGCAGCCGCTTCGGGCGTCTGCAACTACCCGCCAACCTGGCGCCTGGCCAGTGGCGATGGGTGGATGCTGCTGACCGGCCCTGAACAGCGGGGCCTTCAGCCGCGCTGGGCCATCCACTGCATGGCGTACCAGGCAGCAGCACCTGCTACTGCAGCCACCAACGTTCCCCAAGTCAGGTCTACCAGCGCCAGCTTCCAGCTCCAGAAGCGCAACGTGGCCATGTTCGTCATGTCGTAAACGCCATAGGCCACCAGGCCGAGCAGCGCTGAACGCAGTACCGCTTCCAGCAGGCTGCCGGGCAGTGGCGTCAATGCCAAAGTCACCAGCCCGACCGGATACCCAAAATAGAACATCGCAGCCGGCAAGACGCGCACTGAATCCACCATCTGATCGCCCAGCTGGCCCCGGTAGAAGTCGCGCGCGATGTATCCCAACCACGCGCCGTCCAGCACGCCCACCACCAGCAGCACGACGCCGTAGCCAACGAGCCAGACCATCATGGCGCTGTTGTCGATGCTGCCGGTGTGATCTCTTTGCGATCGCCCAGCCCGACGGGCTTGCCCGCCGCGACGGAGGCCACCATGGCCAGCGCTCGCACGACGCTGCTGTCAGGGCCGTCCCAGACATCGATGGCCGCAGCAGATACACACAACAAACTCAGATCGGGGTCGTCGGGACCGCTGAACCAGGGCCGCGCCATGCTCGACCACAAGCGTGCTTTGCGTTCTGAATCTTCATCCAGCCGGGCGGCACCAGCGATGGACACAAACAGGCTCTTGTCGGTGTCGCTGAACGACAGGTTCACAGGGCTGCCAGTGGGGCCCACCAAAGCGGCCATCGAACTGCGTGACACCAGAAACCAGATGGCGCCCTGTTCGTCCATTTCCATGGGGGTGAGCGGGCGTGCGCCCAGCGAGCCGCGGCTGTCGCCCAGGGTCAGCATGGCCGTGCGCTGGCCTTCCAGGCAGTCGGCCAGCTCCTGCATCTCCGGGTTGCGTTGTGATTTGATCTTCATGGCGCTATCTCCTTTGGTCGCAGGCAAGAATGCTGGATCAAAGTGTAGGCAGACAGATGACGTGGCGAGTCGGTACAGGTCCACGCAGCGTGTAGGACGGCGCTGTCAGACCGGCCAGCGGCGCATCAGGCCGGCCAGCAAGCCCAGCAGTCGGGTATTGGCGTCGGCGCGGCCCGCTGCACGACGCCTGGCAATCAGCTGCTGTGCGGCCAGCGGCATGCGGTGTGCCAGCAAGGCACGCGCCAGGCGGCGCGCGTCGCGGCTGCGGAAAAACGCATCGGGCAACAGCGACAGCCAGGACTGCAAGGTCGGCTCGTCCAGCACACGCGGCAGGTTGTACGGGCCGTGAAAGCCGAAGCAGGGCCCCGCAATGTGCCGGTTTTCGAAGGCGAAGCGCTGCGCCAGTGCCGGCGGAGCAAATTTCAGACCGTGTCGCTGTTGCAGCAGGTCGCGAAATTCTCGGCAAAGCATGACGTCTTCAGGATGCTCTTGCGTGATCGCAGGGTCCAGCCCCGCCTGCAGCAAGAGTTGAGACCGCAGCGAAAAGCCGCCATTGCCCACCTGCAGCGCTTCAGGCTGCTCTGGCCAGGGCGCACCGATGTAGTCCCAGTGCAGAAACTCTGGCTGCCAGGCGCTGGCGTCGCAAACGAAGCCGTCCCATTGCGTCACCAGCACATGGCTGGCTTCGATGAAGCCAGGTAATCGGCGCAGCACGAAATGCGAATAGGCAGCACCCGAATCGATCGGGCCACTGTCGACCAACTCCACACCTGCGGCCTTCAGCGACAGATCGTGCCTAAGCCCTTGCGTGAACCCTTGCGTGAGCCCTTGCGCGAACCCAGGCGTTAACCCTTGCGTTAACCCTTGCGTAAACAGCAGCACCCGGCCAAAGTCGATCTGCGCCATCGAGCGCAGCAAGGACTGCAGCGCCAGGGCGGGGCTGCGGGCATCCACCGCACACAGCGTGACCTGAGGAAGCTGAAGGCGGCTCACCCACCATTGTGGCTTGCCGACTCAGGGCGGTAGCTACACTGGCGCCAGATGAAACCGACAACGCCGCAGCGCATCGGCATCAGCCTGGGCAACATTGGCGCCCTGCACGACGGCCTGGGCGAATTCGCGCTTCAGATCGGCCAGCGCATCGCAGCCGTGGCGCCGCAATGGCGAGCTGAGCATGGCATCGACATCGACTTTCACATGCAGGAGCGTTTGGGCCGTCTGTTCGGCCCGAATGTCGGTTACGTGCCGGTCTCGCGTTGGCACCGTTGGCGCCATGTACAGCCCGACCGCTACGCACTTTGGCATTCGCTGCATCAGTTGAACAAGAACAAGCCGCCCGTGGGCACGCCCGTGCGGCTGGCGACGGTCCATGACCTGAACTACTTGTACGGTCGCAATGCCTGGTCGACGTGGCGCCACGGCCGCCGCACGCGCGGCTTGCTGGCGCGAACAGAGGAGCTGGTAGCCATCAGCCAGCACACCGCCAACGACGTGCGCCAGCACCTGGGCTGGCAGGGGCCGATGCAGGTCATCCACAACGGCGCGCGGAGCTTCGTTGGCCAGCCGCAAACACCGTTGCCGGGTTGGGGCAGCCAGCCGGTGCCGTCTTTCCTCTATCACCTGAGCCGCATGTCGCCGTCGAAGAATCCGCAGGCGATCGTCGAACTGGCGCGGCAGTGGCCGGCCATGCGTTTCGTGCTTTGCGGCCCGCCCAGCAAGGATGCCAAGCGCTTGCGCGAAACGGTGAATCTGCCGAACGTGGAGTTTCATCTGGGCATCAGCGACGCGGAGAAGGCCTGGGCCTACGCCCATTGCAGCGGTTTCCTGTTTCCGTCACTGACCGAAGGCTTCGGCTTGCCGCCCATCGAGGCCATGCATTTCGGCAAGCCTGTATTCCTTGCGCGCCGCACCAGCCTGCCCGAAGTGGGTGGCACGGTGGCCGACTACTTCGACGACTTCAGCCCGGTGACCATGCGCACGGTCGTCGAAGCGGGTCTGAAGCGCGCCGCGCAGCCTGGGCACGCCGACGCTGTGCGCCTGCACGCCAGCCAGTTCGACTGGGACCGGGCCGCGACGCAGTACCTAGGCCTCTATCGACGCCTGCTGGGCCTGCCGCCGCGATAATCTCGATGATGCGTGTATTCCGCGGTTTTGAAGCTCAGGCCCAAGCAAGGGCGCGCGGCGCCCTGCCGGCGAACTGCGCGCTCACCATCGGCAACCTCGACGGCGTGCACCGTGGCCATCAGGCCATGCTGGCCTTGCTGACGAACGAGGCGCGCCATCGCGGCCTGCCTGCTTGCGTGATGACGTTCGAGCCGCATCCGCGCGACCACTTTGCGCGGTTGGCCGGGCGCCCGGAAGTCGCACCAGCGCGCATCGCCACGCTGCGCGACAAGCTGGCCGAACTGGAACGTTGCGGCATCGACCAAGTGGTGGTGCAGCGTTTCGACGCGGCTTTCGCTGCGCTGTCGCCGCAGGCTTTTGTCGACGAAGTGCTGGTCGCAGGCTTGGGCGCACGCTACGTGCTGGTAGGCGACGACTTCAACTACGGCGCCAAACGCGCGGGCAACTACGCCACGCTGGACGCCGCTGCGGCCAGCGCAGGCTTCGACGTGGCGCGAATGATGAGTTACGAGGTGCATGGTCAGCGCGTTTCCAGCTCGGCCGTACGCGCAGCGCTGGCGGCTGGCGAGATGGCGGTTGCGGCTGATTTGCTGGGCCGTCCGTACAGCATCTCCGGCCATGCCATCCACGGCGCCAAGCTGGGTCGAGAACTGGGCTTTCGCACGCTTAACTTGCGCTTCGGTCACCCCAAGCCTGCAGCCATGGGCATCTTCGTGGTGCAGGTGCATGGCCTGACGGATGCGCCTATTCCTGGCGTGGCCAGCCTCGGCGTGCGCCCGACGGTCGAAGACAACGGCCGCGTGCTGCTGGAAGTGCACTGCCTGAACTGGCCAGCGAGCCTGGGCATCGACGGCGGTTACGGCCGCTGTTTGCGCGTGGACCTGCTGCACAAGCTGCACGACGAGCTGAAGTACGAATCGCTGGAGGCGCTGCGTGAAGGCATCGCCACAGACACTGCTGCCGCGCAGCAGTGGTTTGCGGTGGCAGACCTTCAGAAGCGGTAGGCCAACCCCACGTTGGCCGACCAGTTGCCAGCCTTCGCCACATACGGGCTGTCGGCTGTCGGCTGCCGGGCCCAGCAGGCGTGAGGCGCCCAGGCCACTGAGCACTACCCAATGCTCGCCGAGCTCGGTGCGCAGATTGATCGACGCCGAGATATCGCGCAAACCGGCCTTGGGCTCGTATTCGGCGTAGGCCGTGCGCGCTGCTTGCTCTGCTGAAATGCCGTAGTAGGTTTGCATGTAGCGGTCGCCCGCCACGCTGAGTGAAGCGCCCAGGCCGAACGTGGTGCGCGGCCCCAGCCGGTGGTCCCAGCCGACCGAGACATCACCGAAATTGCCGCCCCCACGGCCGAAGGCGTCCACGCTTCAAGAGGCGCCGGCGCGCAGCCCATGCTCGAAGCGCCAACCCATATTCAGACGCGCCCGCACCGTGGGCTTGATATCGCCCAGGCCAGCCAGGGCGCCGCTGTCGCTTTCGCTGCGACCGTTGTCGAAGCGCCGGGCGAGGTTCACGCGCAAATGAGGGTTGTTCACCAGGTCGGCGCCCAGGCCGCGCACCACGTCGTCTGCGCAGCGGGTGACGAAGCCGCTGGCATGGGTGATGGTGAAGCGGCCGTAGCGCAAAAAGAGAACGGGCGAGACCTTGTTGATGCGATCTTGCGCACCCGCATATTTCGGGCGGGTCGACAGGTTGACGCCCATGGCACCTTCCCATTTCGGGGCGGGCGACTGCACGACGGCAGGCAGGGGTGGCAGCGGCAAAGGCAGGTCGGGCGGAAGCGCAATCGGCATGGGGCGGTGGATAGAATCAAAAGCATGAACCAGCACATGGCGCCGACCCGGAACCGAATTATTCGGACGCAAGCCTGAAGGGCGACTGAAGCTCGCCCCCGGCAGGCGCATCAGTCGCCACGCCGCCAGCGGCTTTATTCGCTCATCTGTCCGCCCTTGCTTGAATTCGCCGCGGCATCCCCCGGCCAAACCACCCGGCAACCACGCCATGAACACACCCACTGAATACCGCAGCACGCTGAACCTGCCGGATACGCCGTTCCCCATGCGCGGCGACCTGCCCAAGCGCGAACCGGGTTGGCTGGCCGACTGGGAAGGCAGCTACCAGCGCCTGCGCGTGGCGCGCCAGGGCGCACCGCTTTTCGTGCTGCACGACGGCCCGCCTTATGCCAACGGCAAGCTGCACATCGGCCACGCCGTGAACAAGATCCTCAAAGACATGGTGGTGAAGAACCGGCAACTCGCCGGATTCGACGCGCGCTACATCCCGGGCTGGGACTGCCATGGCTTGCCGATCGAGAACCAGGTCGAAAAGGACCATGGCCGCGGCTTGTCGCGCAGCGAGGTGCAGGCCAAGAGCCGCACGTATGCCACGCAGCAGATCGCGCAGCAGTTGGCCGACTTCAAGCGCCTGGGTGTCATCGGCGACTGGGACCATGTCTACCGCACCATGAACCCGGCCAACGAAGCAGGCGAAATTCGCGTGCTCAAGCGCCTGGTCGAACGCGGCTTTGTCTACCGCGGGCAAAAGCCGGTTTACTGGTGCTTTGACTGCGGCTCGTCGCTGGCCGAATTCGAGATCGAATACGCCGACAAGAAGAGCACGGCGGTGGACGTGGCGTTTGCCAGCGCCGAGCCCGACAAGCTGGCGGCTGCATTTGATCTGGCGACATTCACCAAGCCCGCCTTCATCGTCGTCTGGACCACCACGCCCTGGACCTTGCCTGCCAACCAGGCATTGAACCTGAACCCAGCGCTGAAGTACGCCTTGGTGGACACCGAACGCGGCTTGCTGGTGCTGGCAGAAGACCTGGTAGCGGCTTGCCTGGAACGCTACGGCTTGACCGGCCAGGTGCTGGCCACCGCGCTGGGCATGCAACTCGGCGGCCTGAACTTCCGCCACCCGCTGGCCAGCGCCCACGCAGGCTTCGAACGTTTGTCTCCTGTCTACCTGGCCGACTACGCCACGGCTGAAGACGGCACCGGCATCGTCCATTCCTCACCCGCGTATGGCGTGGAAGACTTCAATTCCTGCCTGGCGCACGGCATGAAGCCCGACGACATCCTGAACCCGGTCCAGGGCAACGGCGCCTATGAAGCCGCCCTGCCCTTGTTCGGCGGCATGCACATCTGGAAGGCCAACCCGGTCATCGTTGAAGCCCTGCGCAGCGCCGACAGCTTGCTGGCCAGCAGCGACTTCATGCACAGCTACCCGCACTGCTGGCGCCACAAGACGCCGGTGATCTACCGCGCCGCAGCGCAGTGGTTCGTGCGCATGGACGAAGGCGCGGGCGTGTTCACGGTGGACAAGGCACCCAAGACCTTGCGCCAGACGGCGCTGGACGCCATCGAGCAGACGAACTTCTTCCCCGAGAACGGCCGTGCCCGGCTGCGCGACATGATCGCGGGCCGCCCGGACTGGTGCATCAGCCGCCAGCGGAGCTGGGGCGTGCCGCTGCCTTTCTTCCTGCACAAGGTCACAGGCGAACTGCACCCCGATACGCTGGCGCTGATGGACCGCGCCGTTGAATTGGTGGCAGCGGGTGGCGTCGAAGCCTGGAGCCAGCTGGATGCGGCCGATTGGCTGGGCACGAGTGGTGAAGGATCGGCGATTGACTACGCCAAGAGCCAGGATATTCTGGACGTTTGGTTCGACTCGGGCTCGACCTTCAGCCATGTGCTGCGCGGTTCGCACGCCGGACCCGCCGGCGACCCGGGCTTTCATACCGAGGGCCCCGAGGCCGACCTGTACCTGGAAGGCCACGACCAGCACCGGGGCTGGTTCCACAGCAGCCTGCTGCTGGGCTGCGCACTGGAAGGCCGCGCGCCCTACCGCGGCTTGCTGACCCACGGTTTCGCAGTCGACGGCCAGGGCCGCAAGATGAGCAAGAGCCTGGGCAACGTGGTCGAGATGGGCAAGATCACGCAGCAGCTGGGTGCAGAAATCATCCGCCTGTGGTGTGCATCGACCGACTATTCAGGCGACCTGAACATCGACGACAAGATTCTGGCGCGCGTGGTGGACGGCTACCGGCGTATCCGCAACACGCTGCGCTTCTTGCTGGCCAACACGTCTGACTTCGCCGCCGAAAAAGACGCGGTTCCAGTGGCCGAGATGCTGGACATCGACCGCTGGGCCCTGGCGCGCGCGGCTGAACTGCAGGCCGAGATGGCCGGCCACTTCGATATCGAGCGCGGCGTGTTTCAGGGTGGGCACTACGCCGCCAACGAGTTCCACCCCGTGGTCGGCAAGCTGCAGGTGTTCTGCAGCGAAGACCTGGGTGCCTTTTATCTGGACGTGCTGAAAGACCGCCTCTACACCACGGCAGCCGGCTCACACGCGCGGCGCAGCGCGCAAACGGCGCTGTGGCAGATCAACCAAGCCATGCTGCGCTGGATGGCGCCCTTCCTCAGCTTCACAGCCGAAGAAGCCTGGCGCGTGATGGCAGGCGATGGCTCGATCTTCGAGCAGCGGTTTTGGCGCTTCGACGACGCGGTGCTGGCTGATACCGAGCGCCTGGTGCGCTGGTCCCGCATCCGCGCCGTGCGCGATGTGGCGAACAAGGAAATCGAGGCCTTGCGCAGTACCGGCGGCCTGGGTTCTTCGCTGCAGGCCGAGGTCTCGATCACGGCTGCGCCCGAAGACTACGCGGCCCTGGCCAGCCTGGGCGAAGACTTGAAATTCGTGTTGATCACTTCCTTGGCGCATCTGCATGCAGGCAACGAACTGCAGGTAGCAGTAGCCAGCCTGCAAGAGCGCAGCGGCTTTGCCAAGTGCGACCGCTGCTGGCACTGGCAGGCCGACGTGGGCGCAGACGTGGCCCACCCGCTGATCTGCGGGCGCTGCGTTTCCAACCTGTTTGGCACGGGTGAAACCCGGCACGCGGCCTGACCATGGCCAACGCGCAATCCAACGCCCGCAGCCTGGCGATGTGGCTGGCCCTGGCCGTGGTGGTGATCCTGGCCGACCAGGTCACCAAGACGCTCATCATCGGCTGGTTCCAACTGGGAGACAGCCGCGAAGTGACGTCCTGGTTCAATCTGGTACGGGCCCACAACGCCGGCGCGGCCTTCAGCTTTTTGGCAGACGCCAGCGGCTGGCAGCGCTGGTTCTTCACCGGCCTGGGCCTGGTGGTCTCGGGCTTCATCGTCTGGATGATCCGCAGCAACCCGCAGCAAAAGCTGTTTTGTTTCGCCGTCAGCATGATCATGGGCGGGGCGCTGGGCAACGTGGTAGACCGCCTGCTGCACGGCCATGTGATCGACTTCCTGCAGTTCCATTTCGACTTCCTGGCACCGATGTTTCGGGGCGGCCACTTCCCCAGCTTCAACATTGCAGACAGCGCCATCACGCTGGGTGCCATCTGCCTGATCCTGGACGAAATTCTGCGCGTGCGGCGCGGGCGCTGACATGCCCACTGCTGCCAGCGCACCGGACCTGAAACCGTTGCACTGGCGTGACCCGCTGCGCTGGCTGGCGCTAGGTTGGCAGGACTTCACGAACGCACCCGTCATCGGCCTGTTTTACGGCCTGTGTTTCATGGGCATGGGCTGGGCCCTGCTGACGGTGTTCCAGCAGGCGCCTGCTTACACGCTGGCTTTGTCGGGCGGGTTCTTGCTGCTGGGGCCGCTGCTGTGCCTGGGCTTGTACCGCGTCAGCCAGCGCCTGGAAGCTGGCGAGCAGCCCGGTTTCCTTGATTCGCTGATGGCCTGGCGCCAGCGCATGGGGGCTTTGGGCATCTTCGGGTTCGTGCTGCTGCTGCTGGAACTGCTGTGGGGCCGCGCGACCTTGGTGATCTTTGCCGTCAGCTTCGACGGCATGCCCGACTTCAGGGGCTCGCTGATGTCGCTGCTGCACCTGGACCACATCGGATTCATCGTCGCCTGGGCGGCAGTCGGCGCAGTTTTCGCCACCCTCATTTACGCCGTCAGTGCGGTGGCCATTCCGATGATCCTGCACCGCTCTACCGACGCCATCACCGCCGGCCTGACCAGTCTGCGTCTGGTGTTCACCCAACCTGGCGTGATGTTCGGCTGGGCTTTCCTCATCGCTGCGCTGGTATTTCTAGCGATGCTGCCGGGATTTTCCGGGCTGCTGGTGGTGGGGCCGGTGCTGGGGCATGCCAGTTGGCATGCTTACCGGGCTGCAGTGGCGAGCGAATTGGAAACTGCGGTCGGATCAGCGCCTGTCGCCTAGTGCGTGGGCCAGGGTGCCCAAGTCCACATATTCCAGCTCGCTGCCCGCTGGCACGCCGCGCGCCAGCCGCGTCACCTTCAGGCCGCGCGCGCGCAAGGCATGCTGCAGCGCGTGCGCGGTGAGCTCGCCTTCCGCCGTGAAGCCGGTGGCCAGGATGACTTCTTCGACCATGCCATCGCTGGCGCGTTCAAGCAAAGGCGCAGCGCCGATGGCATCTGCCCCCACGCCGTCCAGCGGGCTCAGGCGGCCCATCAGCACGAAGTACAGGCCGCGGTAGCTGTTGCTGCGCTCCAGCGCCGCCTGGTCTGCCGGCGTCTCCACCACGCACAGCAGCCGGGCGTTGCGCCGGCTGTCGCTGCAAGTGCTGCAGATCTCGTTTTCGGTGAAGGTGTGGCAACGCTGGCAGTGACGCATCTGCCCCACGGCCTGCGTCAGGGCACCAGCCAACCGGCGCGCGCCCTCGCGGTCGTGTTGCAGCAGGTGGAACGCCATGCGCTGCGCCGACTTCTGCCCCACCCCGGGCAATCGGCGCAGCGCTTCGACCAGCCCGTCCAGCGCGGGTTCGCCCATCAAAAAGGAAGTTTCATTCCCGGTGGCAGCGGCAGGCCGGCGGTGAGCTTACCCATCTTCTCGGCACTGACTTCTTCAGCGCGGCGCACGGCGTCGTTGAAGGCGGCAGCCACCAGGTCTTCGAGCATGTCCTTGTCTTCAGCCAGCAGGCTGGGGTCGATGACCACGCGCTTGACGTCGTGCTTGCAGGTCATGGTGACCTTCACCAGGCCGGCGCCACTTTGGCCGTCGACTTCAACCAGCGCGAGTTCGTCTTGCGCCTTCTTCATGTTGTCTTGCATGGCCTGGGCTTGTTTCATCAAGCCGGCGAGTTGGCCCTTCATCATGGCGTGGGTCCTTTTTCAGTGGGTAATTTGATGGGCAGGATCGGCTTGATCGAGCCGGGCACGATGCGTGCGGTTTTGTACTGGGCCAGCAGTTGCTGCACCACGGGGTCGGCGTGAATCACGACTTCTGCTGCGGCCTGCTGGCGCTGGCGCTCGGCAGCGTCGCGCTTGGCCGGGGTGTCGGTGGGGCTGCCTGCTTGCACATCGAGTGCCACCGCGTGGCCCAGCAGGGCAGCCAAGGCGTCGCACAGCTTGTCCTGCAGCGCCGGATTGCGCAGCGGTTCGCGTTCAACGGCCAGCCGCCACAGCGGCGGATTTGATGCCTCAACAATGGCCAGCAGTCCAGACTGCACCGCCAGTTCACGCACCAGCGCTTGCAAGTCACCTTGCTGGTCCAGTTGGCCTACCAAAGCGGCCCAGCGGTCGCCCAGTGCCGGGTCGGCGCGTGGTACCTCGGGAAGGCTTGGCGCGGGAATGGCAGCCTGCGGAATGAATTCTTCTGCCTGCGGTGGTTGGGCGGCTGGCGGCTTGGCTGCCCATGTCTGGAATGCTGGGGCGGCTGGAGCGGCTGGCGCGGCCTGTGCGGCATCTGCGGCTCCTGCGGCTTCTGCGGCTTCTGCGGACGGACCCTTCACCGGCAGCTTCAGCGCAGGTGGTGCCATCGCTCGAAGTGGCGCAGCGCGCGGGGTGGGCAGTGGCGCGGGGGTCGAAACCACAGCCGGCCCGGCAGCGGGTGCTGCACTGGCCGCACGCTGTGCCGACGGAAACGCCAGGAAGCGCAACAGCACCATCGTCAAGGCACCGTATTCGTCGCTCATCAGGTTCAGCTCGCTGCGGCCGTGCAGCACGATGCTGTAGAGCAGCTGCGTCTCGTCGGCTGCCAGCAGCGGCGACAGCGCCCGTCCGTCTTCGGTGTCGGGGTCTTGGGCGTCCAGCGCGCCAGGCACTGCTTGTTCAACGGCCATCTGCTGCAGCACGCCGGCCATTTCTTCCAGTGTGCCCGTCGCCGACAGCGCCAGGCCGCGCAGGCCGTCGACGATCTGCAGCACGACCGCGCCGTCGCCACGGGCCAGCGCTTCGATCAGGTGGCGTGCATGGCTGCGATCGACAGCGCCCAGCATCGTGCGCACCCCGTCTTCGAGCAGGCTGCCGCTGCCGTAGGCGATGGCCTGGTCGGTGAGCGACAAGCCGTCGCGCATCGACCCGCGGGCAGCACGGGCCAGCAAGCGCAGGGCGCCGTCGTCGAAAGGCACGTTCTCGGCCTGCAGCACATGGGCCAGATGCTCGCGCACGGTGGCAGGCGCCATCGGCCGCAGATTGAACTGCAGACAGCGGCTGAGCACGGTGGGCAGCACCTTGTCGGGGTCGGTGGTGGCCAGCACGAACTTCAGGTACTCGGGCGGCTCTTCCAGCGTCTTCAGCAGCGCATTGAAGGCGTCCTTGGACAACTGGTGCGCCTCGTCGATCATGAAGACCTTGAAGCGGCCCACGCCGGGCTTGTAGGCCGCGCGCTCTATGAGTTCGCGGATTTCGTCCTTGCCGCCATGGCTGGCGGCGTCCATTTCGATGTAGTCGATGTAGCGGTCGGCGTCGATCTCAGTGCAGGTGCTGCACACGCCGCAGGGCTCGGCGGTGATGCCGCCCTGCCCGTCGGGGCCGATGCAGTTCAGGCTCTTGGCCAGGATGCGGCTGACGGTGGTTTTGCCGATGCCGCGCGTGCCTGTGAACAGGTAGGCGTGGTGCAGCCTTTGCTGCGTCAGCGCATTCGTCAGCGCTTGCACCACGTGCTCTTGCCCCACCATTTCTGCGAAGCGGCGTGGCCGGTATTTGCGCGCCAGGGCGAGCGACGAGCCGGTGGATGAGGTGGCTGAAAACATGAGCTTTTGATTCTAGGCGCCGGGGATAATCCATTTCCATGGCTCACCCCCCTTCACACCCTGTATCCCCTGTATCCCCTGTATCCCCGGCACCCTTGACCCCGCTGACCTACGAGCAGGCCGGCGTTCAATACGATTTGATCGACCCGCTGAAAGTAGCTGCGCAGCGAGCCGCCGCAGCCACGGGCGCTCACCTGGGCGCACACGGCTGCAGCGAAATGCTGGCCTCGCGCGGTGAATCGGCCTACGTCGTGGACGTGGGGCCTTTCCTGCTGGCCAGCATCGTCGAATGCCTGGGCACCAAGACGCTGGTGGCTGACGAGATGCAGCGACTGACGGGCCGCAGCTATTTCGACGGCATCGCGCAGGACACCATCGCCATGGCGGTAAACGACCTGGTCACCGTGGGCGCCACGCCGCTGGTGGTGCAGGCCTACTGGGCCGCAGGCGGCAGCGACTGGTTTGCCGATGCTGACCGCGCCCAAGCGCTGGTGCGCGGCTGGAAGGCCGCCTGCGACATCTGCCAGGTGGCCTGGGGCGGCGGCGAGACGCCGGCACTGGCCGGCATCGTCGAAGCCGGGCGCATCGACCTGGCAGCGTCTTGCACGGGCCTGGTCAAGCCCAAGGAAAGGCTCACCCTGGGCGACAAGCTGGGGCCTGGTGACGCGATCGTGCTCTTGGCCAGCAGCGGCATCCACGCCAACGGTCTCAGCCTGGCACGCAAGGTGGTCGAGCGGCTGCCCAACGGCTACCTGACCGAAATTGAGCCCGGCTTGCGCTATGGCGACGCCTTGCTGGCGCCCACCACGCTTTACTCACCTGTCACAGAAGCGTTGTGGCGTGCCGGGGTGTCCGTGCATTACGCCGCCAACATCACTGGGCACGGCTGGCGCAAGCTGCTGCGCCACCCCAAGACATTGAGCTACCGTGTTCACACCCTGCCGCCCGTGCCGCCGGTGCTGCGGTTCATTCAGCAACAAGCTGCGATGAACGACGCTGAAGCCTACGGCACCCTGAACATGGGTGCCGGATTCGCCTTGTTCCTGCCGGCAGCGCAGGCGCAAGCGGCGGTAGATGTGTCCAAACAATGTGGCGTGCCCGCCTGGGTGGCAGGCACGGTGGAGGAGGGCGGCAAGCATCTGCACATCGAGCCTTTGGGTGTGCGTTTCAGCGGCGAGGACTTGCAGTTGCGCTGAACTCTCGCCGAACCCGCGCTGACCTGGCACTTCAGCCGCTGGGCTACACTCGACCCCGACGGGCCTCCCCGCATGGAAGCGCGCCCAACCGGGTCAGATGGGGAACCAAGCAGCCCTAAGCGTTGCAACCAGTGCCGGGGTCGGGCTCGTCACCTTTGCCAAAATCCGGCGCTTCAGCCGATCACTTGAAACCAGCACGGTCCAGCATTTGCTGCACTTGTGCGGTGTTCGCGCCCACCTTGGCGATCGGCACCGTTTCAGCCTTGAAGGTACCCAGACTGTTCAGTGCGGGGTTGCTCAGCTTCACGCTGGGCACGGTCGGATATTCGTTGTTGCCGTCGGCCAGCATGCGTTGCGCTTCGTCACTGGCCAGGTACTCGATGAACTTCACTGCGGCTTCGCGGTTCTTGGCATGCCTGGCCACGGCAGCACCTGAAATGTTCACGTGGGTGCCCCAGCTCGCCTGGTTGGGGAAGACCAGGCCCACGCGGTCCACGACTTCTTTGTCTTCTGGCTTGGTGCTGCGCATCAGCCGGGCAAAGTAGTAGGTGTTGGTCACGGCCACGCCGCACTCACCAGAAGCCACGCCTCTGATCTGGTCGGTGTCGCCGCCCTTGGGTGCGCGGGCCAAGTTGCCTACGATGCCCTTCAACCAAGCTTCGGTATTTTGCGGGCCCAGGTGTTCCAGCACGCTGCCGAACAAGCTCAGGTTGTAGGGGTGCGAGCCGCTGCGGATGCAGACCTGGCCCTTCATCGCCGGGCTGGCCAGCTTTTCGTACGTGTCCACATCGGTCGGCTTGAAGCGCGCCTTGTCAAAGACGATGACGCGTGCCCGCGTTGATACGCCCACCCACTGCGGCCCGGCACCGGTGTCGCCAGCCCGAAATTGCGCTGGAATGCGCTGTTCGATGACGCTGGACTTGAAGGGCTGGAACAGGCCCTGTTGTTCGCCCCGCCACAAACGCGCTGCGTCGACCAGCAAGATCACATCGGCAGGGCTGGCCGTGCCTTCGGCCTGCAGGCGCGTCAGGATGCCCGCGTCGTCGGCCTCGATGCGGTTGATGCGGATGCCGGTGGCCTGGGTGAAGTTGGCGTAAAGCGCTTCGTCGGTTTGATAGTGACGCGCCGAATACAGGTTCAGGACCTGCGGTTGCGTCTGGGCCTGGCCTTGGGCCAACGCAGGGAATGTAGACAACGCAGACAACGCAACCAAGCTAGCGGCTGCCGCCAAAGCGGTGCAGGCGGGTCTGAACACAGCGGAAGCAATACGGTGAAAAGCATTCATGGTGCGACAAGCTCCTTCAAGTTGGGCTGAGTAGATCGCAAATATAAACGCGAATCATTACCATTTGCAATCAGCGCCCCTTCAACTGCCCAGTTGCGCCCAAACCTTGTCCAGCCGCTTGGCGCTCACCGGCTGCGGCGTGCGCAGTTCTTGTGCAAACAGACTCACGCGCAGCTCTTCGAGAAGCCAGCGGTATTCGTCCAGGCGGCCGTGACCGGCGCCTTTCAGCTCAGTCAGCCGGCGCAGCCAGCGCTGTTCCAGCGGGCGCAGCTCGGTCAGCCGGCCAGCGTCGCGCGCCGGGTCGGCGCGCAGCTTGTCCAGCCGCAGCACGACTGCCTTCAGATAGCGCGGCAGATGCTGCAGCGCCGGCCAAGGCGTCTCGGTCAGGAAGCGCTTGGCCATCAACCTCTGAAGTTGCGCGTTGACGTCATCAGCCACCTCGCGCGGCGGCTTGCTGTCCTTGAGCTTGCGCGCGGCAGCGGCGTATTCGGTCAGCACCGTCAACGCCAGACGCGCCACTTCCTGGGCAATGAGATTCAGCCGCGGGCGTCCCTGCTCGACGCGCTGCGTGAACACGGCTGCATCGGTGGGCAGGGGCTCGGCCAGGAAAGCACGGTCCAGCGCGATGTCGATGATCTGGCCGCGCAACTCTTCCAGTGTGCCCAGACTCATGTACAGCGCAGCCAGCTTGGTCAGGTCAGGGATGCCTTTTTCCAGGTACTTCAGCGGCTCCTTGATCTGCAGTGCGACCAGCCGGCGCAGCCCTGCGCGGTGTCGGGTGGCGGCCACGTCGGGTTCGTCGAAGACTTCGATCTCGACATGCGTGCCCCGGTCCAGCAAGGCCGGGAAGCCGATCATCGTCTGGGCGCCGCGCCGTACTTCCATCAGTTCTGGCAATTCGCCGAAGGTCCAGGCGGTGTAGCGCGCGGCTTCAGCCGGCGCGCTGGCCGGTGACACTGGCATCTTGGCGATCTCGGCCCGAACGCCGCGCCCCACAGCCGCTGGCTGCACCGCCGCTTTCTCGGCAACGGGTGCCAGCTTCAACGCCGCCAGCGCCTGAAACGCGCTGCGTGCCTGTCCGCCCAGCTCGGCTTTCAGGCTGGCCAGGTCGCGCCCCGTGCCCAGCTGCCGCCCATGTTCGTCAACGATACGGAAGTTCATGAACAAGTGCGCGCCGAGCAGCTCCAGCTTGAAGTCGTTGCGCTGCACGGCCAGCTGCGTTCTTTCGCGTACCGCTTTCAAAAGCGCGTCGATCAGGCTGCCTTGGGCGAACTCCACCTGCTCACAAAACTCGGCAGCGAAGTCCGGCAACGGCACCAGGCGCGTGCGCGGCCGTTGGTGCAGGCTCTTGGCCAAAGCCAGCACCTTGCCATGCAGCATGCCGGGCACCAGCCAGTCGCAACGTTCCTCATCGACCTGATTCAGCGTGTAGATGGGCACGGTCACGGTGACGCCGTCTTTCGCGTCGCCAGGCTGGTGCAGATAGCTCACGCTGCAGTCGATGCCGCCCAGCCGCAGTGTCTTGGGAAACGAAGCCGTGGTGATGCCGGCGGCTTCGTGGCGCATCAGTTCTTCGCGCTTCAGGTGCAGCAGCAGCGCTTGCGCCTTCGACGCTTCGCGGTACCAGCGCTCCAGCAACGCGCCAGAAAACACGTCCTTAGGCAACTGCTGGTCGTAATAGGCGTAGATCAGCTCGTCATCCACCAGCACGTCTTGCCTGCGCGACTTGTGCTCCAGGTCCTGCACTTGCGCCACCAGCTTGCGGTTGTGCGCCAGGAAGGGCAGCTGGCGCTCGAATCCGGTCTCCCAGGTGTCTTCGTGAAGATTGGCCACCAAGGCTTCGCGAATGAAGATTTCTCGCGCCGCAGCCGCGTCGATGCGCCCAAAGTTCACGCGCCGGTTGTTGTAGATGACGATGCCGTACAGCGTGGCACGCTCCAGCGCCACCACCTCGGCCGCCTTCTTCTCCCAATGCGGTTCGAGCAACTGCTTTTTCATCAAGTGGCCGGCGATGGTCGGGATCCAGGCAGGCTCGATACCCGCCAGCCCGCGCCCATACAGGCGCGTGGTTTCCACCAGTTCAGACGCCACCAGCCAGCGGCCTGGCTTCTTGCTCAGGTGCGCGCCCGGGTGGCGCCAGAACTTCAGGCCGCGCGCGCCCAGATACCAGTCCTCGTCGTCGCTCTTGCAGCCGATGTTGCCCAGCAGGCCGGCCAGCATGGACAGATGCAGCTGCTCGTAAGTCGCGGGCTGCGTGTTCAAACGCCAGCCGTGTTCTGCCACCACGGTGTGCAACTGCGAATGGATGTCGCGCCACTCGCGCACGCGGCGCGCGCTGACGAAGCTTTCTCGCAGGCGTTGCTCCTGCTGGCGGTTGGTCAGCTTGTGGACCGACGCCTCTGTGCCATGGCCACGGCCTTCCTCGATCCACTTCCACAGCTTCAGATAGCCCATGAATTCCGAGCGCTCGTCGTCGAACTTCTTGTGCTTCTCGTCGGCTGCTTGGGCTGCTTCCATCGGGCGGTCGCGCGGGTCTTGTCCGCTCAGCGCGGCGGCGATGATCAGCACCTCGCTCAGGCATTCCCGGTCACGCGCTTCCAGAATCATGCGGCCCACGCGCGGGTCCAGCGGCAGGCGGCTGAGTTCTTTGCCGATGGGCGTCAGATCGTTGACGTCATCGACTGCATTCAGTTCGTCCAGCAGCGCGTAGCCGTCGGCAATGGCCTTCTTCGGCGGCGCTTCCAGAAACGGAAATTCTTCGACCGTGCCCAGGTGCAGCGCCTTCATGCGTAAGATCACGCCGGCCAGCGAAGAGCGCATGATTTCCGGGTCGGTGAACTTCGGCCGGCTGGCAAATTCCTGTTCGCCGTACAGGCGGATGCACACCCCGTCGGCCACGCGCCCGCAGCGGCCGGCGCGCTGGTTGGCTGCCGCCTGGCTGATACCTTCGATCTGCAGTTGCTCGACCTTGTTGCGGTAGCTGTAGCGCTTTACGCGCGCCAGGCCGGTGTCGATGACGTAGCGGATGCCAGGCACCGTGAGCGAGGTTTCGGCCACGTTGGTGGCCAGCACGATGCGGCGGCCGTTGCCTTCCTGGAATACGCGGTCCTGTTCGGCCGGCGACAGGCGAGCAAAAAGCGGCAGCACTTCTGGCGAGGGGCCACCGCGATGCTGCTGCGCCAGGTGTCGGCGCAAGTGGTCAGCAGCCTCGCGGATTTCGCGTTCACCGGGCAGGAAGACGAGGATGTCGCCGGACCTGTCGCGCCACAGTTCGTCTACCGCCTCTGCGATGGCGTTGTCCAGATCGAAGTCGCGCTTTTCCTCGAAAGGGCGCCAGCGCTGTTCAACCGGAAACGTTCGGCCCGAGACCATGATCACTGGCGCCGGTCCGCGGGCACTGGCGAAGTGCTTGGCAAAGCGGTCGGCGTCGATGGTGGCCGAGGTGACGACCACCTTGAGGTCGGGCCGCCGAGCCAGCACTTCCTTCAGGTAACCCAGCAGGAAATCGATGTTCAGGCTGCGTTCGTGCGCCTCGTCGATGATCAGCGTGTCGTAGGCTTTCAGCAGCGGGTCGGTCTGGGTTTCGGCCAGCAAGATGCCGTCCGTCATCAGCTTGACGCTGGCGCCCGGCCCCAGGCGGTCCTGAAAGCGCACCTTGTAGCCGACCACCTCGCCCAGCGTCGTGTTCAATTCCTTGGCGATGCGCTGCGCCACGCTGGAAGCAGCGATGCGCCGGGGTTGGGTGTGGCCGATCAGCCCCCTGCCACCGGCCCCCCAGCCGCGGCCGAGTTCCAGGCAGATCTTGGGCAGCTGCGTGGTCTTGCCCGAGCCGGTTTCGCCGCAGACGATGACCACCGGGTGCTCGGCAATCGCGCGCGCTATCTCTTCACGCCGGGCCGAGACCGGGAGCGATTCGGGATAGACGATCGGAGGAACCAGATGCGCAGGCCGCGAGGGCAAGGAAGTACGAGGCGGGCGCGCAGCGGGGGGGGAAGGGTTCGACACAGATTCCAGATTATCTCTGCGGCGACGAGCCCCTGAATCTCTGGTCGGCAAAGATCAGGCGCGCACGGACTGTTCGTCGTCGTTGTACTGCATGACGTTGATCACCGCGCCCTGTGGGTCGCGCAGCACGGCCATGCGGCCCACGGTGGGCACTTCCATGGCCGGCAACAGCAACTGCCCGCCCAGGCTGACGGCAAGAGCGACCGTGCGGTCGAGGTTGTCGACCGTGACGTAGCAGCCCCAATGCGGCGGCATGGGCGGGCTGCCTGCGTTGGCGGCCATGATGCCAGCCACCATCGTTTCGCCCACGCTGACGGCACGGTAGTCGCCCATTTCGGGCGCTGGCGCATGCACGGTCCAGCCGAACAGCTGGCTGTAGAAGCTGGCAGCCGCCGCTGGATCGCTCGTGGTGAGCTCGCTCCAGCTGAAGGCACCGTGGGTTTTGTACACATCCATTGCAGGCTCCCGGAATTTGACATCGCGGGTTCGATGCTGCTGCACAATCCGCAGGTTTGTCGATCCGTATTCACAGCAATCTCCTATTTCCAGAGTACCGCTTGAGCCTCGTTTTTCCGCATACCTTCGTGCCCTGGTTCCGCGCCGTGGCGCCCTATATCCACGCGTACAAAGGCAAGACCTTTGTCGTGGCCATGGCCGGGGAGATGATTGCCGCCGGCAAGCTCAACACGTTCGTTCAAGACCTGGCGATCCTGCATGCGATGGGCATCAAGATCGTTCTGGTCCACGGCTTCAGGCCGCAGGTGACAGAGCAACTGGCGGCCAAAGGCCATGTCTCGCGGTTTCACCGCGGCATTCGCATCACCGACGCCGTGGCGCTGGACGCCGCGCAAGAAGCCGCCGGGCAATTGCGCTTCGAGATCGAAGCCGCTTTCTCGCAGGGTTTGCCCAACACGCCGATGGCCAATGCCACCGTGCGCGTGGTGTCGGGCAATTTCCTCACGGCCCGTCCCGTGGGCATCGTCGACGGTATCGACCATTTGCAAAGTGGCCTGGTGCGCCGTGTCGACCACAACGCCATACGCCGTGCCATCGACATCGGCGCCCTGGTTTTGCTGAGCCCTTTTGGCTTCTCGCCCACAGGCGAGGCTTTCAATTTGACGATGGAAGATGTGGCCACGGCCACGGCCATCGCCTTGCAGACCGACAAACTGGTATTCATGACCGAGATACCGGGTATCCGCGAGCGACAGGACGATCCCGACAGCGCCATCGACACCGAACTGTCGCTGGCCGAAGCCCGCAAACTGCTGGCCTGCCTGCCGGCGCCCACCTTACCTACAGATATCGCGTTTTATCTGCAGCATTGCGCCCGGGCATGTGAAGGCGGGGTCGAACGCTCGCATATCCTGCCTTTTGCCAGCGACGGCGCCTTGCTGCTGGAAGTCTTCACGCACGACGGCGTAGGCACGATGGTGGTGGACGAGCGGCTGGAAAGCCTGCGCGAAGCCACGCCCGACGACGTCGGCGGCATCTTGCAGCTGATCGAGCCTTTCGAGCGTGACGGCACCATGGTGCGGCGCGAACGCACGGAAATCGAACGCGACGTGGCGAGCTATACCGTCATCGAACACGACGGCATCATTTTCGGCTGCGCCGCGCTGATGCCCTACCCCGAAGGGCGTACGGCCGAGATGGCTGCGCTGACCATTTCTCCGTTGTCGCAAGGCCAGGGTGATGGCGAGCGGATACTCAAGCGCATCGAACAGCGGGCGAAGGCTGCTGGTTTCGAGTCGCTCTTCGTGCTGACGACGCGCACCATGCACTGGTTCATCAAGCGCGGCTTCAAGCAAGTCGACCCCGACTGGTTGCCCGAAGCGCGCAAGAAAAAATACAACTGGGACCGGCGCTCACAGGTGCTGGTCAAGAAACTCGTCTGAACTGGAAGGATTTCCCATGGCACGAATGATCAACTGCACCTACCTGAAAAAGGAAGCTGAAGGGCTGGGCTTTGCGCCCTATCCCGGCGAATTGGGCAAACGTCTTTACGACAACGTCAGCAAGGAAGCGTTCGAGGTCTGGAAAAAGCATCAGACCATGCTGGTGAACGAAAACCGCCTCAATCTCGCCGATGCGCGTGCCCGCCAATACCTGGCACGGCAAATGGAACAATTCTTTTTCGGCGACGGCGGCGACCAACCGGTCGGCTATGTTCCGCCAGCGGCTTGATAAGCCAAGGTATTTCTGGGGGTTTACGCGGCAGCACGGTCATTTTTTTAAATGATATATTTGCCGCACTGCAACCCTTAATTGGATAAATACGATGACGAGCTTGAATGACCTTCTGGCCCAGAAAGCCGCGCTGGAAAAGCAAATTGCCGATGCCCAGCGCGAAGAGCGCGGCAACGCCGTGGCCAAGGTCAAAGCATTGATGACGGAATACGGCCTGACTCTGGCCGACCTGGGCACGCGCAGCGCCAATGCCGGCGCAGGGCCGCGAAAAAGCATGGGCAAGGTCGCGGCCAAGTATCGCAACCCTGCCACGGGTGACACCTGGTCGGGCCGTGGTCTCAAGCCCAACTGGCTGAAGGCCGCCCTCGAAGGCGGGCGAAAGATCGAAGACTTCGCTGTTTGACGCGCTGAACGGCCCCCGGAGACCGGGGGCCGTGTTTGCATACTGTCGTGGAAGGACCGGTTGACGCGTAGCATCGGCTCGACGTTATCCGCGATCGAACCGAGTTGAACCCCCTGCCTGCTGCCAGTCGCTCAGCCCTGCCCAAATCACCCGGCAAAAATTCCAGGGCCAAGTTGGGCTGGAGCGCGCGCGCCCAGACAGGCGCTCACGCCACCGTTCTGATGTTGGGTTGTGCGTTGTTGGTCTACGCCGGCAGTTTTGCTCTGGATTTGCCGCCCTGGGCCGGTCTGGCTTTGTCTGCAGGCGCGGGCCTGGGCGGTGCGCTGCGCTGGGGCTGGCTGATGGTTGTACCGGCCGCAGCAGGCACGTTTGCAGGCTGCTTGATTGCCACTCCCGTCATCGTCACGGCCTTGATGTTGGCGGGGGCGGTGGCTGCGGGGCAGCTTTCAGCTTTGTTCGTCCTCCGAAAACAGATGTTTGATCTGCGGCTGGACAGGCCGCGAGATCTGGGCTGGCTGGCGGTGGCCAGCCTGGGCGTTCTGGCGCCCGTTGCGGCTGCGTTGGTTTCAGCGATGCTGAGTCAAGCATGGGTGACGGATGTCGCAGGACGCGACTCAGCAGCAGGCGGGTTTCTGCACCACGCTTTCGTCGGCTGGCTCAGCCTGGGCCTGGGTTCGCTTGCGAGTGTTCTGTTTGTCCTGATGCTCGACAGGCGTGCGCTTTATCCACTGCAGCCGGCCGCGCCCTGGGGCGAACCTCTCATCGCATTGCTTGGCGTGTTGTTGATGTGGGCGTTGATGGTGGTGCTGGCCACGCAATATGGCGCCTTGCCCGCGCTGCCCTTCCTGCCGCTGGTGGGGGTAGGCTTATTGGCCCTGCGCGGGCATCCGGCCCTGGCGAGCGGCGCACTTCTAGGTGCGTTGCTGCTGTTGGCCACGGCCACCTCGGGCACCGTACCTGCAGTATTGGGCGCCAGCGACGGCCTGCCGGGTCTGGCCGCGTGGCTGGCCAGCGGGCTGGCCCTGCTGATAGGCATCCATGCCAGCCTGGTGCAGTGGCGCAGCCGAGCCAAGCGCTGGGAATGGGCTTTGGACGCTTCGCGCCTGGGTCTGGCCGACTGGCGTGCGGGCAGTGAACCGGGTTTTGCCTCGGTCGCATGGCGCACGCTGACGGGACATGGAAATGCACCATGGCATCTCGCCGACTGGCTGCATCAAACACACCCCGAAGACCTCGCGGCGCTGCAGGACGGGCTGCAAAACCTCACTGACGGCAAAGCCGGGCGCCAGCACTTCGAACTGCGCCTGCCCGATGGCAATGGCTGGCGCTGGATCGAAGCCACGTTACTGGTCGTCGAACGAGACGCCGACGGCCAACCGACACGCTTCTTGGCTACATTGGCCGATGTGCAGGAAAGGCGCGAGGCGTTGGAACGCAAACGCATGTCGGCCAGCCTCTTCCAGCATCTGCACGAAGGGCTGCTGATCACCGACGCGGACCAGCGCGCACTGGACGTCAACCCGGCCTACACGCAGATTTTGGGCGTACCTCGCGATGAACTGCTGGGCACCGTGCCTTCGTTGCTTCGGCCTACGCCTGCCGACCCCGTCGCGCGGCAACAGCGCGCAGCCATGTGGGCCAGCCTGAGCGAGACCGGAAGCTGGCGCGGCGAGCTGGTGGAGCGGCGGCGCAGCGGCGAACTTTGTACGCTGCAGACCACGATCTCCACCGTGCCTGGCCCCAGCCGCGACCAGCGTTACCACGTGCTGGTGATCAGCGACATCACGGAGCAGCGCGTACAGCGCGAACAGCTGCTGCGCCAGGCACATTACGACGAACTCACGCGCCTACCCAACCGCGCTCGGCTGTCAGAGCTGCTGGACGAAGCCATGAAGGCCGCCGACCGCGATGGTTACCTGCTGGCTGTTTGCTACTTGGACCTGGACCGCTTCAAACCCGTCAACGACGACTACGGCCATGACGCTGGCGACAGGCTGCTGGCCGAACTGGCGGGCCGGCTGCGCAGCACCCTGCGCAGCCGCGAACAATGGACCGACTCTGCAGCGCGGCTGGGCGGCGACGAGTTCGCCCTGCTGCTCCGCGCCGGCACGCTGGAAGAAGCCCGCATGGCGGTGGAACGCGTGCTGCGCGTGGTCTCGCTGCCCTACCAGATCAACCCTGGCATAGAGCCCGTGCAGATCACGGCCAGCATGGGCGCTACTGTCTACCCCATCGACCGCAGTGACGCTGATGCCCTGCTGCGCCATGCTGACCACGCCATGTACGGCGCCAAGCAGGCCGGGCGCAATGGCTATCTGTTTTTCGACCCTGAGCATCGCCGGCGCACCGAAGAGCGCGTGACAGCCATAGGGCGAGTGCAAGAGGCGCTGGACAAGTCGGAGCTCGTTTTGTACTACCAGCCCAAGGTGGACATGCGCAGCGGCCACGTGCATGGTGTGGAAGCCTTGCTGCGCTGGGAACACCCACAGCAAGGCTTGATCGCGCCCTTGCAATTCTTGCCACTGATTCAGGGAACGGCGCTGTCGTCGCGCGTGGGCGACTGGGTGCTGGCCCAGGCGCTGGAACATTTGTCGCATTGGCGGCGTGGCGGGCTGGACATCAGCGTAAGCGTCAATGTTTCTGCGCGCCACCTGCAGGAGCCTGATTTTGCCCAGCGCCTGTCAGAGCTATTGGCCAGACACGAGGAACCGCTGGCACCGCATCTTGAACTGGAGATGCTGGAAAGCGAAGCCCATGCCGACATCGAAGTCACATCGGCCCTGGTGGCACGCTGCCAGGCCATCGGTGTGCGCTTTGCGCTGGACGACTTCGGTACCGGCTATTCCACCTTGACCTACTTACAGCGCCTGCCGGTCAACGTGCTGAAAATCGACCGCTCGTTCGTGCACCACATGCTCGACGCCGACCAGGACCGCGCCATTGTCGAAGGCGTCATCAGTCTGGCGGGCACCTTCGGCCGCACCGTCGTTGCCGAAGGCGTCGAAACACAGGCGCAAGCGCGCATGCTGCTGGATCTGGGTTGCGAAATCGGTCAGGGCACGGGCATTGCTGCTCCCATGTCGGCCAGCCTGGTGGCCGACTGGGTACGCGACTACCGAGGCATGTTTGCGCTCACCGATGCGGGTAGCTACGCTGGCGATGTCATCGGCCCCGAGCCGAAAACGCAGCTGCTACACCGATAAACTCTGCTGGGTGATCCCACCTGGCTTTCTGCAAGACCTGCTGTCGCGCGTCGACATCGCCGACGTCGTCGGCCGCCATGTTGAGCTCAAGCGCGGCGGCGCCAATCTGATGGGGCTGTGCCCCTTTCATGCCGAGAAATCGCCCAGCTTTTCCGTCAGCCCGGCCAAACAGTTCTATCACTGCTTCGGCTGCGGCGCGAGCGGCGACGCCATCCGCTTCCTCACCGAACACCTGGGGCTGAGCTTCGTCGAAGCGGTGCGCGACCTGGCGCAAGGCGTGGGGCTCCAGGTGCCAGAAGAAGACGTCAGCGCTGATGAGCGGCAACGCCGCGACACCCTGCGCCAAAGGCGCAAGACACTGTCCGATGTGCTGAGCCAGGCTGCAGACTTCTACCGAAGCCAGCTGAAAACGCAGCCCCGCGCTGTGGACTATCTGCGTCGGCGCGGCTTGACGGGCACCATCGCCGCACGCTTCGGCCTGGGTTTCGCGCCACCAGGCTGGCGCACGCTGGCTGGCGTGTTCCCGCACTACGACGACCCGCTGCTCGAAGAAGCGGGCCTGGTGCGGCTGCGCGAATCTGATGCCGACAGCCCCGCAGCCACTGACAACGGCCGTTACGACTGGTTTCGCGACCGCGTCATGTTCCCTATCCGCGCTGTTTCTGGCGAAGTCATCGGCTTCGGCGGCCGCGTACTCGACGACAGCAAGCCGAAGTATATGAACTCGCCGGAAACGCCTGTATTCAGCAAAGGGCGCGAACTGTACGGCTTGTTCGAGGCCCGCCAACCACTGCGCGACAAAGGCTATGCGCTGGTCGTCGAAGGCTACATGGACGTGGTCGCTCTGGCGCAAAACGGCTTCGCCAATGCGGTGGCCACCTTGGGCACGGCTTGCACGGCCGAGCATGTGCAAAAGCTGTTCCGCTTCACCGATGCCGTGGTCTTCAGCTTCGATGGCGACGCTGCCGGCCGACGCGCTGCCGGCCGGGCGCTGGAAGCGGCGCTGCCGCATGCCAGCGACTTGCGCAACGTGCGCTTTCTGTTTCTGCCACCCCAGCACGACCCGGACAGTTACGTGCGTGAACTTGGAAGTGCAGCTTTCGAGCAATGCGTGGCGCAGGCCGTGCCCTTGTCACGCCAACTCATCGAGCATGCCGCCGAAGGCGCCGACCTGAGCACGGCCGAAGGGCGGGCGCGCATGCTGGCGCAGGCGCGCCCGCTGTGGAACCTGCTGCCCGAAGGCGCTTTGAAGCGCCAACTGATGCCTGAATTGGCGCGCAGCGGCGGTTTGTCGGGTGACGATCTGCTTCAGCTTTGGGGACAGACCGCCACCAGGGCCAAGGACAGGGACAAGGCGCCCGCAGGACCGATACGGCTGCTGCGGCGTGGAACGGTGCGGGTGGCGCCGGCCGGGCCTTCCGACGTCGCCGTGCGGCTGCTGCTGCAACACTCGGACTGGTGGGAACAGCTGGGTCCGGACCACCAGCAACTGCTGCACGATCTGGGCGGCACACACAGCGAGATCGTGCGCTGGCTGGAACAGCAGATGATGGACCACGGCAGCCTTTCTTGGTCGGCCTTGAATCAGGCCATGGACGAGCAGCCCTGGGCTTCTTCGGCGCGCGCCCTGGTGCAGGCAGGCATGGGTGATGAAGAGCACAAATTCGACGAATTGCGACGCTGCCTGAATCTGTTACTGATGGAGTTGCTGCGCCAGGAAGCCGACAGCATCGTCTCGGCCATGCCGGCCGCCGAAGAGCTGCAGCGCTACCGCGAAATCATGGCGTTGATTGCATCCATGAAGGCTGCTGCCACAGCGGCTCCCTGACCGGACCTCGCACTCGATCAATCGCCCGGTATAATCCGCCTCGAGCGCACGAACCGGATCTGCGGTTGGGGATCTCAGGCTGAGACGGCAGATCTTTCGACAAGCCAGCCCACCCAGGTCTCGTCAACCCCGAGCGGGTAGGCGCCGGATCACAGCGAAACACTGCGAAACACTGCAAACCGCTGATTTGCGCCGCGATTCCACCCCTCAGTGAACGCGAAAACGCAGCGTGTGCAGTAGAAAAATCGCTTCTACGCGCATTGAAGCGTGTATCTCCCTCTTGAAGCCAACGGCCCCTGCCCTGCATGTGCCGAGGCCACTTGCTCAGACCGAAGGACCCGCATGACCGCCAAGAAAATCGTCTCCGCCGCCGCCCCTGCTGCTGCCACTGCTGCTGCCCCCGCCAAGGCGGCCAAGCAGAAGTTGGATGCCACAGCCGAGCAGCACGGCACGACAGCCTCAGCCGCCGCCAAGGCTGCTGGAAAGGCCGCTAAAAAGCCAGACAACAAGGCAGCTGGCAAGGTCGCCAGCACTTCCGCCAGCACTTCCGCCAGCACTGCTGCCAGCACTTCAGCCAGCAAGACCGCCTCCAAGGCAGCCGCCAAGCCGGTAGCAAAGACAGCCAGCAAAGGGCCGCAGGCCAAGGGCGGAAAGACGGCTGAAGCGCCCAAGAAGGGCCGCTTGGTCGAAGACGAGGACATGACTGACGTCGAAGCCGACCTCGAAGGCGAACCCGAAGCAGAGACAGAAACCGAGACGCCTGTAGAAGCCAGCGCCGAAGGCAGCGTCGAAGGCGAAAAGGTCGAGAAGGTCAAGCCGCTGCGCATGAAGGTCAGCCGCGCCAAGGAGCGCGCACTGATGCGCGAGTTCGGCCTTGAAGAAACGACACTGACCGAAGAAGAAGCCGCCAAGCGACGCCAGGAGTTGAAGACGCTCATCAAGATGGGCAAGACGCGTGGCTTCCTCACGCACCAGGAAATCAACGACCACCTGCCCGAGAAGCTGATCAACGAGGAAATCCTCGAGGCCATCATCAGCATGCTCAACGACATGGGCATCGCCGTTTACGAGCAAGCCCCTGACGCCGCCACGCTGCTGGTGGCTGGCGGCGGTGCCACCACCGCCACCGAAGAAGAAGCCGAAGAGGCTGCAGAAGCTGCGCTGTCTACCGTGGACAGCGAATTCGGCCGTACCACCGATCCAGTGCGCATGTACATGCGCGAAATGGGTACGGTGGAGCTGCTCACGCGTGAAGGCGAGATCGAGATCGCCAAGCGCATCGAAGGCGGCCTGCAAGCCATGATGCTGGCCATCAGTACCAGCCCCACAACGATTGCAGAAATTCTGGCCATGGCCGACCGCATCGCTGCGGGCGGCATGCAGATCAGCGAAGCTGTCGATGGCTTCGTTGCCGCGGATGAGGCCGACGACTACGTGGCCGAAGAAGACTTCGACGAATTCGACGAAGAAGACGACGACGACGGCAACGGCGGCAGCAAGGCGCTGACGAAGAAGCTTGAAGAATTGAAGAAGCAGGCGCTGGAGAAGTTCGAGACCCTGCGCGTGCAGTTCGACAAGATGCGCAAGGCTTACGAGAAGGAAGGCTACAAGAGCGTTTCCTACAACAAGGCGCAGCAGGCCATCAGCGTCGATCTGATGACCATCCGCTTCACCGTCAAGACGATCGAGAAGCTGTGTCACATCCTGCGCAGCCAGGTCGACGACGTGCGCCGCTACGAGCGCGAGATTCGCAAGATCGTGGTCGACAAATGCGGCATGCCGCAGGAGCACTTCATCAAGACCTTCCCTCCCAACGTGATGAACACGAAGTGGGCCGAGAAGGAAGCCGCTTCCGGGAAGCCCTATGCGTCGATCCTGGTGCGCAACCTGCCGGCGGTGCAGGAACTGCAGACCAAGCTGGCGGACCTGCAGGCCCGAGCCGTGGTGCCGCTGGAAGACCTGAAAGAGATCAACAAGAAGATGAACGAGGGCGAAAAGGCCTCTCGTGACGCGAAGAAGGAAATGATCGAGGCCAACCTGCGCCTGGTGATCTCCATCGCGAAGAAATACACCAACCGCGGCTTGCAGTTCCTGGACCTGATCCAGGAAGGCAACATCGGCCTGATGAAGGCGGTGGACAAGTTCGAGTACCGGCGCGGCTACAAATTCAGCACCTATGCCACTTGGTGGATCCGCCAGGCCATCACGCGCTCGATCGCCGATCAGGCGCGCACCATTCGCATCCCGGTTCACATGATCGAGACGATCAACAAGATGAACCGCATCAGCCGCCAGCATTTGCAGGAATTCGGCTACGAGCCGGACGCGCCCACGCTGGCCGAGAAGATGGAAATCCCCGAGGACAAGATCCGCAAGATCATGAAGATCGCCAAAGAGCCGATCAGCATGGAAACGCCGATCGGTGACGACGACGACAGCCACCTGGGCGACTTCATCGAAGACACGAACAATACGGCGCCCATCGAAGCCGCCATGCAGGCCGGCCTGCGCGACGTGGTCAAGGACATCCTGGACAGCCTGACGCCGCGCGAAGCCAAGGTGCTGCGCATGCGCTTCGGCATCGAGATGAGCACGGACCACACGCTGGAAGAGGTCGGCAAGCAGTTCGACGTCACCCGCGAGCGGATCCGCCAGATCGAGGCCAAGGCCCTGCGCAAGCTCAAGCACCCGAGCCGCTCGGACAAGCTGCGCAGCTTCATCGACACGCTGTAAGCGCGTCGTCCCCGCGCGATGGCCGTCATCCCCGCGCGATGGCCGTCATCCCCGCGTAGGCGGGGATCCAGAGCTTGCAAAGAAGGCGCCCTCCGGGGCGCTTTCCTTTTGCAGTTGCCTGTCTCCTGCTCGGGTCAAGCTGCCGATTCCTTCGGCTTCGGCAGCGCGGGCGCACGCCGGACCAGGTCCTGGCCAGGAAATCTCACCCGCGTGGACGCGACGAGTTCGCCGATGAATTGGGCGGCGTATGGGGCCAGGAAGCGCTGCCCGTCCCAACCGATGGAGAGCCACCGGCCGAGCGAGGCGCCCCGGTAGACCAAGGGCACGGCGCGAATGCCACCGCCTCGCAGGCTCGCGTTCGACGGCAGGATGGCCGTGGCATGGCCGGTGGCCGCCAACGCCACGAGGGTCTGCGGCACGCTGCTTTCGAGCAGCACGGCCGGATGGACGCGCGCAACCTGGCAGGCAGCTTCGAACCACGTCCTCGAGCCGAACTCGCGCCGCAGGACCACGACAGGCTCGGCGGCAATCTCTGCGAACTCCAGCACCGAGCGGCCGGCAAGCCGATGTCCGCGCGGAAAAACGGCCAGCAGGTGGATCGGCGCCAGCAGCCGGCCCTCGAAGCGACGGTCGCCCGCCGGCAGGCATGCAAGGTGGACGTCGCCGCGCGCAAGCCGCTCCGCCATCTGTTGGCCACCGTCCTCGACCAGGTGGACCTCGATTCCCGGATGGAGACGCTTGTGCCGCGCGATGAATGGAGCGAGCAGGTTCTCGATCACCTGCGGTGTCGCACCGATGCGAAGGATTCCCGTCGCGCCGCTCTTGAGCGCACGCGCACGCTCCCCCAACGCATCGACTTCCACCAGCAGCCGGCGGCTTCGCAGCAGCAGGTCTTCACCCTCCGACGTGAGCTGGACGCCGCGGCCGACGCGGTCGAAGAGCGGCACGCCCAGCTGCGCTTCGAGCTCATGGATCTGCCGCGAGAGCGCCGGTTGGCTGAGATGAAGAACGGGCGCCGCGCGAGCGTACCCACCAAGGTCGGCAATGGCGGCAAAGGCGCGCAGGTGGCGCAGGTTCATCGCGTCTCATCAGTTTTATGCATAGGATTTCCCCTGATAAATGCATTGGACACATCGTACTGCGCTCTCTAGAGTGCGTCCATGTACTTCCTGAAAGGCAGGCCGGCCATGAGAAAAAACTGCGCATTGCGGAGAGTTCTTGCCCTGGCGCTCGGCGCCGGGTTGTCCTGCGTGCAGGCTGACGTCGTGACCGACTGGAACGCGATCGCGATCGACGCGACCGCCGTCCCGCCCAACTCGATCCTGCAGTCCCGCGTGCTGGCAATCGTGCACTGCGCGATCTACGACACGGTGCGCTCGATCGACCAGAAGGGGGCTGCCTACGCGGTCGACCTCAAGGCACCTGCCGGCACCTCGGTCGAGGCCGCCGTCGCTGCTGCCGCTCACGGTGTGCTCCTGAGGCTTGCGCCGGCACAAAGGACGGCGCTGGACGCTGCCTTGAACACGGCGCTGGCGAGAATCCCCGACGATCGGGCCCGGTCCGACGGCGTCGCTCTCGGCGCGCAGGTCGCGGAAAAGACCGTGGCGCTCAGGGGCACCGACCAGTCGACTGCCGCAGTCACCTTCACCCCGCGGCCAGGCGTGCGGCTTTACCAGCCGACGCCGCCGCATTCGATGGCGGCGATCCTGCCGCATTGGGGCGCGGTGACGCCATTCATCCTGAGCAGCGCAAGCGCCCTGGAATGGAAGGGACCGCCTGCAATCGCGAGCGCCGACTTCGCCCGCGACTTCGAGGAAGTGAAAAGCCTTGGCGCTCGCAACAGTGCCACGCGCACTGCGGACCAGACCGCCGCGGCGGTGTTCTGGACGGTGCAGACGGCCGTGCCGTGGCACGCGGCCGCACGCGCCGCCACGCTGGCGCATGGCCTGTCCGTCTCGGAGAACGCCAGGCTGTTCGCCGTCCTGTCGATGGCGACGGCCGACTCGCAGATCATCGCCTTCGCGGAGAAGTACAAAAACCCGCACTGGCGCCCGATCACGGCGATCCGTGCTGCTGGCGGCCTCGGGATTCCCGCGCTCAAGGCCGATGCCGAGTGGGAGCCGCTGCTCGGCACGCCGCCGCACCCTGAATACCCGTCGGCCCACGCCGTCTTTTCGGGAGCCGCGGAGGCTGTTCTCACCAGGTTCTTCGGCACCGATTCCGTCAAGGTCAGCGTGACCGTTCCACCGGTTTTCGGCGTTACCCGGAGCTACGCGCGTTTTTCCCAGATCACGCAGGAGGTCGACAACGCACGCGTCTGGGGCGGAATCCACTTCCGCAGCGCGGACAAGGATGGCTCCGCCGTCGGACGCAGGATCGGCGAGATCGCGATGCGCGACTTCCCGCGATCAGCGCAATCCGTCGCGGAGGTGCGGTGAGGAAACCCGCTGCTGCATGGCACGCGCTGGCGCTTTCCTGCGCGCTGGTCGCCGCGCCTCTCGCGCTCGCGCAAAGCGTCGACGTCGGCAAGGGCGAACTTCGGATCCTGGTCGGCTTTCCGGCGGGCGGCACGGTCGATCCGATTGCACGGATCGTTGCCGAGAAACTGGCGCATCAGACCGGCCAGCCGGTGCTGGTGGAAAACAAGCCCGGCGCGGGCGGCGCCGTCGCGACGAAGGCGCTCCTGGCCTCGGCGCCCGACGGCAACGTGATGCTGCTGGCCGGTCTCGGCAGTGTCGTCATCGACGCCGCGGCGCGTCCCGACGAGCGCTTCGACCCGGCCCGCGACCTGGCGGCGATCAGCGTGGCGACCCGCTACGAATTGGGTCTGGCCGTGGCAAACGCCTTGAATGTGCGGAACCTGCGCGAGTTCATTCACTGGGCCGCCGCCAATCCCACGAAAGCCGCATTCGGCAGCCCGGGGGCAGGCAGCCTGCCGCACTTCTTCGGCCTGCTCTTCGCACGCTCGGCGGGAGTCGAGATCGTTCATGTGCCTTTCAAAGGCGGCGCACCGCTGGTGGTCGATCTGGTCGGTGGCCATCTCCCAGCGGGAGTGAGTCCGCTAACCGACTACATCGAGCAGCACAGGAACGGAAAGCTGCGGCTGCTCGCGACCAGCGGCGGCAAGCGATCAACGGCGACCCCGGACGTTGCCACATTCAGCGAACAGGGCTACAAGGATGCGGAGGCAACACTGCGGTTCGCCTTCTGGGCGACCGGAAAAACGCCGGCGGCAATCGTGGCGCAACGCAACAGCGAGATCAGCAAGGCGCTTGCAATGGCAGGCAAGTGGATCCCCATCGTCCGGGCGGCCGCGTTTGCGCCCGACCGGTGACTGGCAACAAGACGGGCGTCGCGTGTTCAGCACACAGGCATTCATCGCGGATTGTCGAAGCGCCCTGCAATCCGCCTCGCCGGCAACAGCGATCAGGGAGATTGCCGGACGCGCCGTCTCCGATCCAGCGGCAGTAGCGAGCGCACTCGGCACGCCGTCGAAGGCCGGGCTCTTCTGCCTGTACCAGTGTGCGGAGCTGACGATCCTCAACGTGGTCTGGGCGCCGAAGATGTCGATCTTTCCGCACGATCACAGGATGTGGGCGGTAATCGCCGTGTACGAAGGCAGGGAGGACAACGTCTTCTTCAAGCGGACTGCGTCCGGCCTGGTGCCGGCGGGCGAGAAGCACCTCGATGCCGGTGACGCCACGCTCCTTGGCGCGCGAACTGTTCACGCCGTGACCAATCCGCTCGGGCGCTACACGTGCGCGCTGCAGGTCTATGGCGGCGACTTCTTCAAGGTGTCACGTTCCGAATTCGATGCGGTCACGCTGCAGGAGCGGCCGTTCGACATCGAAAGGGCGAAAGCGTCGTTTCTCTAGATCGACGACAAGGAGGCTACGGCACGCCCTCGTATTCGGCGAAGACAAGAAATGGCGCCACGGCGCCCTTTCTTCTGGTCCGTCAACAGGCGCCAGTGCGGCGGTTCAATCCTTTCGGGCCAGCGCTGCCGGCTCCTTGTGCTGGTCGCATTCAGCCTTGAGTTTCGCGACCATGTCGATGTGCTTCTTCACCCGCTGCTGAAGCTCGTCCGGAATCGACTGGCCGAAGTAGGCCCCCAGCTCCCTTCTCAGTTCCTTCATCTTGGTGTTCTCGTTGGTCACGCCGGTGCAGGCGCGTTCTTCTTGCGCTGTACGCGTCAGCTCTTTCTCGTTCTCCGCGGCGCCCGCCAGAGCAATCGGTCCAAACACAATCAAAGCCGC
>JBBQXN010000022.1:0-47777 GCA_038209585.1 Burkholderiales bacterium
TCGAATCCGTCCCGTTCGGCCACTCCGGCATCTCTCCAGCGGCGCGCACTATAACAGTTCGACAGCTCGGCGCGAAGCATTGCCGGCAGACTTTTCGCACCTAATTAACGATTAGAAGGCGCCCGCCTGATACGCGCAAAAGCGGCCACGCGCATCGCCCGCGAGTCCCAGCCTGTTGGCGCGCCGCCGACCCGCTCGCCCAAGGCCAAAACCACTCGCTTAAAATCAATCCGTTCGCGCTAGCCGATGCGCGCCAAGCGGCTTAAGCCGTCAGGCGGGTCAGGGCCTCGCGGTATTTGTCGGCGGTTTTCTGCGCCACCTCGGCCGGCACCGCAGGCGCCGGCGGCGTCTTGTTCCAACCGGTGGATTCCAGCCAGTCGCGCACGAACTGCTTGTCGAAGCTCGGTGGGTTGCTGCCGGCGACGTAGACTTCGGCCGGCCAGAAGCGCGACGAATCCGGCGTCAGGACCTCGTCCATCAGCGTCAGCGTGCCGTCGTCGTCGAGGCCAAACTCGAACTTGGTGTCGGCGATGACGATGCCGCGCGTGGCGGCGTAGTCGCGCGCCACGGTGTAGATGCGGATCGCGGTGTCGCGCACCTCGGCCGCGCGTGCGGCGCCGAGCAGGGCTTCGAGCTGCGCAAACGAGATGTTCTCGTCGTGGTCGCCGACGGCAGCCTTCGTCGCCGGCGTGAAGATGGGCGCGGCCAACGGTGTCGTCATCAGCAGCCCGGCGGGCATGGCAATGCCACAGACGGTGCCGCTCTTCGTGTACTCCTTCCAGCCCGAGCCGACGATGTAGCCGCGCACCACCGCCTCGCAGGGCAGCGGCGTCAGGCGCTTGACGAGCATGCTGCGGCCCTGCACCTGCGCCACCTCGTCGGGCGCGACCACGCTCTCGGGCGCCTGCCCGCTGAGGTGGTTGGGCACGGTGGGCTTCAGCAGCTCGAACCAGAACAGCGCCATCTCGGTCAGCAGCCGGCCCTTGCCGGGCACCGGCGCCTTCATCACCACGTCGAAGGCGCTGAGGCGGTCGCTGGCCACCATCAGCATGCGGTCTGTGCCGACGGCGTAGAGGTCGCGCACCTTGCCGCGCGCGATGAGGGGCAGGGAATGCAGGCGCGTGGTCTGCACGGCAGGGCCCAGGGCTTGGAGGGCGGTGGCCAGGGTGGGCAGGGTCATGGCGGGGGCGGCACGGCGCCGCGAAAGTGATCGCGCTATTTTGCGGCTTGCACCGGCAGCGCGGCTGACAGGGCGGGGCCGTGCAGCAGGGTTTGCGTCAGCGTCAGCGTGCCGGCGTCGGCGTCGAGCACGGCGTGCAGGCCCAGCGGCAGCGGTCGGTTGGGCGTGCCGTGGCCGGCGGGCCAGCCGGCCAGCAGCGGCTTGCCCTGGCCTTCGCACAAGGGCTGCAGCAGCGACTGCAGCAGCGCGGCGGGCGATTCGGCCTCGGTGAAGCTGCCCAGCACGATGCCCGCTGCAGCGTCCAGCACGCCGGCCAGGCGCAGTTGCGTCAGCAGGCGGTCGACGCGGTAGAGGTCTTCGCTGACGTCTTCCAGAAAAAGCAGTGCGCCGCGTGCGTCCCAGGCCCAGGGTGTGCCCAGCAGCGCCGCCACCAGGCTGAGGTTGCCGCCGACCAGCCGCCCTGCCGCGCGGCCGCCCACGTGCAGCGGCGAGGGCGCGAGCTCGGGTGCCAGCACCTCGCCGGCGCGCAGGCCGCCTTGCAGCAGCGTGAACAGCGCGTCGCGGTCGCTGTCGTTCGAGGGCGGCCGGCCGGGCAGCAGCATGTCGGAAGCGGCCATCGGCGCGTGCAGCGTCGGCAGGCCCTCGTGGGCCCAGCGTGCCTGCAGCGCGGTGAGGTCGCTGTAGCCGATGAGCAGTTTCGGCCGCGCACGCAGCAGCGCGGTGTCGATGCCGTCCAGGATGCGCATGCAGCCGTAGCCGCCGCGGATGGCGTGCAGCGCCGCCACCTCGGGGTCGGCCAGCGCGGCGTGCAGGTCGGCCAGGCGTTGTGTGTCGGGCCCCGCGAGGTAGCCGTCGCGCTGGCTGCAGCCCGGGTAGATGCGGCAGCGGTAGCCGAAAGCTTCGTACAGCGCCGGCACGGCGGCCAGGCGCTCGGCCGCCACCGGGCCTGCAGGCGCAATGATGCCGATCAGGCTGCCCGGCGGCAGCGCCGGGTAGCCGTCAAAAGTGCCGGCCGCGCCCGGCGCGCTCAGACCAAGCCTTCGACGATGCGGTGCACCGCCGCCCCCAGTGCCGGCAGCCGCCAGGTGGTGGAAGCGGCGGCCACCGGCGCGTAGCGGCGGCCCAGGCTGGTGAGCACGGCGACGATGTAGTGCAGATCGCCGCGCTGCACGATGCCGGCGTCCGACGCGTAGTTGTCGGTGTTGCCGGTCTTGTGCGCGAAGTCGGGCGCGTCGGGCAGGCCGGGCACCCAGCCGGGCAGGCGCTTCAGCGTGCCCGAGGACAGCGTCTCCTCGATCTGCTGCCGGCGCAGCACGTCGTGCAGGTGCGCGGCACTGGCCGACTGCAGCAGCGGCGGCAGACCCGGCGGCAGCCAGGGCGCCGGTGGCGCCGCGGCGTCGATCAACCACAGCAGGCGCACGCTGTCCCAGGCCGTCATGTGGATGTGGCCGACGCCGGCACCGTCGGCGTTGCGCCAGCCGCCGGCCGGTGTGGTGTCGTTGAGCTGCAGCGTGGCCAGGCCGCGTTCGGCAAAGGACTGGTTGAGCAGATCGACGACACCGCAGCGGTGCATCAGCGCGACGCATTCGTCGGTCGAGCGGTTGTCGCTGATGACGATCATCGGTTCCAGCGCGGCGGGCCAGTCGCACAGGCCGCGGTCGACAGCCAGCGCGACGCCGAAGGCCACCATCAGCTTGAGCAGCGAAGCCGGGTAGGGCGCGACGAAGCGCTGCGCGCCGCTGCCGGCCAGCGGCGCGAAGGCGAGCTGCGACCAGTCGGCGCCCGGCAACCAGGCCATGGAGTCGCCGCGCTGGTCCTGCAGGTCGGTCACGAACCGCAGGTTGCGCACGGCACCGGCGTCGGCACCGATGTCGGCCACGAGCCCCCGCGGGTGTTCGCGCGAGAACAGCACGTTGGCCCAGCGCGGCGCGCCTGCGGGCGGGAAGACGGCCAGCGCCAGGTCGATGCTGGGGTGCAGGCCCAGCGGGGCGTCACGTTGCCACGAGTCAGGCGTCGACCCGAAATCCTGCGCCAGCACGGCGGCGCGCAGGGCCTGGGCGAGGTCGGGGTCTTGCATGGCGTGCACGTCTGGGCAGTGGGCGCGCCCCGGGGCGGTGGCGCGGCTTCGAGTTTAGGGGCGGGGCGCTGCCTTTCGGGGCGGCAGGAACGGCCTCAGCCGGCCACCACGTGGCAAGCCACGCGCCGGCCGTCCAGCTCGCGCAGCGCCGGCGCCTGCTCGCGGCAGCGCGCCTGCACCAGCGGACAGCGTGTGTGGAAGGCACAGCCGCCGGGCGGCGCCAGCGGGCTGGGCATCTCGCCCTGCAGCGGCACGTGGGTGCGCCGGTCGGGGGCACGCAGTGCCGGCACCGCCGACAACAGCGCGCGCGTGTAGGGGTGCAGCGGCGCGCCCAGCACCCGGGCCTTGGGGCCCTGCTCCACGGCGCTGCCGAAGTACATCACCATCACGTCGTGCGCCACGTGCTCGACGACCGCCAGGTTGTGGCTGATAAAGACATAGGCGGTGCCGGTGGCCTCCTGCAGGTCCATGAAGAGGTTGAGGATCTGGGCCTGGATCGAGACGTCCAGCGCCGAGGTGGGCTCGTCGGCGACGACGACCGCAGGCTGCAGCATCATGGCGCGTGCCACCGCCACACGCTGGCGCTGGCCGCCGCTGAACATGTGCGGATAGCGCGCCGCGTGTTCGGGGCGCAGGCCCACGCGCTGCAGCATCTGCGCCACGCGCGCGCCGCGTTCGGCCTTCGCCAGCGCCGTGTTGATGACCAGCGGTTCGGCCAGCGCCGCGGCAATGGTCTTGCGCGGGTTCAGCGAGGCATAGGGGTTCTGGAACACCATCTGCACGCGCTGGCGCAGGCGTTTCAGCGTGGCTGCATCGGCGCGGGCGGCGTCGGCGCCGTCGAGGAAAAGCGCGCCGGCCGTCGGCGGCTCGATCAGCGTCAGCTGGCGCGCCAGCGTGCTCTTGCCGCAGCCCGATTCGCCCACCACCGCCAGCGTGCGGCCGGCACCAAGTTCAAAGCTCACGCCGTTCAGCGCCTTCACGGAGGCGTGGCCGCGCAGGAAGCCGCGGCTGACTTCATAGTGCCGCGCCAGGCCCTCGGCGCGCAGCGCGGGCGGCTTATCCATGCGTCACCGGGAAGAAGCAGCGCACACCGTCGAGCAGCGCCGGGCGTTCGCCGACGCAACGCACCTGCACGCGCGGGCAGCGTGGCGCCAGCAGGCAGCCGCGCGGCCGGTCGTGGCGGCCGGGCACGATGCCGGGCAACGCGGCGAGCCGGCGCGCGCCGCGGTTGTGTTCGGGCAGCGCGTCCAGCAGCGCGGCGGTGTAGGGGTGGCGCGGGTTGTCGAAGAGGCTGTCGACGGACCCCGTCTCGACCACCTGGCCGGCGTACATCACCGCCACGCTGTGCCTGACGATCGAGGCCATCTCGGCCACCACCGCCAGGTCGTGCGTGATCAGCACCAGGCTCAAGCCCTGCTCACGCTGCAGGCGCGAGAGCAGGTCCATCACCTGGGCCTGGATGGTGACGTCCAGCGCGGTGGTCGGCTCGTCGGCGATCAGCAGGCGCGGCTGGCAGGCGATGGCCATGGCGATCATCACGCGCTGGTTCATGCCGCCACTCATCTGGTGCGGAAAGCTCCGCAGGCGCTGCCGCGCGGCCGGAATCTCGACCAGCTCGAAGAGTTCGAGCACCCGCGTTTCCAGCGCCGCGCCGCGCAGCCCCAGGTGCACCCGCAGCACCTCGCGCACCTGGTCGCCGACGGTGTGGCTGGGGTTCAGGCTGTTCAGCGCGTCCTGGAACACCATCGCGATGTCCTTGCCGATGTGGCGGCGGCGCTGCGCCGGGCTCATCGCCAGCAGGTCGTGGCCGGCGAAGCGCACCGCGTCGGCGGTGACGACACCGGGTGCGTCGATCAGCCCCATCACCGCCAGCATCGAAACGCTCTTGCCGCTGCCCGACTCACCGACGATGCCCAGCAGTTCACCTTCGGCGACGTCGAAGTCGACACCGTCGACGGCCGTGAAGCCGCCGAAGTCGACGCGGAGATTGCGTACTTCCAGCAGCGCCGTCATGAGGCTTGCCGCAGCTTGGGGTCGAGCGCATCACGCAGCCCGTCGCCCATCAGGTTGATGGCCAGCACCGTGCCCAGGATGCTCAGCCCGGGCATCGTCACCACCCACGGCGCACGCTCGATGTAGTCACGCGCCGCGCTCAGCATGCTGCCCCACTCGGGCAGCGGCGGCTGCACGCCCAGGCCCAGGAAACCGAGTGCCGCCGTCTCGAGAATGGCCGAGCTGAAACCCAGCGTGGCATTGATGATCAGCGGCCCCAGGCAGTTCGGCAGCACGGTGTCGAACATCAGCCGCAGCCGGCCGGCACCGGCCACGCGGCTGGCGGTGACGTAGTCCTTGGCCAGTTCGGCGAGCGCCGCACCGCGTGTCAGCCGCACGTAGCCGGGCAGCGCACCCACGGCGATGGCGATCACGGTGTTCACGAGCCCCGGCCCCAGGATGCTGATGACGCCGATGGCCAGCAGCAGCCCCGGCAGCGCCAGCAGCACGTCCATCAGCCGCATGATCGCTGCCGACAGCCAGCCCTTGCCGAAGGCGGCCACGAGACCCAGCACGACGCCAGGCAGCAGCGCCAGCGTCACGGCGCTGAAGCCGATCAGCAGCGAGACACGCGCGCCGTGCAGCAGCCGGCTGAGCAGGCAGCGGCCGAGCTCGTCGGTGCCCAGCGGGAACTGCGCCAGCCCGCCGGCCTGCCACAGCGGCGGCGTCAGCATGTGGTCGCGGAACTGCTGCAGCGGGTCATGCGGGGCCAGCCAGGGCGCGAAGAGTGCACCCAGCACGACGGCGACAAAAACGAAAAAGGCGATCGTCGCGCCGCGGTTGGCAGCAAACGCGGCGACGAACTCGCGCCAGGGCGACGGTGGTGCTGTATCGGCCGGCAGGCGCTCGGCCAGGGGAGTCAGCGTGCTCAATGTCCACCCCCACGCAGCCGCGGGTTGACCACGCCGTAGAGCAGGTCGACGCACAGGTTGACGCCGATGAAGACCAGCGCGGAGATCAGGATGCCGGCCTGCACCACCGGGTAGTCGCGCCGCGCAATGGCGTCGATGAGCCATTTGCCGATGCCCGGCCAGCTGAAGATGGTTTCGGTCAGCACGGCGCCACCCAGCAGGCTGCCCACCTGCAGGCCGAGCACGGTGACCACGGGGATCAGCGCATTG
This sequence comes from Burkholderiales bacterium, assembly GCA_038209585.1. GTDB lineage: Bacteria > Pseudomonadota > Gammaproteobacteria > Burkholderiales > Burkholderiaceae_C > Rubrivivax. The sequence continues at coordinate 6,431 of JBBQXN010000022.1, forward strand.
CGCATGCCGTGGCGCAGCACCACGCGCGCCGGGCTCAGCCCCTTGGCGCGCGCCGTGCGCATGTAGTCCTCGCGCAGCACTTCCAGCAAGCTGCTGCGCGTCATGCGCGCCACCACCGCCATGGGTATGGTGCCCAGCACCACGGCGGGCAAGACCAGGTGCAGGCAGGCGGAAACGAAGGACCCGGGCTCTTCGCCGCGCCAGCTGGCGATGGCACTGTCGATGAGCATGAAGCCGGTGACCGGGTTGACGTCGTATTCGATGCCCACGCGGCCCGACACCGGCGTCCATTCCAGCCCGACGCTGAAAAACATGATGAGGATCAGGCCCCACCAGAAAACCGGCATGCTGTTGCCCACCGTGGCCACGGCCATCACCGCCTGGTCGAACCAGCTGCCGCGTTTCAATGCGGCCGCCATGCCCAGCGGCAGGCCCTGGGCCAGGGCCAGCAACAGGGCAGCCAGCGCCAGTTCGATGGTGGCCGGGAAGAGCGCGGCGAATTCCGCCGCCACCGGCTCACGCGTGACCAGGCTGTTGCCCAGGTCGCCCTGCAGCAAACCGCCCACGTAGCGAAAGAACTGGACATGCAGTGGCTGGTCCAGCCCCAGTTGCTGCATCAGTGCGGCATGGGCCGCGGGGTCGAGCCGGCGCTCGCCCACCATGACCTCGATCGGATCGCCCGGAACCAGGCGGATCAAGGCGAAGGCCACCAGCACCACCCCCAGCAGCGTGGGAATGAGCGTGGCGAGCTTCTTCAGGACCAGGGCGAACACGGCTGCCCCAGCACCACAGTGGCCTCAGTCGTCAGAAGAACTTGTACTCGACGTTGACGACGAATGCGCGGCCGCGCGGGTCGGCCACGCGGGGCTCCCAGCTGCTGCCGCTGCCAAAGTTGCTGTCGTAGGTCGAAGAGAAAGGCGGGTCTTCGTCAAACAGGTTCTTCACCAGGCCGGTGATGGTCAGGTTCTTGAAGCCGCTGTAGGTGGCGCTGAGGTTGTAGGTGATGTAGTCCTTGACCTTGGCGTTGAAGTCGGGCGGAGAGACACGGCCCGAGGCCACACCCGGCAGCACCTGGTCGTTGTAGCCCTTCTTGAACAACTGGCTGAAGTTGCTGCTCCAGTCGCCCCGCTTGTAGCTCAAGTTGGCGGTGTGTTTCCAGCGCAGGCCCAGGTCGTCGGCAAAGCTGAACCGGCCCACTTCGCTGGAGCCGAAAGGCGCGCTGGCCAGCACGCGCGAACGCTTCTTCACCAGATAGGTACCTTCCAGCCCCGCCGTCCAGCGCGCGCCCATGGCGTTGAAGCCGCTCTTCACGCTGACTTCGACGCCCTCTGTTTCGGTATCGCCGGCATTGATCCAGCGTTGGTCGATCACCTGCAAAGTGCCGGCGGCGTTGCGCTGGAAGCGCTCGCCGAACAGGTTGAAGTTGTCCACCAGCTGGGTCAGGCTCAGGATCTGGATCGTGCCCTCGCGCTGGATGCTCCACCAGTCCACGCCGACGCTGAGGTTGGGCGTGGGCTCGAAGATGAAGCCCACCGAAGCCATCTTGGCCTCTTCCGGGCCCAGGTCGGTCTTGCCGCCCTGAAGGATCTCGGGGCGGATCGACTCGCAGCCCGGCCGGGTGGTGTCGACGCGGCCGGTGGGGCAGTTGGCCGGGTCGACCAGGGTGGCACCGGTGAAGGTGGCCAAGGATTCGCCATTGAACAGCTGGTTGAAGGTGGGCACACGGAAGCCCGTGCTGTAGGAGCCGCGGAACAACAGCGTGTCAAGCGCCTTGAAGCGCAGCGACGCCTTCGGGTTGGTGCTGGCGCCGAAGCCGGTGTAGTCGTCGCGGCGGACCGCCAGCGTCAGCTCCAGGTCTTTGGTGACCGGTACCAGCAGCTCGCCGAACACGGCGCGGATGTCGCGCTTGACGCCTGACAGCGCATTGCCGTCGTCGAAAGGGGCGGCCAGGATTTCAGGCCGCGCTGCGGCGGCGCGCTGGTCGCCGTTGAACTTGTATTTCTCGCTCCGTACATCCACGCCCACGGCGGCCATCACTTCACCGGCAGGCAGCTTGAAGACCGAGCCCGATACGGTGGCGTCCACCTGCGTCATCGTGAACTTGCCGCCGTACAGCACCACGCCGCGTGCTGAAGCCGCTTCCAGCGCGTCCAGGCCGGCTTGCGACTGCGTCTGCCCGGGCAGCAGGAAGACGTTGACCAGGCCGCTGTTCAGTGCCTCGACGATGCCGTTGGACAAGCGGTTGCCACCGGCATCCGTCACGGTGCGGGTGTAGTAGTACCCGCCGCCCAGTGTCGAGGTCGATTCGCTGGTGGCCTGCGACACGCCGGCGCGGTATTCCCAGCCCAGCAGCGGGCCTTCGATGCCGGCAAACAGGCGTTGCGTGGTGGTTTCGGTAGCGATCTCGCGCGGGCCGCATTCGATGCAGCGCCAGCGGTAAGAAATCGGGTTGCCGCGCTGCGCTTCCAGCGTCGGGAAGGTGCCCACCAGGCGGTTGAATACGTCGTCGTAAACCGCAGCCGAATTGGCGTTGCGCGGGAACCGCAACTGCCGGTTGGCGTTGGGTGTGACCTGCAGGTTCGAGAAGCGCTTGGCCGAATGGGCCTGCGAACCGGTGGCCTCGGCCGTGACCGAGTGGCCGCCGCCCAGCTTCATCACGCCGCGGGCCACGAAAGTCAGTGTGTCGATGGGCTGCGCCAGCACAGCTGCACGGCCGGTGTCCCAGGCGCAGGCGAACTGGGCCTGGGGAAAGTCCCACAGCTGGTCGTCGTAAGCCGCCATGCCGTCGATCGAGTTGCAGCCCGGGCCGCCGGGCAGGTCGAGCACGTTGATGCCGCCCGATGCGCGCACGGTGGTGCTGCCGGGAACGAAAGGTGCGGCCGCGTTGTTGGGGATGATGGAGCCGGCAAACGGCAGGATGGTGGCGAAAGGCGTGCCGCGCGTGTCCACGCTCAAGCCGCGGTTAGGCTGGAAGGTGTTGACGAAACCGCGCTGGTTGCCGCGCAGGGCCTTGTTGTCGCTGTACGAAAGCGAGGCCATGACGTTGAAGCCGTCGGTGTCCAGGTTGCCCATGCCGCCGAGCACGCTGGCGCGGTAGATCTCGCCGCCGCTGGCCTGCGGAATGTCGGCAATCGCCTGCACCTGCAGCCCGGTGTAGTCGGTGCGCAGGATGAAGTTGATGACGCCGCCGATGGCATCGGTGCCGTAGGTGGACGAAGCGCCGTCTTTCAGGATTTCGATGCGCTGCACCGCAGACATCGGAATCTGGTTCAGGTCCACCGTGCCGCCGTTCAGGCCGTGGGCCGCCACGCGCCGGCCGTTCAGCAGGATCAGCGTGGCGTTGCTGCCCTGACCGCGCAGGTTGGCGCTGGACGCGCCGTTGTTGCCACGCTGGGCACCGCCCACCACGTCGGCATTGCTGGCCAGGTTGTCCAGGCCGGAACCGTTGGTGGACAGCTGCAGCAGCAATTGCTCGGCGCTGGTGATGCCTTCACGGTCCAGATCGGCACGTGTGATGACCTGGATGGGCAGCGCGCCTTCGCTGGCGATGCGCTTGATGCTGGAGCCGGTGATGGTGATGCGCTGCGGTTCAGCGGTCTGCGCCAGGGCATGGCTGGCCAGACCGGCCAGAGCCAGGCTGGCAACGATGGATTGCAATTTCATCAGGGGCGTCCTCGGTCCTCGAAGTGGGATGTGGGCAGTGGCTGGCGCGTCTGGCCAACACGGCCATGCTGGGGGTGAAACGAAACTTCATTTAGTTTCGCGCCCGAGTTTCATGCCCGCCATCGGGAAATGCCAACAGGCGCGACCAACCCGCGCCATTCGGCGCGCTGGGCGCGGCATTCGCGCAACACTCGGGCGCGCCTGTGTGAACATCGCGCCCCATGGCCACATACGCTGCACGCCCCTGGCGCTGGATTCCCACCCTGTACTTCGGTCAAGGCCTGCCCTATGTGGTGGTGATGACCCTGGCCGTGGTGATGTACAAGAACCTGGGCCTCTCGAACACCGACATCGCGCTGTACACCAGCTGGCTTTATCTGCCTTGGGTGATCAAGCCGCTGTGGAGCCCGATGGTGGACCTTCTGGGCAGCAAGCGGCGCTGGATCGTCGGCCTGCAGTTCCTCATCGGCACGGCTTTCGCCCTGGTGGCGCTGACGCTGCCGGCGTCCAACAACGTGCAGCTGACGCTGGCCGTTTTCTGGCTGATGGCATTCGCCAGCGCCACGCACGACATCGCCGCCGACGGCTTCTACATGCTGGCCCTGCCGCAGCGCTCGCAGGCGGCCTTCGTCGGCGTGCGCAGCACCTTCTACAGGCTGGCGATGATTGGCGGCCAGGGCGGGCTGGTGTACCTGGCCGGCTGGCTGCAGGAAAGATCGGGCGACGTGGTCAGTGCCTGGCAGATGGTGTTCTGGGCCCTGGCGGGCGTGTTCGCCGTCGGCGCCACCTTCCATGCCTTCGTGCTGCCCAAGCCCGTGGGCGACGTGGCTGCGCCGCGCAGCGCGCACTTTTGGGCCGACTTCCTGCGCGTCTTCGCCGCCTTCTTCGCCAAGCCCGACATCGCGCGCATCCTGGTCTTCCTGCTGCTGTATCGCTTCGCCGAAGCGCAGCTGCTGAAGCTGGTGACGCCTTTCATGCTCGACCCCGTGGCTGTGGGCGGCCTGGGGCTGAAAACGCAGGACGTGGGCATTGCCTATGGCACGGTGGGCATCGGCGCGCTCACGGTGGGTGGGCTGCTGGGCGGCTGGCTGATCTCGCGCTTCGGCCTGAAGCGCATGCTGTGGCCACTGGTGCTTTGCATGCACCTGCCCAACACGGTTTATGTGGCCTTGGCGATGTGGCAGCCGGGCAGCCTGGCGCTGGTGAGCGCGGCCATTGCGATCGAACAATTTGGCTACGGCTTCGGCTTCACCGCCTACATGGTGTTTGCGCTGATGGTGGCCGGTGGCAGCGACGGGTCAGCCATCCACAAGACCGCGCATTACGCGCTGTGCACCGGCTTCATGGCTCTGGGCATGATGATCCCGGGCATGTGGTCGGGCTGGCTGCAAGACCAGCTGGGCTATGTGAATTTCTTCATCTGGGCCTGCGTGGCCACGGTGCCCTCATTTTTGGCGGCAGCCTGGATTCGCATCGACCCAGGGTTCGGATTGAAAACGGATTGAAGGCGGACTGAGCCGCCTGCCGGAAGGAGGCTCAGCGGCTCAGCGGCGCATCAAGCTGCCCAGGATGCCGTCGATGTTGCCCAGGGCGGCCAGGTCGTTGCCCTGCGGCAGTTGGCCGCCGGGGGTCAGGCGGTCCACCACGTCGGGCAGCATCTCGCTCAATTGGCCAGACACTTCGGTAGGCGCCAGGCCCAGACGGCTGGCCAGTTGACCGATGACGTCGCCGCCGAACACCTGGCTGATCTGGTCGGCAGAAACGCCTTTGTTCGGGCCGGTGCCTATCCAGCTTTGCGCCGCGTCGCCCAAACCGGCGCTCTTGAATTGTTCGAGCAGGCCGCCCAATCCACCTGCAGCGCCGCCGGCTGGCTGGCCGCCCTGCAGAAGCATGCCGATCACGGCCTGCAGCAAAGCCGCTTGCGTGCCGCCGCCGCCTGAAGCGCCGCCGCCCTGTGAATTCAAAGCGCCGATGACTGAGTCGAGCAAGCCCATGTGGAATTCCTGAAGCGAAAAGTGAATACCGCCGGAGTGTGGCGTCTGGCAGCGGCTTTGTCAGCCCGCCGCTGGTCGGTTGCGCGCCAGTGAAAACCATGTCAACAGCGCCAGAGGCGCGGTGTCGGCGCGCAACGTGCGTGGGCCCAGGCTGACCGGGGCAAAACCGGCGGCGCGGGCGGCATCTTCTTCGCCAGGAGACAAACCGCCTTCGGGACCACTCAGCGCCAGCAGCGGCCCCGCTGCATTCGTCCTGACGTCGGCCAAAGGCTGCGCATCTGCGCGCAAGCTCAGTACCAAGCGCGTGGCAGCGCTGGCTGAATCGCTGGCCTGGTGCGCCAGCCAGGCCAGCAGGCCTTGCACCGGCGCCACCCGGGGCACGCAGGCGCGGCCGCTTTGTTCGCAAGCGGCTGCGGCCACGGCCTGCCAGTGGGCGCACTTGCGCTCGGCGCGTTCACCTTCCAGGCGCAGCACGGCGCGTTCGCACAGCAAAGGCTGAACCGCAGACACGCCCAGTTCGGTGGCCTTTTCGACCAGGCTGTCCATGCGCTCGTTGGCCGGCATGCCCACGGCCAGGGTCACGGCCAGCGGCAGCTCCAGGTGCACCGCCTGCGGCTGCCCTACCCGCACATCCACCGTGCTGCGGCCCACGCGCAACACGGTGGCGGGCCAGTCGCAGCCCTGGCCGTCGAACAGCCACAAGCTGTCGCCGGGCTGCACCCGCCGCACCTGGGCGTGGCGGGCGGCACCGGGCGGCAAGGCGTAGTCGCTGTCGGCCTGCAGCGGGCCGGCCACATGAAAACGCATCAGGCGGCCAGGGCCGATTCGACCGCCAGCGCCACGGCTGCGAGCGCGGCGTCGTGCCCGCCGGGCGCGGCCAGCATCAGGCCCACCGGCAACTCGCCCGGGGCGTGGCAGGGCAGGCTGAATGCGCAGCCGTCGAGGAAATTGGTGGTGAAGGTGTTGCGCAGCAACAGGCGGTTGGCGGCGAAGAAGGCTTCGTCGCTCTCGATCAGAGGCTGCATGGCCGGCGCTACCAGCGGCACCGTGGGGCAGATGGTGGCGTCCACATCCGACAAGCGTGCGCTTACGCGGTTGATCCAGTCGGCCCGCGCTTGCTGCATGGCGATGTAGTCGGCCGCACTGATTCCTTCACCCGGCGCCATGCGGCTGGCCACGCGCGGGTCGAATTCAGCGCGCCGCGTGTTCAGCGCCAGGCGGTGGGTGGCCCAGGCTTCAACGGCAGAGAAGCCGCCCGGCTGGTTGATGCGCGCGATCTCGTCAAATTCAGTCAGCGCCATCGACACGACGCGCGCACCGGCACCTGACAGCACGGAAAGCGCGCGCTCGAATGCGCGCGCCACGGCAGGCTCCAGTGCGTCCAGCACCAGGGTTTGCGGCAGCGCCAGGCGCAAACCCGCCACGCCGCGTGGCAACACAGGCAGCGGCGCGCCGGACAGCAGCCCGTCCACGGTGATGCAGTCGCCCACGCTGCGTGTCAGGGCGCACACCGTGTCGAGCGTGAACGACAGGGGGAAAGCGCCCGCCGCCGGCGTGCGCCGCGCCGTGTTCTTGAAGCCCACCAAGCCGCACAACGCAGCCGGGATGCGGATGGAGCCGCCGGTGTCCGAACCCAGGCCAGCCACCGCCAGGCCCAGGGCCACCGACACCGCCGCGCCCGATGACGAGCCGCCGGGAATGCGCTGCACCGTCGCGTCAGCCGGGTTCACAGGCGTGCCGTAGTGCGGGTTCATGCCCACACCGGAAAACGCGAATTCCGTCATGTTCGTGTGGCCCAGCAGCGCCGCGCCCGCCGCGCGCAAGCGGGCCACGGCCATCGCGTCTTGTGTTGCCAAGGGCGCATCACGCAGCAGCGTCGAGCCCGCCAGAGTGCGCTGCCCGGCGACATCGAACAACCCTTTCACCGACACCGGCAGGCCCGCCAGCGCACCCAGCAGACCTTGAGAGCCTTGCGCTTGCCGCATGTCGGCTGCATGCGCAGCAGCGCGCGCTTCTGCGGCAAACAGGGCGGTGAAAACTTGCGCGGCAGCCGGCCGAGCGGCGGCGGCCAGCACGCGTTCGATCAGCGCTTCATGGCTGCCCGGGGTGGCCAGCTGGCCACGCAAGGCAGGGATAGAGCAAGCGATGGGGTGCGACATGCCCCGAACTCTAGCCTTGCGCGACGCAAGCTTGGCCTTACTTCAGGCGCTGCGCCGTTGCGGCCACAACCTCAGGCGCTTGCACCAGGGCAGCCGGCGTGGTGTCGCTGGCCAGTTCCACTACATAGGCCATGGCCAGGCGGGCGAACTTCAGCGCGTGTTCGGCCTGGTTGCCGAAAGTGGCCGTGGTGTCGTTGACAGTGTGCAGCGCCTTGTTGAAGTTGCGGTCGCTGGCCTCGAAAGGGAAGGACACGGTGTAGCCGGCGTTGAACCAGCTGGCGTGGTCTGAACAGCCGTAGCCGCAACGGTCGTAGCCCACGCTCAAGGTGGGCAGGTAGGTGGCCGCCAGGTTGGCCAGAAAGGCGTTTTGCGGCGCGCTGGTGTAGTCGGTGTAGATCCACAGGTCGGTGGGGTCGCCCTGGAAGGCGGTCATGTCCAGCTGCATCACGCCCACGACCCGGTCGCGGCGACCACCTTGTGCGGCCACCACGGCTTGTGAGCCGCGCAGGCCCACTTCTTCAGCCGCATAGGCGATGAAGCGGATGTTGCGCTGCGGCCGGAAGTTGCTGGCCAGCAGCACGCGGATCATTTCCGACAGCGTGGCCACGCCGCTGGCGTCGTCGTCAGCGCCCGGAGCGCGCTGCGTTTCTGCCGTGGACGAGCCGCCGTTGATGCTGTCCAGATGCGCGCCGATGACGATGGTCTCGGCACTGTTGGCACTGCCGATGAAGGTGAACTCCACCGACTTCTGCGCCCAGGTGGGGTGCGTGATCTGCGAGACGCGAATGTCTCGGCGATTGCCCGGGTTCATCACTTTCCACTCATTGAACAGCCAGTTCGAAGCGGCCACGCCATGGCTGCTGTTGAAACGTCTGTTCTGAAAGTTCGACAGCTGCGTGATGGTGGAAAGGATGTTGCTGGATTGCAGCAAAGGCAGCCTGGCATTCACGGCTGCGGGGTTGTCGATGGCGTAACTGGGCAGGCGCTGCGCCACAGGCGTGCGGCCGAAGCGGTGCAGCACGGCCAGCGCTTCGGCCTGGCTTTCGTGGCGGATGTAGCCGCCGCACTTGTGCAGCTGCGCGTGCACGCTGGCCGACAGATCGTCCAGCGCGGCCTCGTCCACTTCAACGGCCATCACGGTCTCTGAGCCTTTCACCAGCGTGCTGCTGCCGCGCAACTGCGGCACGTCCACTTGGATGCGCCGGGTAGACAGCAAGCGCGCCTGCGGGGCGGCCTGCAGCAGCAGCACATAAGCCTGCTCGCCCATCGTGACCCAACTGGTGGCGGCCTGGGCGGCAGGCGACATCAAAGCGGCTGCAGCGGCCAGGGCAGTGATCACGGGGGAGATGCGCATGAGAGAACTCCGTGTAACGAAATTGACGATGCGGCGCATGTTATTCGACGCATTCCCCAACCTCAAGCAGCGGCGCTACGGCGTGCCTGCCACCAGCCCCAGGCCTGCTGGCAGCGGCGCGGAAACAGCGCCGCCAGCACCAGCACGTAAACAACAGCGCCGGCCAGCGCGGCCAGCAGCAGCGCGCCGGCCTGCGGCGTGGCGCGCCAGCCCAATTGCTGCGCCACCCAGATCAGCGCGGCCATGGCCAAGGCAGCCGCCAGCACCCGGGCATAGGCGAACAGCGGCAACACCAGGCCAAAGCGATGGCGCAGCCAGGCCGCATCCATCAACGCCAACAACACCACGGCCCAGGCACTGACAGCCACTGCGCCAGTCATGCCCTGCCACCACAGGCCCAGCAAGGCTGCGGCGGTCATGCCCAGCGCCTCGATGGTGTCCAGCGCCACCATGTCGCGCGGGGCCTCGAACAGCAGGTAGGTCTGGTCCCAGCCGTGCAAGCGAAAATTGCGCACCGCTGCGCCCAGCAGCGCCCAGGGCAGTATCTGCAGCGTCACGGACTGGTATTCCAGCGCCACCAGCGCCGGCACCAGGCCCGGCGCCAGGGCCCAGAAGCCCAGCACGGCCGGCGCCAGCAAGGCCAGCAGCAAGACGGAGTTGCTGGCGATCTGCCGCCGCGCGCCAGCCACGTCACCCGCGTCCATGGCCTTGATGGCCAGCGGGTAGGCCGCAGCCGACACCAGCATGGCCGCCACGCCAGCCAGCCGCGTGGCCAGGCCCCAGCCCACCGACATCCAGCCCAACGCCACCGCACCCGCGCCGTGGTGCACGACAAAGCGGATGACGTTGCCGCTGAACCAGCTCAGGGCATTGGCCAGCACCACGGGCGCGCCGAAGCGGCCGGCAGCGCGCAGCACATCCATGTCCAGCGCGCGCGGGCGCACCAGCAAGCCCAGTCGGGCGGCCACCCACAGGCCCACCACCGCCTGCGTGGCGGCGAAGGCCAGCAGCACGCGCACGGCGGCAGAGTCGTCCAGCGCGTCCAGCGCCATCAGCACTGCCACCAGCGAGAGCCCGCCCAGCGGGCCCAGCAGTTGCACGGTGGTGTAGGCGCCAATGGCGGCTTCACGGCGGGCCCGCTCAGCCAAAAAACTGAGCAAGCTGCGCGACAGCGTGTAGGCACAAGCGCTGGCAAAAAAGGCCGGCGGCAGGCTGGGCTCAATGGCCAGCACGATGGCACAGGTGACCAGGAACTGCGCCAGCGATGACAGCAGCAGCACCGCCGCTTCGGTGCTGGCCAGACCTTGGCTGCCTGAACCCGCGGGCACGTTCGCGTCAGATGTAGAGCCCGCGCCATAGCGCAGGTAGAAAGTCGTCCACCAGGACAGGCAAACCAGGAATACCAGTTCCTGTCCGGCGAAGATCAACATCACCAGGCCGTAGTCTGCCGCGCCCAGCGCATGCGTGAGCAGCAACGCAGCAGCCAGCTGCGTCAGCGGCCCCAGCAGTTGCGCCGGCAGGTAGGCCAGCGTCTGCCGAACCAGCGTTTTGCTGGTGCCTAGCACGCGGCTGTGGCGCTGTGTTTCACGCTGGGCAATACGGCGGCGTGAACGATGCACAGTTCAGACGCAAAGGCATCGGTGCTGTCTTCGAAACTCCCGCCGCGCGCAAACCACAGGTCGCGCCGGCGAAACCAGCTCATGGACAGGCCGTGTTCAGCGCGCGCGTCGTGCGCAAAGAGCAGCACGCCGCGCCGCAGCAGACAGCGCGCCAGCGCGCCACGGTGGCGCAGCAGTTCAGACTGTCGTTCTGCGTAAATCAGCTGCGCTGCGCGCAAGCCGCGAATGCGCATGATCTTGCACACCAGCAACTGGCTGCCCTGCGGCGTTTCGAGCACCAGGGGCAAACAGCCCAGTTCGCGGTGGGCGCGGACCATGGCCGGCGGCGGGCCCGGCAGGGCTGCGGGTTCAGCGTCGGTCAGCAGACGCACGCTGGCCCCGCGCGCGGGCAGGCAGCTGGTCAGCGGCAAGAAGTGCAAGGCCACGCCGCGATTGATCTGCGAAAAACCCAGCACCGGCAGCATCTTCTGCACGTCGGGTGTGGCGGTCAGGTCGGTGTAAATCGTGGCCCGGTCGCTGAGGATGGCGCGCAACATGAACCCGGCGCGCCAGCGGTAATGGGGCCGCACATACCAGCTGCTGAGATTGACGACGCGCTGCACCGCGCTGCCGCCCGCGCCGTCTGGCCGCAGCCGCACGCTGGCGGGGGTGAGCACCACGCCCACCGCCTCGTCGCCTGCCAGCATGAACCAGCCCAGAGGCACCTGCGCTTCTTCATTACCTGCGTAGTCGCGCAGGCGCTTCAAGGCCCCGGCCCAGAAAGGCACCGACAGATGCGGGAAACCTTCATGCAGCAACAGCGCAGCGCGGGGGAAATCAGTCTCGTCGAACGGGCGCATGCCTGCGGGGAAGGTGCTTGTTTTGGGCGAAGCCGGGATGATCGACGCTGGCGGAGGGCGAGAGGCGCAATGCCCCACCGGGTGCGCGGGTTTCGTTACAAGGTGGCGGGCGCATCTAGCCACGATCCATGGCGGCCAAACGCTGTTTGGCCTCGGCAATCCTTGCGGCTTCAATTTCGGGGGCGGTCAAAGATGCCAAAGAAGCTCGGATGCCCGCGTACCGGCCCGTTGTCAGATTGCCGCAATTCGGTTGACCTCAACCTGAATCTCCTCAGCGATGGCGGCGCGCTCGCGCAGCGTTCCAAGCGCGCGCGCTTGATGCTGATGGTCGGCTGCAGCATCAGGTGGTCCAGCAGGGCGAGGGCCTTGGCGTTGCGCCTCACGGCGCTGCGGTGGCTGTCGCGCAGCGCCACGATGGCTTGCGCGGTGTGCGTGGCAGCCCGTGCAGTCAGGCTCACGCCGCGCAGAAAGAAGGCGATCCAGGCTTCCCAGTGGCCATGGCTGCGGATGGCGGTGAGCCGGTCGCAGTACTCAGCGCGGTGCGCCTTCAAGTACAGCGACAGATAGAGCAGCGGCCGCGTGAGCGCGCCGTCTTCGCACAGCATCAGCGTCACCAGCCAGCGGCCAACGCGGCCATTGCCGTCCAGGAAGGGGTGGATGGTTTCGAACTGCGCGTGTGCCAGCGCGCAGCGCACAAGGAGCGGCACCGTGTCGCACGGATGGTGCAGAAACACTTCAAGCTGGCCCAGCGCGGGCATTACCTCGTGCGGCGGCGGTGGGAAAAAGCAGGGTTTGCAGCTCGCCGCCATAGGCCACGGGGGGATCGGGCGGCAAGGGGGCTGGAACGAAGGCACGGTAACCCGTGCTTTGCTGGAAATAGCCCCCGGCGCGGTGCAGGGGGTCGTTCATGCGAATGGCTTTCACAAGCCGCCGTGACGGCGAATCTTATTAAAGCAAAGCGTAACAAACTCTCTTTTGGAGAACGATGGCGCTGCTTGTGAAAGAAACCGGCGCATCGGCCGGCTCTGAAGATGCGCGCGACAGAGGTCCTAGGCCGCGGCCTTCAAGCCGCAGACCCATCTCATTCGATCGCCTTCACCATGTCCTCCACCACCTTCTTCGCATCGCCAAACACCATCATCGTCTTGTCCATATAGAACAGTTCGTTGTCCAGACCGGCGTAGCCGCTGGCCATCGAGCGCTTGTTCACGATCACGGTCTTGGCTTTGTAGGCTTCCAGGATGGGCATGCCATAGATGGCGCTGCCCTTCACGTGCGCAGCAGGGTTCACCACGTCGTTGGCGCCCAGGATGATGGCCACGTCGGCCTGGCCGAATTCGCCGTTGATGTCTTCCATCTCGAACACCTGGTCGTACGGCACCTCGGCTTCGGCCAGCAGCACGTTCATGTGGCCGGGCATGCGGCCGGCCACGGGGTGGATGGCGTACTTCACGGTGATGCCCTTTTCCGTCAGCTTGGCGGCCAGCTCTTTCACCGCGTGCTGGGCTCTGGCAACCGCCAGGCCGTACCCGGGAACGATGACCACGGTCTCGGCATTGCCCAGCACGAAAGCGGCGTCGTCTGCGCTGCCGGTTTTGACCGGGCGCTTTTCTGCGCCGCCAGCTGCTGCCGGGCCAGCCACGTCACCGCCGAAGCCGCCCAGGATGACGTTGAAGAAGCTGCGGTTCATGGCCTTGCACATGATGTAGCTAAGGATCGCACCTGAACTGCCCACCAGGCTGCCGGCAATGATGAGCATGCTGTTATTCAGGCTGAAGCCGATGCCCGCGGCCGCCCAGCCGCTGTAACTGTTGAGCATGCTCACGACCACCGGCATGTCGGCCCCGCCGATGGGAATGATGATGAGCACGCCCAGCACGAAGGCGATCGCCAGCATGGCGAAGAACATGGTCCAGTTCTCGGTGAACGAGAAACCGATGCCCAGGCCCAGCATCGCCAGGCCCAGCACCAGGTTGATCATGTGCTGGCCACTGAAGGTGACCGGCGCACCCTGGAACAGGCGGAACTTGTATTTGCCGCTGAGCTTGCCGAACGCGATCACCGAACCGCTGAAGGTGATGGCACCGATGGCACCGCCCAGGAACAGCTCGAACTTGTTGCCGAACGGGATGGGCACGCCACGCGTGGTGATGCCGAAAGCCCAGGGCTCGGCCACCACGGCCACTGAAATGAAGACGGCTGCCAGACCGATCATGCTGTGCATGAAGGCCACCAGTTCGGGCATCTTCGTCATTTCCACCCGCTTGGCCATCAGCGTGCCGATGGCGCCGCCCAGCACCAGGCCGCCCAACACCCAGACCAGGCCTTGCGCCTTGCCCTGCCCCATGCCGGCCGAGAGCTCGACGATGAGCGCGGCGGTGGTGAACACGGCGATGGCCATGCCCGTCATGCCAAACAGGTTGCCGCGGATCGAGCTGGTCGGATGGCTCAGGCCCTTGAGCGCCTGGATGAAGCAGACGCTGGCTACCAAGTACAGCAGCGTCACCAGATTCATGCTCATGCTTGGGCTCCGTCTTTGGCGGTGGCCGCAGCAGTCGAAGCGACAGGCGCCTTCTTCTCTTTCTTCTTGAACATTTCCAGCATGCGCCGCGTGACCAGGAAGCCGCCGAAGACGTTGACCGCGCACAGCACCACGGCCAGGAAGCCCATGCTCTTGCCCAGCGTGGTCTCGGTCAAAGCTGCAGCCAGCATGGCGCCGACGATGACGATCGCTGAAATCGCATTCGTCACCGCCATCAGCGGCGTGTGCAAAGCGGGCGTGACGGTCCACACCACGTGGTAGCCGACGTAGATGGCCAGCACGAAGATGATGAGGTTGGTGATGGTGGGGCTGACGAAGTCCATGGCGTGCTTTGCTCCTGTTGCTTTCTCGAATTACTTTCTCTTGATCTCACCGGCCTGCGTCATCAGACAGGCGGCCACGATGTCGTCGTCCATGGGCACCTGCAAGGCGCCTTCCTTGGTGACGATGAGCTTCAGGAAATCCAGCACGTTGCGCGCATACAGGCTCGACGAATCCGCCGCCACCAGGGCCGGGATGTTGGTTTCGCCGATGAGGGTGACGCCGTGTTTCACCACCGTTTTGCCAGCTTCGGTCAGCGGGCAGTTGCCGCCCGCCGGGGCCGCCATGTCCACGATCACGCTGCCGGGCTTCATGGCCTTGACCATGTCTTCGGTGATGAGCACGGGCGCGGCGCGGCCCGGGATCAGGGCCGTGCTGATGACGAGGTCGGCCGCCGCCACCTTCTTGGCCACTTCCACCTTCTGCCGGTCCAGCCAGCTTTGCGGCATGGGCTTGGCGTAGCCGCCCACACCCACGGCGGCTTCCTTTTCTTCGGCGGTCTCGTAAGGCACATCGATGAACTTGGCGCCCAGCGATTCGACCTGTTCTTTCACGCTGGGCCGCACGTCGCTGGCTTCGATGACCGCGCCCAGGCGCTTGGCCGTGGCAATGGCCTGCAAGCCGGCCACGCCCACGCCCAGAATGACCACGCGCGCGGCCTTGATGGTGCCGGCCGCCGTCATCAGCATGGGAAACAGGCGCTGGTATTTGTCGGCGCCCATCATCACGGCCTTGTAGCCGGCGATGTTGGCCTGGCTGGACAGCACGTCCATGCTCTGCGCACGCGTGGTGCGCGGCGCGGCTTCCAGCGCAAAGCTGGTGATGTTGGCCGCAGCCAGCGCGCCCAGGTTGTCGCGGTCGAAGGGGTTGAGCATGCCCACCAGGGCGGTGCCGGGCTTCATCAGCGCCAGCTCTTCGGTGCTGGGGCTTTTCACCTTCAGCACCAGGTCGGCTTCGAAAGCGGCGTCGCGTTGCACGATCTCGGCGCCAGCGGCGATATAGGCATCGTCGGTGGCGCTGGCGGCCACGCCGGCGCCACTTTGCACACGCACGGTGTGCCCCTGGGCCTTGAGCTTCTTGGCTGTCTCGGGGGTGACCGCGACGCGGGTCTCGCCCGCCGCGGTTTCGAGCGGTACGCCTATGAGCATCGTGATCTCCTGACTGAAATTCTTGTGGTCTTGCCAGGCGCTGGGCTCCGCATGAAGCCCCTGGCAAAGGTTGCTGAAGCTATCACACTAGCATCCCTAGGATGAACCCGAACCCTCCCTGGGCACCGAGCGTGACCGTGGCCGCCGTGGTGCAGGACTTGCCGGCCCCAGGCCAGCCGCACCGCTATTTGCTGATCGAAGAGCACACGCCAGAAGGCCTGATGCTGAACAACCCGGCCGGCCACCTGGACCCGGGTGAAAGCCCGCAGGAGGGCGCCGTGCGCGAGGCAATGGAAGAAACCACCTGCGTCTTCACACCCCAGGCGTTGTTGGGCGTGTACCTGGCGCGTTTTCAGCGCCCTGCCACGGGCGAAGACGTGACCTATGTGCGCTTCGCCTACCTGGGCACCGCCGGCAAGCCCGACCCCGCGCGAACGCTGGACGACGGCATCGTGCGCACGCTGTGGCTGACGCTGGATGAGGTGCGCGCCGCTGGCGCACGAGGCCGCCTGCGCAGCCCGCTGGTACTTCGCTGTCTGGAAGACGCCGAGGCCGGGCGCCGCTATGCGCTGGGCGCTGTGACAGCCGATGCAACGTTGCGAGAGCCCGAGGTCAAACGCTAGAAAGCTGGAAAGCTGGAAAGCTGGAAGGCTGATCTGGTCTGGCCGGCCGATTCTTCCCGCTCAGTGCCTCAGCGCACCACCGGCAGCATCCAGCGCTCCAGCGTGCTGCGCAGGCGTTCGGCGTCTACCGGCTTGGTGAGAAAGTCGTTCATGCCGGCTTCCAGCGCAGCGTTGCGTTCAGTGACCAGTGCCGCAGCGGTGACGGCGACGATCGGCAGGTGTGCGCCGGCCTGGGTGCGGCGCAATGCGCGCGTGGCTTCATGGCCGCTCATGTGCGGCATCTGTACATCCATCAGCACGGCATCGAATGGCTCGCCGGCATCGAAAGCCTGCTGCACCGCCTGCACCGCTTGCTGGCCATCGTGCGCCTGGGCCACACGCAAGCCCCAGCCTTCCATCATGGCCACGGCAATCAGCATGTTCACGGGGTTGTCTTCGACCATGAGCACGGTGCGGCCCTGCAGCCGCGAGGAGCCCGGTGCTTGGGGAACTGATGCGGGCCGTGTCTGGTGGGTGGGCCCGGGCGTCGGCGTGGGCGTCGGCATCGGCGCGTCCTCCAACGAAAGAGCTTGCGAATGTGCAGGTGAATGTGCAGGTGAAGGCGCAGGCGAAGGCGCTGAAGGCAAGGGCAACTCAGCCCAGAAGCAGCTGCCCTGGCCGGGCTGGCTGACCAGACCCACGCGGCCACCCATCAGCTGCGCCAGTTCGCGGCAGATAGACAAGCCCAGGCCTGTGCCACCGTAGCGGCGCGTGGTGGATTCGTCGGCCTGGGTGAAGGGCTGGAACAGCCGCGCCTGCACGTCCGGCGTGAGCCCATCGCCCGTGTCGTGCACTTCGATGCGCACCATGTCGCTCTCAGTCGGCAAGCGGCGGGCATGCAGGCGCACGCTGCCTGCAGCGGTGAACTTGACGGCATTGCTGAGGTAGTTGGTCAGCACTTGGCGCAGCCGCAGCGGGTCCCCCCACACCTGACCCTGGAGTTCTGGTTCGGCGTGCAACTGCAGGCTCAAGCCGCGTGCTGTGGCCACTGCACCCCAGGTGCGCTGCAGGGCCAGCAGCAACTTGCCCAGGTCGAAAGCCTGCGCTTCCAGCTCCAGCTTGCCGGCCTCGATCTTGGACAGGTCCAGGATGTCGGAAATGATGCCGGCCAGCGCCTTGGCGCTGTCGGAGATCTGTTCCAGGTATTGCTGGCGGCGCGTGCTGTCCAGCTCTGGCGCCCGCGCCAGATGCGCCAGGCCGACGATGCCGTTCAGAGGCGTGCGCAGTTCGTGACTGGTGTTGGCCAGGAAGGCGCTCTTGGCGCGGCTGGCGGCCTCGGCGTCGTCTCGGGCGCGCGCCAGGGTCAACTCGAATTCGCGCCGCTCGGTGATGTCTTCGACGATCCACACGGTGCCGCCTTCGCTGGGCCGCAATGCATCGACAGCGTGCCCTCGGATGCGGGCCAGGAAGTTGCTGCCGTCGCGCCGCTGCGCCATGCGCTCCATTTCCACCGCTTGCCCGTCGTGCAAACGCGGGCGCAGTTCTGCGCGAACCTCGGTGTACTCGGTCTCGTCGCGCCAGACCACGCCGGCGGACTGACCGACGATCTCCCCATTCAGCCAGCCGAAGAGGTCTTCGAAATGCCGGTTGGCCAACACGAAACGGCGGTCGCGTGTCATCGCGATGCCGACTGACGCATTGGCCAGGATGGCCTCGCGCTCCAGCCGCTCGCGTTCGGCCTGGGTCACGTCGCGGGCGTTGATGACCAGGTAGTCGCGCCTGTCCATGGCAAAGCGCGCGGCCGAGACGAGCATCGGGAGCTCTTCGCCATTGCTACGCTGGAAGCGCACCGGCATGTCCGTCAACTGGCCTTGCTGCTGCAGCTTTTCAACCAGCTGCTGTCGCTCTTGTTCGTTGCGCCAGATGCCCACCTCCAACGACGTGCGGCCCAAGACCTGCGCCGCATCCAGGCCGGTGATGCGCTCGAAAGCCTGATTGACCATGATGTAGCGCCCGCTGCTCAGGTCGGTCAGCGTGATCAGGTCGGGACTGCTGGCCACCAGATGC
The DNA here is from genome assembly GCA_038209585.1 of Burkholderiales bacterium. Classification (GTDB taxonomy): domain Bacteria; phylum Pseudomonadota; class Gammaproteobacteria; order Burkholderiales; family Burkholderiaceae_C; genus Rubrivivax. The sequence goes on from JBBQXN010000022.1 coordinate 24,739, forward strand.
GACAGCATGGCTTCGCTGCGCCGCACAGCCTCTTCGGCTGAACGGAGCTCGGTGTCGTCGATGTAGATCACCAGCGTGGCGGGGCCATCGTCGGCCATCACGCGCACGCTGGTGGCGCGCACCGACACCGCGCGTTCGCCCAGCTGCAAGCGGAAGTCGGCCACGGGCAAGGAAGCGCCCAGCGGCAGGTTTTCCAGCTCCTGCAGCCGGCGGCGGGCGCGTTCGCGCGAATCGCCGCTGGCATAGCGCGCCAGCAAATCGCTGCCACGCAAGCGCGACATGTCGGGTTCGCCGAACAAGGCCTGCGCCGCCGGGTTGGCTTCGGCGACACGGCCCCGGCGGTGCAGCAGCAGAGGCGTGGGGATGCGGTTGAACAGCTCCTGGTAGCGCGTCTCGGTGGCCCGCAAAGCTTCACGCGCTGCCGTGTCTGCGGTGACGTCGCGCGCCACGCCCCAGTAGCCGGTGAACTGTTTGCGTTCGTCGAAACGCGGCTCGCCGCTGAGCAAAAAGCGCAGCACACGTCCGTCCAGCGCCTGCCAGCCCACGGGCACTTCACGAAACGGTGCCCGCGCGTCCATTTCAGCCAGCAACTGGTCCAGGATTCCTGCGTCGCACATGAAGCGCGGCAAACGCCAGGGCATCGAACCCAGACCGCCCTGCGCCGTCAGTGGCTGCGACTCGTCGTTGTGAAACACGGCCGCCGTGATGCGGTAGTCGGCATCCAGCTCCCAGTAAGCGTCTGCAGCCAGGGCCAGCAGGCCGCGGTAACGCGCTTCGCGCTGCCGGGCCACTTCCACGTGGCGCTGCAAGCTGTGGTGCAGCAAGCGCCCGGCAGCCCAGGCCAACAGCAGTGCCAGCAGGTGCGGGGCCAGCCAGTAACCCAGCTGAAAAGCGCCGGGCGGGCCGCCAGCAGCGGTGCCTGCTGCTGCATGCCAGGCCAGCAGCAGCAGGCAGACTGCAGCCAGCACCGCCAAGCCGCCGGCCTGGCGCGGGCCCACGACGGCCCCCAAGCCCATCACCAGCAGTGGGGCAAGCAGCCAGGCCGGCGCAGCCAGCCCCCAGCCCAGCGCCCAGGCACTGCCACCCATCCAGAGCACGGCGGCAACCGCCCACAAGCTGAAGAGCCCGGGCAGCCAGCGGTCTGCTGCGCGCACGCTGACCCATGTGAGCAAACCCAGCGACGCCAAGGCCAGCGCCCAGGTACCAACCGCTGATCCGCCCAGGATGGCAGGGCCTTCAGAAGCGATCAGGGCCAGCAGGCCCAGCCCGCAGCCGCCAGCCAACAGCAGCAGGCCACGGCGCAGCAGCCGCCCGGCTTGCAAGGCGTAAGGCATGGGCTCGCGCGCCGAAGAAGGCCGGGGCACAAAGTCGGTCAACTGCGACAGCTGGGAAGACGGGTTTTCGCTGTTCACAAGAATTGACGCCGCAGCGCGATGCCCATGCAGTTTCACGCCGCCGCTGGTTGGCCAGCCGCTTGCCGCAGCAGCAAGCGCGTGGCCATGGCTGCGGTGCGCGCTGCAGCAGCCAAGTCGCTGCCTGGTGCGGTGCTGCCGGCGTAAAGCACGGCACGCGAGCTGCTGACGACGATAGGCGCACCCGGGCGCCAGGCGGCGCGCACGGTGGCTGCCGCGTCCCCACCTTGCGCACCCACGCCGGGGATCAGCAGCGGCAGCGTGGGCGCCAATTCGCGCACGCGCGCCAGCTCTTGCGGGAAGGTCGCGCCCACCACCAGGCCGATCTGCCCACCGCTGTTCCAGGGCCCGGCGGCCAATTGCGCCACATGCTCGAACAAGCGCTCGCCGTTGGCCAGGGTCTGCGCCTGCAGGTCGCTGCCACCGGCATTGCTGGTGCGGCACAGCAAGATCAGGCCGCGGCCATCAAAGCGCATGTAGGGCTCGATCGAGTCCCCGCCCAGATACGGCGACAGCGTGACCGCATCGGCGCGGTAGCGCACGAAGGCTTCGCGCGCGTACTGCTCTGCCGTGCTGCCGATGTCGCCGCGCTTGGCGTCCAGAATCACCGGCACCTGCGGGGCGCGCTGGTGGATGTGGTCGATCAGGCGTTCGAGCTGGTCTTCTGCGCCATGGGCGGCGAAGTGCGCGATCTGCGGCTTGAAGGCGCAGACCTGGTCGGCCACGGCGTCGACGATGGCGGCGCAGAAATCGAAGATGCGCGCCGGATCGTCTTTCCAGGCACCGGGAAAGCGGGCGGGTTCAGGGTCCAGGCCCACGCACAGCAGCGAGTCGTGCGCGGCTTGTGCGGACAGGAGTTGGCTGCGGAAGTCGGCGCGCACGGCTGTGCTTATTCGGCGTCGCTGCGGCCGAACCGCCGCGCCAGCGTTTCAGCCAGCCCGGTGTAGCCGCCAGGCGTCAGCGCCAGCAGCCGTGCTTTTTCGGCAACCGGCAAATCCAGCCCCTGGATGAAGCCCTGCATCAGCTCACGCGTGATGGGCTTGCCTTGGGTGAAGTCTTTGAGCTGCTGATACGGGTCGGGCAGGCCGTGCCGGCGCATCACCGTTTGCACGGGCTCGGCCAGCACTTCCCAGGCGGCGTCCAGATCAGTGGCCAGTTGCGCTTCATTGACTTGCAGCTTGGCCAGGCCGCGCTGCAGGCTGTCCAGTGCCAACACGGTGTAGCCCAGCGCCACGCCCATGTTGCGCAGCACGGTGCTGTCGGTCAGGTCGCGTTGCCAGCGGCTGACGGGCAGCTTGTGCGCCATGTGCCCCAAAAGCGCATTGGCCAGGCCAAAATTGCCTTCGGCGTTCTCGAAGTCGATGGGGTTGACCTTGTGCGGCATGGTGCTGCTGCCCACTTCGCCGGCCTTCACGCGCTGCTTGAAGTAGCCCAGCGAGACATAGCCCCAGACGTCGCGCGACCAGTCGATGAGGATGGTGTTGGCGCGCGCGATGGCGTCGAACAGCTCGGCCATCCAGTCGTGCGGTTCGATCTGGATGGTGTAAGCGTTGAAGGTCAGGCCCAGCCGGTCTTCCACGACACGCTGACTGAAAGCTTCCCAGTCGAAGCCGGGATAGGCGGCCAGATGTGCGTTGTAGTTGCCCACGGCGCCGTTCATCTTGGCCAGCAGCGGCACGGCGGCAATCTGTTGGCGCGCCCGCGCCAGACGCGCCGCCACGTTGACTACCTCCTTGCCTACCGTGGTGGGGCTGGCTGTCTGGCCATGGGTGCGGCTGAGCATGGGCAGCGCAGCCAGGTCGTGCGCCATCTGCACCAGCTTGGCCTGCACGGCGTCCAGCGCCGGCAGCAGCACCTGGCTGCGCGCGGCACCCAGCATCAGGGCATGGCTGGTGTTGTTGATGTCTTCGCTGGTGCAGGCGAAGTGCACGAATTCGCCCGCTGCCTGCAATTCGGCCCGGTCGGTGAACCGTGCCTTGAGCCAGTACTCCACGGCTTTGACGTCGTGGTTGGTGGTTTTCTCGATGTCCTTGATGGCCTGGGCATCGGCTTCTGAAAAGTCGGCCTCCAGCGAGCGCAGCAGTTCGCGTGCGGCTGCAGACAGGGGCTTGAATTCATCGAAACCGGCATCCGACAAGGCGATGAACCATTCCACCTCGACCTGCACGCGCCTGTGCATCAAGCCGTATTCGCTGAGCAAAGGGCGCAGGGCTGCCACTTTGGCGGCATAGCGGCCGTCCAGGGGCGACAAGGCGGACAGCGCGGAAAGCGTTTGGGAAGACATGAAGAGAGCCATGGCGGGGCGCTGAGCCCTGGAACCTCTATTTTAGGCTTCGCACCTTTTGCAAAAGTTGCGGCCGAACCGGCTGTCTACACTGGAAACATGACAGAAATTTGCGCTTTGTGCTTCGACGTCTTCGGCACCGTGGTGGACTGGCACGGCAGTGTGCGAGACGAAGTGCTGCGGTTGCAGTTGCCGCTGACGGCCGATGAGGCCGGTGCTTTCGCGCTGGCCTGGCGCGCCGGCTACGCCCCGGCCATGCAGGAAGTGCGCAGCGGCGCGCTGCCCTGGACCGACCTGGACGGCCTGCACCGCCGCATTCTGGACCGTCTGCTGGCCGAACGCGGCCTGGTGCTGCAGCCCGAACTGGTGGATGAACTCAATCGCGTCTGGCACCGCCTGACGCCCTGGCCCGACAGCGTGGGCGGGCTGGCGCGGTTGAAGGCGAACTACACCATTGCCACGCTGAGCAACGGCCATGTCGCCTTGCTGCTGAACATGGCCAAGCATGCCGGCCTGCCCTGGGACATGGTGCTGAGCGCCGAGCTCTTCGGCCACTACAAGCCCGACCCCGAGGTGTACCTGGGCGCGGCCCAGATGCTGGGCCTGGCGCCGGCGCAAGTGTTGATGGTGGCCAGCCACCCCAGCGACCTGCGCGCGGCTGCGGCCTGCGGGTTGCGCACGGCCTATGTGCCGCGGCCGATGGAGCAAGGACACGGCAGCGCGATGGCGCCTTGGCAGGCTGGTGAATTCGACCTCGTGGCGCAGGACTTCAACGACCTGGCGCGGCAGATGCAGCCGGCCGCAGCGTCGACCCAGGAATGACCAAACGCCCGGCAACGCCATCGTCAGCGTGACCATCAAGCCGTAAAGCAGGCTGACCAGCCCGGCGCGCAGCCGGGCAACAACACGACCAGCGCCGCGCCGAGGTGGGCCAAGAAGTGCTGGCCGCAGCCCAGGCAGGCGGCAAGGGTCATGCGTGCGACGCTGATGCATGGCCGACCGGCCCCCTACACTGCCCTTGCGCTCGCTCTGCCCTTCACGATGAAACGATCTTCCAAAGCCGTGGTCACTGTTGCGGTGCTGCTGGCCCTGGCTGCTGCTGCCTGGTGGTGGCAGCAACGCCCGGTCAAGCCGCCGCCCGACCTGTACCGCACGGCCCTGGTCGACCGCGGCCCCATCACCCAGGTCGTGATGGCCACAGGCACGCTGCAGCCGGTAACGACCATCACCGTGGGCACGCAGGTCAGCGGCACGGTGATGGAACGGCTGGCCGACTTCAACGACCGCGTCAAGGCCGGCCAGGTGCTGTTGCGGCTGGACCCGGCCAACCTGCAGGCGCGGCTGCGCCAGGCCCAGGCCCAGGCCGCCAGCGCGCGCGCCGGGCTGGCGCTGGCCACGGCTTCGCTGGAACGCAACCGCCAACTGGTGGCGCAGAACTTCATCAGCGGCCTGGCGCTGGACCAGAGCCAGCGTGAATTCGACGCCGCCCGCGCCAACGTGGAACTGGCACGCGCGCAGGTGGACGCAGCGCAGGCCGATGTCGACAACAGCGTCATCCGCAGCCCGATCGACGGTGTCGTCATCCGCCGCAACATCGACGTCGGCCAAACCGTGGCGGCCAGCTTCACGACGCCTGAACTCTTCCTGCTGGCGCGCGACCTGCGCGAGATGCAGATTCACACCAACGTGAGCGAAGCCGATGTCGGGCAGATCAAGCCGGGGCAACTGGTGCGCTTCTCGGTGGACGCTTATCCGCAAGCCGAGTTCGAAGGCAAGGTGGAGCAGTTCAGACTGAATTCGACCAGCAACCAAGGCATCGTCACCTACAACATCATCGTCGGCGTGGACAACAGCGACGAGCGGCTGAAGCCGGGCATGACGGCGCAGACGCGCATCGTGTTGCAGACCAAGCCAGCCGTGCTGCGGCTGCCCACGGCGGCCTTGCGCTTTCAGCCCGATGAAGACGACCGCAAGCGCATCGCGGCGGCTGCAGCACAAGCCGCCAGCGGTGCGGCTTCAGGCGCCAGCGTGGCAGCGCCGGCCGCAGCAGAAGACGACGGTGTGCTGAGCAACACGCGCGGCGGCGAGCGCGTCTATCGCGTGTGGACGGTGGGCGCTGGCAAAGAGCAGGTGCCGCAACCGCATGAGGTCACCGTGGGCATCTCGAACACACGCTACACCGAGCTGGCCGAAGTGCTGAGTGGCGCACTGCGCGCTGGCGACGCCTTGATCACGCGCCGGGCCGAGACGCCGGGTGGGCGCTGAAGCGCCTGGCTGCCACCCTTTGATGAGCGACGTCATCCAGCTTCAGGCGGTGAACAAGAGCTACCGCAACGGCGAGATCGTGACCCCCGTGCTGTACGACATCACCCTGACCGTGGGCGCCGGAGAGTACGTTGCCCTGATGGGGCCCAGCGGTTCGGGCAAGAGCACGCTGATGAACCTGCTGGGCCTGCTGGACCGCGCCGACAGCGGCCAGTACCTGCTGGCCGGGCGCGATGTGACGCAACTGGACGCCGCACAGCAAGCCGAGGTGCGTAACCAGACGATCGGCTTCGTCTTCCAGAGCTTCAATCTGTTGAAGCGCATGAACGTGCTGGAAAACGTGGCGCTGCCTTTGCTGTACGCCGGCCAATCGCGCAGCGCTGCGCGAGCGCGTGCGCAGGAACTGCTGGACCAGGTCGGCCTGGGCCCTCTTTCCAAACGCCTGCCCAGCCAGTTGAGTGGTGGCCAGCAACAGCGCGTGGCCATCGCCCGCTCGCTGACCTGCAGCCCGCCTTTGCTGCTGGCCGACGAGCCCACCGGCAACCTGGACACGCAAACCGCTGAAGACGTGCTGGCGCTGCTGGACGCGCTGAACCGCGACCAGGGCCTGTCGATCGTGCTGGTGACGCACGAGAACGATGTGGCTGCGCATGCCAAGCGCCTGGTGCGTTTGAAAGACGGGCGCGTGGTCTACGACGGCGTGCCGGGAGGCAAGGCATGAGTTTTGGGCAGATTCTGTTCGAGGCTTTCCGCTCTCTCGCGGCCAATCGCTTGCGCACGGCGCTCACGATGCTGGGCATCGTCATCGGTATCGCGTCGGTGGTGCTGATGCTGGGCGTGGGCGACGCGGTACGCGGTTTCATCGACCGTGAGCTGTCGGTGCTGGGCAGCAATCAGCTCATCGTGCAGCGCGGCGCACCCACCGGCAACGGCCCGCCGCGCCGGCAGCTGAGCACCGATGCGCCCTACCTGACGCTGGACGATGCCCAGGCCATGAACCGCCTGCCCAGCGTGGCCGCAGCGGCGGCCACGCTGCAAAGCGGTTTCCCGGTGCTGTATGGCGACGACAGCACCCAGAGCACGGTGCTGGGCGTGACGCCGGAGATGTTTCGCGTGCGCAACTGGGTCGTGGACAAAGGCGTGCCTTTCAGCGACGACGACGTGCGCAGCGCCAACCGCGTGATTCTCATCGGCAGCCAGATCGCCGAGGCGCATTACCTGCGTCGCGACCCGCTGGGACAGGTGATTCGCGTCGGCGGACGGCCTTTCACCGTCATCGGCGTGCTGGCCGGCAGCGGGCGCACGCTGGACGGCACCGACCTGGGCGAGCTGCTGGTGGTGCCCATCACCGCCCTGCCGCTGGCCCTGCCGCGACCGCGATCGGTGCACTACATCAATGTGCAGTCGGTGAGCGAACTACGTTTGAAAGAGGCAGAGAACGACGTGGCCGAACTGCTGCGCGACCGCCGCCGCATCACCGGTGACGAAACCGACGACTTCAACATCACCAACCTGGCCAGCATTGCGCAAACCGGCGCCAACATCGCTGCAGCCTTGTCCATCGGGCTGGGCGTGGTGGGCGCGGTGTCGCTGGTGGTGGGCGGCATCGGCATCATGAACATCATGCTGGTGAGCGTGAGTGAACGCGTGCGAGAGATCGGTATCCGCATGGCCATCGGCGCCAAGCCACGGCATGTGCTGATGCAGTTTCTGAGCGAGGCCGTGATGATGTGCGTGCTGGGCGGTGCCGTGGGCGTGGTGCTGGCCGCGCTGGGCGTGTGGGGCGTCAACCGGGCCGGTGCGTCGGGCGGTTTTGCGATGGAGCTGTCTGCCACGCATGTGCTGGTGGCGGTGCTGTTTTCCACAGGCGTGGGGCTGTTCTTTGGCTGGTACCCGGCGAGAAGGGCCTCGAAGCTGTTGCCGATCGAGTGTTTGCGGCAGGAGTGAGTGAGCTCTGGATCAGCCAGACGAAGTCGTCTTGTTTGCAGGCGATGCTGAAGCCCCTCACTCCCCGCATCAGCCTGGGATCGCTCCCAGCCCCGCGTCGATCCCGGGTCGGCGTGGCCAGCCGTTTTCAGCCGCCCTTCAACGCAAACCCCGCCACACCCATCTGCCAGAGCAGGAACGAAAACGTATCGGCCCGACTGTCCAGCGCCTGGCTCTTGGTGCTGCCGATGCCGTGGCCTGATTCGTAGTCCAGGCGCAGCAGCACCGGCTTGCGCTGCACGCCCGAAGGCGGCGTTACTGCCAGCAGCTTGGCCGCCACCTTGGTGCTGTTCCACACCTCCACGCGCGGGTCGTTCACACCATGCACCAGCAGCACGGCGGGGTAGGCCACGCCGTCCTTGATCTGGTGATAGGTGCTCATCGCCAGCAGCGCCCGAAAGCCGGCTTCGGTCTTGCGGCTGCCGAATTCGGGAATGTTGGGCACACCGTTGGGCGTGGTTTCCATGCGCACCATGTCCAGGCTGCCCACTTCGGGCACCACGGCAGCGAACAGCTCAGGGCGCTCGGTCATCGCGCGGCCCACCAGGATGCCGCCGGCGCTGCCGCCCCAGATGCCCAGCTTGGCCGGCTGCGTCCACTTCTTGTCGATCAGGAATTCCGCACAGGCAATGAAATCGCGCCAGGTGTTGGGCTTGCTGGCCTGCTTGCCGTCTTCGTGCCACTGGCGCCCGAACACACTGCTGCCGCGCGGGTTGGCGATGGCGAACACGCCGCCCTGGTCCATCCAGGCCAGCCGGCTGGGGCTGAAGAACGGTTCTTCGGTGATGCCGTAGCTGGCATAACCGTAGAGCAGCGTGGGGTTGCTGCCGTCGAGCTTGACGCCGGAGCGGTGGATGATGGACATCGGCACCATCACGCCATCAAAGCTTTTCACCATCACCTCGGAAGCCACCACGTTGTCGGGCGCGTCATAGCGGCCAGCAGGCTGCAGGCCGGTGTTGCGCACACCGCCGTCGGCTGAAAGCGCATAGATCTGGCGCGCACGCGTCCAGCTTTGCAGGTCCAGCAACAGGCCGGGCATTTCGCTGCGCGCGCCGCTGATGCTGAAGCTGCCCAGCACGGGCAAGCTCACCTCTTGCGGCTTGGCGTCGTCTGCATACGCGAACTTGAACAGGCGCTGAATGTTGCCGTCGCGCGCCTGCAGGTACAGGCCGTCTTGCGCTGCGGCGATGGCCGTGAGAACGCGTTCGCTGGGCGCCACCAGCACCTGGGCGGTAGCCGGGCTGAAGCCGTCCAGCGTGCCGGTCAGCAGCTTCAGGCGCGACGCGCCCTTGAAGGTCAGCGCGTAGACGCGTTCGCCTTGCACCGCCATATCCACGACACCGTCTTCGCGGCTGACCAGCTTGCGCCAGGCTGGCTTGCCGGCGCGCAGGGCTGCCAATGTGCTGTGCCAGGCGGCGAAGTCGGGCGAAACGCCGTCTACTGCGGTGGCCATCACGCGGCCGTCGGGCAGCACCTGGACGATGGGAAATTCGGTGGCCGGGATGTCCAGGTCTGCACCCGCCGTCAGCACGGTGCGAATGTCGGCCTCGGGTGCGCCCGGCTTCATCACCACCACGCTGCTGCGCTGGTACTTGTCGGTGGGCGGTGCGTCCTTGCCCAGCGCCTGCATGCGGTGGAAATAGATCTCGCTGCTGTCCGGGGCCCAGGCGATGGCGCCGAACTGCGCGCGGGAAATCTCGGGGCCCACCTGCTTGCCGCTGGCGGTGTGGACGATGCGCATCGCCGCTTCTTCAGAACCTGCGGCCGAAACGCCCACGGCCACCAGCTTGCCGTCAGGCGAGGCGCTGTAGTAGTTGATGGCGTGCGGCTTGCCGGTCGCCTTCTTCAAGGTCTCGGGGTCGAACAGCAGTTGGTCGCTGCCCTTGGCGCCGCGCCGCATGTACAGCTTGAACTGGTCTTCCTTGGCGCCACGGCGTTCGAAGAAGAACACGTCGCCGGGCAGGCGCTGCACGGCAGTGACGCGCGCTGAAGCGGCGCTGTCGTATTCCTCCAGCCGCTTGCGCATGGCGGCGCGGCCGGGGATGGCTTTGAGCGTGGCATGGGCATGGTCGCTCTGCGCCTTCATCCATGCGGCCACCGCCGGGGACTTGATGTCCTCGAAGTCGCGGTAGGGGTCGTCGACGACGGTGCCGAAGAAGGTCTCCGGCACGTTGCGCACGGGGGCTACCGGAAGGGAAGACAACTTTGCAGCATCGGGCACGGTGGCGCGAGCGTGCGCGTTGCCCAGCACGGGCAACGCGGCCAGGGCCAGCAACTGGCGGCGGGCGATCGACAAGTTGGACAGCTTGGGGTTCATGGCAAATCCTGTGGATGCAGCAGTAAATGAAAGGGCAGCCGACGCAGTTTCATGCACCGACGAAGTCCACCAGCAACGGGGGCACGGCCGCTGCGGTGTCTGTGAACTCGTAGGCGGCTTGCACGGCGGCCACGGCGCGGTCGGCCGCTGCGTCGTCGGCCGCATGCACCCAAGCCAGCGCGTCGCCGGTGGCGACCGGCGCGCCCAGCGGCAGCACGGCGGCCAGTCCCACGCGGGGGTCGATCAGGCCGCCCGGCACGGTGCGCCCGCCACCCAGGGCCAGCACCGCCAGGCCCAGCGCGCGCACGTCGATGCGTGCTGCGAAGCCGGCGCGCAGGGCTGGCACCACACGCTGCACAGGGGCAGCAGGCAACTGCGCATCGGTCAGCACATCGCGCGGGCCGCCCAGCTCGGCAACCATGCGGGCGAAGCGTTCAGCGGCCTGCCCACTGTCCAGGGCCCGCTGCAATGCACTGCGCGCAGCAGCCAGCGTCGGCTGCACGCCTGCCAGCAGCAAAGCCTGCGCACCGAGCGCCATCGTCAGCGCCAGCAAGCGCGCGTCCGCCGTGCCGCGCTGGCACAGCAAATCCAGCGACTCGGCCACCTCCAGCGCATGGCCCGCCGTACGGCCCAGCACCTGGTTCATGTCGGTGACCCAGGCGACGGTGGGCAGCCCGGATTGCCGCGCCACATCGACCAGGCTGTGCGCCAAAGCCAGCGCGTCAGATGGCTCGACCATGAAGGCGCCCTGGCCGCATTTCACGTCCAGCACCAGGGCCTGCAAGCCCGCCGCGCGCTTCTTGCTCAGGATGCTTGCAGTGATCAGCGGCAGGCTCTCGACCGTGGCCGTGACATCGCGTATGGCGTAGAGCCTGGCGTCGGCCGGCGCCAGGCGGGCACCTGCGCCGACGATGGCGCAGCCCGCCGTTTGCAGGCAGCGCAACAAAGCGGCGCGGTGGGGTTGAACGCCATAACCGGGCAGCGCTTCCAGCTTGTCCAGCGTGCCGCCGGTGTGGCCCAGACCGCGGCCGCTGATCATCGGCACCACGGCGCCGCAGGCTGCCAGCAGCGGCGCCAGCACCAGGCTCACCTTGTCGCCCACGCCGCCAGTCGAGTGCTTGTCGACGACAGGCCCGTGCAGGCCCGCAGCCGACCAGTCCAGCACCTCGCCCGATGCGGTCATGGCATCCGTCAGATCGGCAGTTTCGCGCGCCGTCATGCCACGCCAGCAGATGGCCATGGCCAGCGCGGCTGCCTGGCTGTCGGCCCAACTGCCGTCTACCAAGCCACGAGCGAAGGCTTCGATCTCGGCACCGGAAAGTGCCGCGCCATTGCGCTTGCGGCGAATGATTTCGGCCGCGTTCACTTCAAACGTGTGATGCGCGCTGCCGTGTCGGGCTTCAGGCCGGGGTTGGCTTTGAGGTAAGCCTCCAGCGCATCGACATCGATGGGGCCGGGCTGCCGGTTGCTGCCCTGGCGCAGCACGCTCTGGTCGTCGCCGCCATCGGCGATGAAGTTGTTCACGGTCAGTCGCACAGCGTCGCCCGGCCGCACGGGTTGGCCGTGCAGGCGCAGGCTGTCGGCCAACACCCGTTCACCCGGCGTACGGCGGCTGTCCCAGCTGTAGCTGAACCCGCGTGAGACGAACAGCGGCCGCGCGCGCGTGCCGCGCACGCCTTGTTCCAGCAGTTGCACCAGTTGGGCGCCAGACAGGGTCATGGTCACCAGCTGGTTGGCAAAGGGCTGCACGGAAAACACCTCTTCGAAGACGATCTGCAGCTTGCCTTCGCCGCCCAGCGGCGCGCGCACGCCGCCCGGATTCATCAGCGCCAGTTGCGCGCCGTTCTCGATCGTGGCGGCCAGTTGCGCGTCGGCAATCAGCTGGCCCAGCGGGCTTTCGCCGCTGTCTTCGCTCACGCGGGTGAGGAAAGGCGCGCCCAGCACCGCCACCGGGCGCTGCGCCAGCGGGCGCACCAGGCGTTCATAAGTGGCCACCAGTTCGGCCAGCTTGGGGTCGGGGGCGAAGGCGTCGGGGGCGACGATGATGTTCTGGGCCTTGGCTGCCACCACGTCGCGGCTGGCGCGGTCGATGGTCAGGTCCAGCTGGGTCAGCAGCGTGCCGTAGCGGTCGGCGCTGGTAACAGGCCGGCCGTCGATGACGCAGTTGTACGCAGCATGCGTGTGGCCGCTGATGACGGCATCGACGGCCTTGTTCAAGCGCTGGACGATGCCCACGATGGCGCCAGTGATGCCCGGGCATGCGTTGTAGCCCCCGAACTCGCCCACCCCCGGCATGCCGCCTTCGTGGATGAGCAACACGATGGTTTCGATGCCCTGGCGCTGGAGCACCGGTACCAGGGCGTTGACGGTGTCGGCCTCGTCTTTGAACTCCAGGCCGGCCGTGCCGCTGGGCGTGACGATGGCCGGCGTGCCCTTGAGCGTGACGCCGATGAAGGCCACAGGAATGCCCTCGAAGCGTTTGACGAAATAGGGCGGCAGCAGCGTCTGCCCCGAAGACTTCACGAAAGTATTGGCCGCCAGATAAGTGAAGCTGGCGCCCTTGAAAGGCGCCGGGCCCTTGCAGCCGTTGACCGGGTGGCAGCCGCCTTTTTGCAGGCGCAGCAGCTCGGCCGGGCCGCGGTCGAGTTCATGGTTGCCCATGGCGGCTGCGTCCATGCCCATCAGGCTCATGGCTTCGATGCTGGGTTCGTCGTGAAACAGCGAACTGAGCAGTGGCGTGGCGCCGATCAGGTCGCCGGCAGCAACGAAAGCGGTGTGGGGGTTCTGCGCACGCAGCTGGTTCAGCAGCGTGGCCATGGCAGCCACGCCGCCAGCCGGCACGTTGATGCGCCGCGCCGGGTTCCCGGGGTCGGCCGGGTTCGGCACGCGAATGCCGCCGGGCGGGGCCTTCAGGTTGCCGTGGAAGTCGTTGATGCCCAGCACGGTGACGCGCAACGGGCCTGCCGGGGCAGGTGCGGGGGGCGTGGCGCAGCCCGCCAGCAGGGCGGCAACCAGGGCGGCAACCAGAGCGGCAGGAAAAACGGCAGACAGTGCGACGCGACGCATGGATCGCCTGCTTCAATAAACCGCTGCAGCGGGCGGTGCACGCCCGCCGCCCAACACCGCTTCGATGTCGTTCAGCAAACCACTGGCGCCGATGCGAAACCGGTTCGGGTTGACGGCATCCACGCCCAGGTAGTGCGCTGTCAGGTCCATGTAGAGCTTGGCGTCCGCCACCGTGCGCACGCCGCCGGCGGCCTTGAAGCCGACGCGGCCTGGGTGTTCAGCGTGCGCGGCTTCATGTTCGGCAATGGCCTGCAACAGCAGCGTGGCCGAGGCCGGCGTGGCGTTGACGGGCACCTTGCCGGTGCTGGTTTTCAGAAAGTCGGCGCCAGCGGCCAGCGCGATGCGGCAGGCGCGTGTGACCTCGCCCGCGCTGGCCATCTCGCCGGTTTCGATGATGACCTTCAGGCGCTGCTGCGCGCAGGCAGCGCGCACGGCGGCCAGCAGTTCGGCCGCTGTATCCAGTGCGCGGTAGGGGATGACGACATCGACCTCGTCGCCGCCGTTTTGCACGATCTGCAATGTGTCCGCCACGGCGCGGGCGATGTCGCTGCTGCCGTCAGGGAAATTGGCCACCGCGGCCACCGCCACGCCGTCGGGCAGCAGGGTGCGGGCGCGGCCGACGAAGCGTGGCCAGACACAGACAGCAGCGACGGGCCCGCAGTCGCCCATGGCGCGCCGGCACAGCGCGTCGATGTCGGCATCGGTGTCTGCGTCGTTCAGGCTGGTCAGGTCCAGGCAGGCGAGCGCCCTGCGGGCATCGGCTTCCATTGCTTTCACTTGATCATTTCCTTTGGATGTCGTCGCCCGGCGCGTAGTCGGCCGCGCGCAGCGGGCTGCGCTTGACGAAATACTCGCGCAGCACGTCGGCGTCGACCAAGCCCGTGTTGACATAGCCAGGATGCTTGTCGAGCACCGGGTAACCGTCGCCGCCACTGGCGGTGAACTGGTTGATGGCCAGGCGGTAGACGCGCTGCGCATCGATGGGGCGGCCCTGCACGCGGGCCTCTTTCAGTACGCCGGCCTCGATGCGCATCTGCAGCCCGTCGGTTTGCGGGTAGCCACCGGCACCTGGGGTCATGCGGGCGGGCGTGGCCAGCCACTCCAGCAGTTCGCGGCCCGTGAGTTCAACGACCGCCAACTGGTTGCCGAAAGGCTGCACTTTCAACAAGTCGCGCCAGCTGATGCGGCCTTCGGGCAGTGAATCGCGGATGCCGCCGGCGTTGACGACCGCCAGGTCGGCCCCGCTGCGCTCGCGCATGGCGCGGGCCAGCAGCAAGCCCAGATTGGTGGGCTGCTGGCGCACACGGGCGCGGTCGCCGTCGAAGATGCCCACGGCCTCGCCAACGGTCAGGCCCAGGCGTTCCTGGCCGCGTTCCTGGAAGGGCTGCAGCGCAGCGCGCACGGCAGGGTCTTCGGCAATGGCTTCGGTGAACGGTGTGCGCGTGCCGTCGGCATTCCGGCGCTTCAGATTGATGGGAATGAGCTGATAGCGCAGCAGTTCGACCTTGCCGGCGCTGATCTCGAAGTCGGCACGGCCGACGAACTTGCCCCATTCGTGCGCCTGCACGATCCAGGTGCCGTTCTGGCGGTCGGGCGCGCAGGCGCCGCCGGGCACATAGGCGTCGTTGCGGATGTTCTCCTGCAGCATGCACACGGGGTTCTGGCTGTGGCCGCCGATGATCAGGTGCAGGCCGTTGTCCGGGCCCAGGCTGCGCGCCATGGCCACGTCGCCAGGGCTGTTGACGCCATGCCGGCCGTCAGTGAAGTGGCCCATGTGGGTGACGGCAATCACCATGTCGGCCTGGCGGCGCAGTTCCGGCAGCAGGGCCGCGGCTTCTGCCGCAGGCGGGCGAAATTCGATGCCCCGCACGTTCTCCGGCAGCACCAGGCGCTGGGTGTCGGTGGTGGTCAGGCCCAGCACGGCGATCTTGGTGCCGGCACGGTCGAAGATGCGATAAGGCTCGAACATGCGCTGGCCGCCGCGATAGATGTTGGCTGACAACAGCGGGAACCGGGCCCATTGCATCTGTTTGGCCAGGACGGAGAGCGGCTTGTCGAATTCGTGGTTGCCCACGGCACTGGCGTCGTAGCCCAGCAGGTTCATGCCGAGGAAGTCGGGCTCGGCGTCCTGCAGGTCGCTCTCGGGCACGCCGGTGTTGATGTCGCCGCCGTCCAGCAGCAACAGTTGTCCGCCAGCGGCTGCCACTTCGGCGCGGATGCGGTCGACCAGCGTCTTGCGCGCGGCCATGCCGTATTCGCCGTCGGCGTTGGGCCAGAAGCGGCCATGGTGGTCGTTGGTGTGCAGCACGGTCAGGCGCAGCGCGGGTTTGGCGTTGCCAACAGGCGGCGTGCTGGCGCAGCCGGCCAGCGCGACGATGGCCAAGCCTGCAAGCCAACGCCTGCCGAGCTTCATACGCGCAGTCCGCACAACACAGCGCTGAGCAATTCGACGGCGTTGTCAGCCGCAGCGCGCGCGGTGTGCATGGTGTGGGCGTGGCTCAGGTTCTCGTCGGACAGGCCGGCGGCCATGTTCGTCATCAACGACAGCGCCAGCACGCGCAGGCCTTGGTGGCGCGCCAGGATGGTCTCCGGCACGGTGCTCATGCCCACGGCGTTGGCGCCCAGCGTTTGGAGCATGCGGATTTCTGCCGGCGTCTCGAACTGCGGGCCCATGACCCAGGCATAAATGCCACGGTGCAGCGTGGCACCGGCCTGCTCGGCCAGGGCCAGGGCCAGCGCCTGCGCCCGCAAGTCGGGGTCGTAGGCGGCAGACATGTCGACGAAACGGTCGTCCCCCGCCAGGCCGAACAGCGGGCTGCGCTGCACCAGGTTGATGTGGTCGTCGATCAGCATCAGCGCACCCGGCTGCATGGCCGCTTCCAGGCTGCCGGCGGCATTGGTTTGCACCAGCACTTTGACGCCCCAGGCGGCCAGGCTTTGCACCACGCCCTGCATGCCGTTCACTTCGCCCGTTTCGTAGCCGTGCTTGCGGCCCGCCAGCACGGCCACACGCACGTTTCGTACGTTTCGTTGGCCGCGCCCGCCGTGCGAAATCTGCCCCACCGTCATCGCGCCGGCATGGCCACCCACGGCCAGCTGCGGGAAGGCGGGCAAGTCGGCATAGGGCAGGGTCACGGCGTCTTGCACGCGCGCAGCCAGCGGCCCCCAGCCGGTACCCAGCAGCACCGCCATGGCGGGTGCTTCAGCACCGAAGCGTTGCTGCAACACCTGCAGCGTGGCTGCCACAGCAGAAGATTCAGCCATTGGAGCGGCTTTCCAGGCGCGCCTGGCGCAATTCGGCTTTCAGCGCCTGGCCTTGCTGGCGTTTGGCACGCGTGGCGGCAGCTTCATATTTCTTGATTACTTCGCTGCGCAGCTCGATGGCGCGTTCCAGCGCTTTCTCGAAACGCTCGTCGGAATAGGTGCGCTCGGTGCCCAGATAGATGCTTTTGACACGCGGGTCTTTGCCGAAGCGCGGCAGCAGCACCGACAGCACGGCAGAGCGCGTGCGCGTGCCACGGCGCGGCGGCACGATGATGGGGCCTGAAATGCCCGGCGGCAGGTCGGAAGACTTGTTGGCGCTGGGGGCCTTCTGCAGCGAAACCGGCGCAGGCATCGTGGCAATGCGGCGCAGCAGCTCTTTGGTGGCAGCTTCGAGTGAGCGGTCTGCGCCGTTCAGGCCGTCGGCGAAAAACTTGGTGCCCTGGTAGCGCACCTGCCAACCATGGGTGGCGCGGGTGTCGATGCGTTGGATGCCTTGGGGGGCGGTGAAGGTTTCGCCGCTTTCCAGTCGAACTTGACGTGTTTTCATGGGTGGATCTCTTGAGCTGACGTGACGGCCCCCTGTAGTTTCTTATTTATGTTTCTTGCATCTTCCACCGAGGCGTCCCGGCCCGTGGAAACCCGCATTTTGACATCTCAGGCTTTGAGGTGCCATTTGAGGTGCTCATTTGAGGTGCTCATTTGAGATGTTCAGGCCCGAAACTGTGGGGCAGTAATTCAGCCAGGGTGTAGCTGCCGCGCAAGCCCGTCAGGTCGGCCACCCACACGGGGCAGTCGGCGGCCGCGAACTCGCGCAGTTTCTGCCGGCAGCCGCCGCAGGGCGTGACAGGTTCCGGCGCCTCGGCGACCACCGCCACGGCCAAGACGCGGCGCCCACCTGCAGCGACCATGGCGGCCAGTGCCGAGGCTTCAGCGCACCAGCCTTGCGGGTAGGCAGCGTTTTCCACGTTGCAGCCGGCATGGATGTGCCCCTGCTCGTCCAGCACCGCCGCGCCCACCAGAAACTTCGAATACGGCGCGTAAGCCTGCTTGCGCACTTGGCGCGCGGCGTCGATCAACGCGGTTTGTTGGGTCAGCATCAGCGTTCTCTCACCGTTCCTTCAAGTACGGTCTACCCAGCGCCTTGGGCGCCACAGAGTGGCCGATGAAACCAGCCAGCAGCACCACAGTCAGCACATAGGGCAGCGCCTGGATGGCCTGCACGGGCACTTCGCCACCGCCCAGCACGGCAGGCAACATCACGCCTTGCAGGCGGATCGAAACCGCATCGAGAAACCCGAACAGCAAGCAGGCCCACAGCGCGCCTACCGGGTGCCATTTGCCGAAGATCATCGCCGCCAGCGCCATGTAGCCGCGGCCTGCCGTCATGTTGGGGATGAAGCTGGGGTTCTGCGCCAGCACCAGGTAAGCGCCAGCCAGCGAACAGAGCACGCCGTTCAAGGCCAGCGCCTGGTAGCGAAGCCCTTTCAACGACAAGCCTGCGGCGTCGACCATGTTCGGGTTCTCGCCCGCCGCGCGCAGGCGCAGGCCGAAGCGCGTGCGGTACAGCAGCCACCACACCACGCCCACCAGCACCAGCGTGGCGTAAACCATCCAGTTGTGGCCGAAGAAGGCCAGAGCCAGCGCGCGGCCGATGAAGGGAATCTGCGCCACGACCTCGCCCGCGCCCACGAACCAGCCGTCCAGCCGCACGGCGTCTGTCAGCGGCGGCGTCTGCCCGCCCTGCTGGAACCAGGCAATACCCAGCACGACAGTCAAACCCGCTGCCGTCATGGTGATGGCCACGCCCAGCACCACCTGGTCGCCGCGGTGGGTGACGCAGGCGTAGCCATGCAGCATCGACAAAGCCACGCCCACGGCCACCGCAGCAGCCATGGCCAGCACGGCCGAGCCCGACACCACGCCCACGCTGGCTGCGGCAAAGGCCGTCATCAACATCTTGCCTTCCAACCCCAGGTCGATGACGCCTGAACGCTCGCACAGCACGCCAGCCAGCGCGCACAGGATCAGCGGCACCGACACGCGCAGCGTGCTGGCTACCAGGGTTCCGATGAAGACTTCGTCCATGGCGCTCAGGCCCCAACCCGTGGTGCGGGCTGCTGCGCAGACCGGGGCGCCACCGCATACCAGGCACGCGCCAGTCCGGGTGCCGCCACCTGCGCCATGGCGCCAGCAAACAGCACGATCAGGCCTTGCAGCATGAACACCATGTCGCGGCTGAAGCCGTTGATCTCGAATGCCAGTTCAGCCCCGCCCTGGTACAGCGCGCCGAACAGCAGCGACGCCAGCACCACGCCCAGCGGGTGATTGCGCCCGATCAGGCTGACGGCGATGCCCGCGAATCCGGCACCGGCCACGAAGTCGGGCAGCAAACGGCCGTGCACGCCAGCGATCTCGTTCACACCCACCAGACCCGCCAGCGCGCCAGAAGCGGCCATCGAACCGACGATGAGCCATCTGGGTTGCAAGCCGGCGTACAGCGCCGCGTCGGGCGCAAAACCCACGGCGCGCAGCGCGTAGCCGGGGCGCGTTTTCCACAAGGCCATCCACACCAGCACGGCTGCGACGGCGGCCAGCAGCACGGTCAGGTTCAGCGGCGTGCTGGGCCACTCAATGCCCAGCCAGCCCATGGCTTCGTGCATGCCGGGCATGCGCGCCGAATCGGCAAAAGCGCGGCTCTCCGGGGTCATGTTGCCGGGCTCTTTGAGCGTGTTCACCAGCAGGTAGCCCAGCAGTGCCGCAGCAATGAAATTGAACATGATGGTGGTGATGACGACATGGCTGCCGCGCCAGGCCTGCAGCGCCCCGGGAATGGCCGCCCAGACCATGCCGAACAGCGCGGCGGCCAGCACCATCAGGGGCAGCATCAGCCAGGCCGGCAGGGCGCTGGAAAACGCCAGCGCCACCACGCCGGCACCCAGCCCGCCCATGATGGCCTGGCCTTCACCACCGATGTTGAACAAGCCGCCATGAAAAGCCACGGCCACGGCCAGGCCGGTGAAGACGAAGGTGGTGGCGTAATACAGCGTGTAGCTGATTCCGGCCTGCGAGCCGAAGGCGCCTTTGATCAGCAAGCCCAGCACCTGAAGCGGGTCGAACCCCACCAGCATCACCACGCCACCGGCGACCAGCAGCGCGAATGCCAGGTTGACCAGCGGCAGCACGGCCACGTCCAGCCAGCGCGGCAGTTCGGGAGCTTGGTTCATGCCGCCTCACGCTCGGGTTCGCCTGCCCCGCCCATCAGCCGTCCCAGGGCGCTTTCGCTGCACTGCCCGATCGGCAACTCGCCCACCACGCGCCCGGCGTTCATCACGATCACGCGGTCGGCCAGGGCCAGGATCTCGTCCAGTTCAGAGCTGACGACCAGCACCGCGCCGCCCTGGTCGCGCATGGCGCGCAGGCGGCCATGGATGAATTCGATCGCGCCGATGTCCACCCCGCGCGTGGGCTGGCCCACCAGCAGCACCTGCGGCGGCGTGCCGGTGGCGAATGCTTCACGCGCCAGCACCAGTTTTTGCTGGTTGCCGCCGCTGAATTGGCTGCTGCGCAAGGCCGGGTTGCGAGGGCGCACGTCGTAGCGTTCCATCATCTGCGCGCAGTCTTGCCGCATCACGCGCTGGCGCATCCAGCCCAGCCAGCCCAGCCATCGGCCACGGACGTAGCGGCTGCGGCCCTGGTAACCCAGACTGGCCGATTCCCACGCTTGAAACGGAAGAATCAGGCCACGACGGTGGCGGTCTTCGGGCACATGGGCGATGCGCAATTCACGCGCGCGACGCGTGCTGAGCCAGCACGCCGGCGTGAAGCGCTGGCCGGCCACGTCGAGCTCGCCTTTGGCGGGCGCGAGCAGGCCCGACAGCACGTCCAGCAGTTCGCTCTGGCCATTGCCAGAAACACCGGCGATGCCGACGATCTCGCCCGCGCGCAACTGCAGGCTGACGTCCATCAGGCGCGCTACGCCCAGGCTGTCGCTGACGCTCAATGCCCGTGCGGCCAGCAACACGGCGCCGGGCTGACTCTGGGCAACGCTGCGCCCCAGGTCCACACGGCGCCCGACCATGGCTTCGGCCAGGCCGTCGATGCTGGTGGCGGCGATCGGCGTGTCCAGCACCACCCGGCCCGCGCGCATCACCGTCACGGCATCGCACAGCGCGATGATTTCCTTGAGCTTGTGCGTGATGAGCAAGACCGTGGTGCCGCGCGCACGCAGCTGGCGCAGGGTGTCGAAGAGATCGGTGGTTTCCTGCGGCGTCAGCACCGCGGTGGGCTCGTCGAGGATGAGGATGCGGGCGCCGCGGTACAGCGCTTTCAGAATCTCCAGGCGCTGGCGCTCGCCCACGGGCAGGTCCTGCACCAGCGCATCCAGGTTCACGCGCAAGCCGGTGTCCGTCATCAGCGTGTCCAGGCCGGCGCGAACCTGGGCGCGTGCCGCCGCCAAGCGCCAGTCGGGTTCTGCGCCGAGCAGCACGTTGTCCAGTGCGCTCAGGTTGTCTACCAGCATGAAATGCTGGTGGACCATGCCGATACCCAGCGCGATGGCTTCTGCCGAGCCGCGAATGCTCACTGGCCGGCCTTCGATGCTGATGCTGCCGCTGTCAGCCTGATAGAAGCCGTAGAGGATCGACATCAGCGTGCTTTTGCCGGCGCCGTTCTCGCCCACGATGCCGTGTACGGTACCCGCGAATACCGTCAACGCTACATCGTCGTTGGCCTGGACTGCGCCAAAGCGCTTGGCAATGCCCTGCATCTGAACCGCAGGCGTGCCCGCGGCGATCGCCGCAGGCTTCACTTGCAGCTGGAATTCGTCATGTAGTCGATGACCTTGATCTTTCCGCTGATGATGTCGGCGCGCGCCGCGTCCACGGCCTTCTGCATGGCCGGGGTGACGAGCTTGGCGTTGTTGGCATCGATGGCCACGTCCACGCCGCCTTCTTTCAACCCCAGTGAAGTAACGCCAGGCTTCACGCTCTTGAAAGCCTCGTACACCGCCACGTCCACGCGCTTGACCATGCTGGTGAGCATGGTGCCGGGCTGCAGATGGTTCTGGTTGCTGTCCACACCTATGGCGAGGTTGCCGTTGTCCTTGGCTGCCTGGTAGACGCCCATGCCGGTGCCGCCTGCTGCAGCAAAGATCACATCCACGCCTGAGGCGAATTGCGCCTTGGCCAGCTCAGCGCCGCGCGCCGGGTCGTTCCAGGCCGTGGGCTGGGTGCCGGTCATGTTGCCGGTGAAACCGATTTTCGGGTTGGCGTACTTGGCACCTTGTTCGAAACCGCACTCAAAGCGGCGGATGAGCGGGATGTCCATGCCACCGATGAAGCCGACCTTGCCGGTCTTGCTGGCCATCGCCGCCATCACGCCCACCAGGAAACTGCCTTCGTGTTCCTTGAAGGTGATGCTCTGCACATTGGGCAGGTTGACCACGGCGTCGATGATGGCGAACTGCAGCTTGGGAAAATCCTTGGCCACGCGTTCCATCGTGCTGCCCATCGAGAAGCCGATGGCGACGATGGGCGAGGCACCGCGCTGCGCCATGCGGCGCTTGGCCTGCTCGCGCTGCGTGGGGTTGCTGATCTCGAATTCGAGATACGGCTTGCCGGTCTCCTTCTTCCAGCGCTCGGCGCCGTCGAAGCCGGCCTGGTTGAAACTCTTGTCGAACTTGCCGCCCATGTCGTAGATGACAGCGGGCTGGGCCTGGGCGGCGGTGGCGCCCAGCAAGCCAACGGCAAACAGCAGTGCGGTTCTTGGCAACATCGGGCGTGGTCTCGTTCTTGCGATGCGCTTGGCACCAAAGCTTTGCAGGATAGCAAGACTAGGATCGCCCAATGGCCCGAGACAACTCCGTACAACACCCCCCCATCCAGGGTTCCAGGTCGGCGCTGGCGCTGGCGCTGCCCAAAGTGCTGCTGCACGAGCACCTGGACGGCGGCCTGCGCGTAGCAACGCTGCTGGAACTGCTGCTGGCGCGCGGCCTGCCTGTCCCGGCCGCCGCCGGCCAGGATGTGGCCAGCCTGGCCGCCTGGTTCAACGCCAATGCCCACGCCGGCAGCCTGCTGAAGTACCTGGCGGGTTTCGACCTGACCGTGGCCGCCATGGCCACGCCAGCAGCACTGGAGCGCGTGGCTTTCGAGGCTGCAGAAGACGCCGCTGCCCAAGGTGCCGTGCTGGCTGAATTCCGCATCGCCCCGTTGCTGTTCGAGGCCCATGGCCTGAACGCGGACGCTGCCGTCGAAGCCCTGCTGGCCGGCCTGGCACGCAGCCCGCTTCCGCTGGGCCAGGCCAGCGGCCTGATCGTGTGCGCCATGCGCCACCTGCCACCCGAAGAAACCGAACGCGCCGCAGCGCTGGCCTTGCGCCACGCTGGCCAGGGCGTCATCGGCTTCGACCTGGCGGGGCCGGAACGCGGCTTCCCGCCCGATCTGCA
>JBBQXN010000023.1:0-45682 GCA_038209585.1 Burkholderiales bacterium
CTGCACGCGCAACCAGGGCGGTGCCAGCTACCGAACCCAGCAGTCGCACCACCATCGACCGATGCCGTCGGGTCGACAGCCACAAAGCCATGGCGCCAGCGAGTGCCAGCCAGTGTTCGCCCGGAATCCCGGGGCGCTCTTCGTCGTATCGCTTGATCTTGTTGAGCAGGTGGTCGGTCATGAAAATTTCCTTGGCTGCAAAGCAGGTAGGTGATAGCCGACGCGCATTGGTTCCCCAGAAGCCGTCATCGTTGCAGTTGCGGCCCGGGTGGTGCTGGCCGTCTTTCTGTGGAAACGAATCGGGATCGGCTCTGGCTGCAAGCTTGTAAACACTTGTCGCAGCCCATCTCGACATTCCGAGGATGCTTCATTCGTTGGTGGCGCATGGGATGGCCGGGTCGTCTCGCGACCTGCGGGCGACGCTGGACAGGTGCAAGCTGAACTTTCGTCAGGCCAGTGTCGAGCTGACGCCTTGCCTGGCCAGGAAAGCAGAGCGCCTGGCGGCGCATTTCGGCCTGCAGAAGGGGTTGGCAACGCCGAACCCGTCATCGCCAACCTGCTGGCGGAGTACGAGCGAGGGCGCCCTGTCTGAAATTCGGATCGTTCAGCGCCTCTCCTGCAGTCCGCGTAGAAAGCGCCCGGTCACGCTCATGGGGTTGGCCGCCACCTGCGGGGGCGTGCCCACGGCCACGATCTGGCCACCGGACCCGCCGCCGCCGGGGCCCATGTCGATGACCCAGTCGCACGCGGCAATGACGCGCAGGTCGTGCTCGACGACGATGACCGTATTGCCGGAATCCACCAGCCGCTGAAGCTGAGCCATCAGCAGGTCTACGTCGGCGGCGTGCAGGCCAGTGGTGGGTTCGTCCAGGACGTACAGCGCGTCGCCCCTTTGCGCGCGCTGCAGTTCGGTGGCCAGCTTGATGCGCTGGGCTTCACCGCCCGAGAGTTCGGTGGCTGGTTGGCCCAGCCTGAGATAGCCCAGGCCGATGTCCCTGAGCAACTGCAAGGGCCCGGCGATGGCGGCGTCTTCAGAGAAAAAGCCCAGCGCCTGGCCGACCGTCATGGCCAGCACCTCGGCCACGTTCTTGCCGCGCAGCGTCACTTCCAGCGTTTGCTCGTTGAATCTGGCGCCGTGACAGGTGGGGCAAGGCGCGTAAACGCTGGGCATGAACAGCAGTTCGACCGAGACGAAGCCTTCGCCCTCGCAGGTGGCGCACCGGCCCTTGGCGACATTGAACGAGAAGCGCCCGGCGTCGTAGCGGCGGGACCGGGCCTGCGGCGTGGCCGCATAGAGCTTCCTGACCGCGTCGAAGAGCCCCGTGTAGGTGGCGAGGTTGGAACGGGGCGTGCGGCCGATGGGCTTCTGGTCGACCTGTACCAGCCGCTGGATGCCGGCGATGCCCGAGCGGATGCGGCCTTCGGCGCGGACCACCGCGTCGGCGTCGAGCCCTTCGGACGCTTCGGACGCGTCGGACGCTCGGGCCGGCACGCGCGCATCGCCGCCCAGGTGTTCCAGCACCAGCCCCACGAGCGCCTGCGTCACCAGGCTCGACTTGCCTGAACCGGACACGCCTGTCACCGCGGTCAGCGCGCGCAGCGGAAATCGCGCTTCCAGGTCGTCGAGGTTGTTCAAGCGCACGCCGGCCAGTTCCAGCCAGCCTGCAGGCGTGCAAGATGCGTTGCGAATGGGCCTGGCGGAATGGGGTGTCTGGCCGAAGAGGTAGGCAGCCGTGTGTGAAGCCGCCACCGCTTGCAGCCCGGCCGGCGGACCGCTGTACAGGACTTGCCCACCCAGCTCACCGGCATCCGGCCCGACATCGACGAGCCAGTCGGCCCGCCGCATGGTTTCCAGATCGTGCTCGACGACGAAGACCGAATTGCCCGATCGCTTGAGCTGGTCGAGTGTTTCCAGCAGGGCTTCGTTGTCGGCCGGATGGAGACCGGCCGAGGGTTCGTCGAGAACGTACACGACGCCGAACAGGTTGGAGCGGATCTGCGTGGCCAGCCGCAGGCGCTGCATCTCGCCCGGCGACAGCGTCGGTGTGCTGCGCTCCAGCGACAGGTAACCGAGCCCGAGTTTTTGCAGGGTGGCGATGCGCGCGACGATGTCGGCCGCGATGCGGCGCGCGGCGATGCGCTTTTCTTCCGACAGGTTGGGCGTTCGTCTGGCGTCGTTCGCGGCGGCGTGCGACGAGCCGCTCTCGGCGACGCGCCGTGCCGTGTCGCTCAGCGCCTGCTGTCGCGACAAGATTGCCGATGCCGGCGCCAATGCTGGCAACGATGCCGGCACCGATGCCCGCATCGAGACGGCCTCGAACTGCCCTTGTGATGCAGGCGCCAAGGCTTTGGCGACGCCGTCCAGCGGCAACTGCGACAACTCGCCGATGTCCAGGCCAGCAAAAGTCACGCCAAGGGATGCGCGCTTCAGTCGTTTGCCATCGCAGACCGGGCAGATGCTGCCCGCCATGAAGCGGGCGGCACGCTTTTTCATCTGCGCGCTTTGCGTCGTCGCGTAGGTGTGCAGCACATGCTTGCGGGCGCCGATGAACGTGCCCTGGTAGCTGGGGGTGGCCTGGCGGCGCAGGGCCTCGCGCGCCTGGTCCGGCGTGAAGCCGGCGTAAACCGGCACGGTCGGTTGCTCATCGGTGAAGAGGATCCAGTCGCGGTCCTTTTGCGGCAGCAGCTTCCACGGGGTGTCGACGTCGTAGCCCAGCGTTACCAGGATGTCGCGCAGGTTCTGGCCCTGCCATGCCGGCGGCCAGGCAGCCACGGCCCTTTCGCGGATCGTCAACGCGTCGTTGGGCACCATCGTGCGCTCACTCACCTCAAACACCCGCCCCAGGCCGTGGCACGCCGGGCAGGCGCCCTGGGGCGTGTTGGGAGAAAAGTCTTCCGCGTACAGCATCGGCTGGCTCGCCGGGTAGCTGCCGGTGCGCGAATACAGCACGCGCAGCAGGCTCGACAAGGTGGTGACGCTGCCGACCGACGAACGCGCGTTGGGCGTGCCGCGCTGCTGCTGCAATGAAACGGCCGGCGGCAGGCCTTCGATCGAATCGACCGCCGGCACGCCCACCTGATCGATGAGCCTGCGCGCGTAGGGCGAGACCGATTCGAAGTACCGGCGCTGTGCTTCGGCGTAAATCGTTCCGAAAGCCAGCGACGACTTGCCGGAACCCGAGACGCCCGTGAAGACGACCAGCGCGTCGCGCGGAATGTCCACGTCGACGTTCTTCAGGTTGTGCTCGCGCGCGCCACGAACGCGCACCATGGCCATCGATGTTCGTTCGGGCTTGTTCGGTATGGTCATCGCGGCGACAGCTTTCTGTTGACGTGCCTAACGCTGCAAGAGATGCGGTGTATTTTCGAGCGGGCTGGCAATCGGGGTGCCAGCTCGAGCAACAACCCCCAAACAACCCGACGCCCAAATGCCCAGACGCCACGCGATCGGCAGATGGCTGATCTGCAACCTGAGGTGGACCCGCCCCGGCGGTTCGTTGCGCTAAGGCTTGCGAAATTCCAGCCGCAGCCCGGCGGCATTGCGCCGCGCAAACCCCTTCCAGAACGTGTGATCGCTCTTGAAGCTGCCGTTGGGCTCGGCCGACCACTTGCCGTCACGCGAGTTTTCAACGACATCAAGATAGCCATCCATCGTTGCGTCGCCCAACAGGTACTTGCCAAGAAAAGCCGTGGCGAAGTGCTGTGAGATGTTGTTCATGCGCACCGTGTCCCACACCGGGTCCAGGTAGTGCGAAGCCGGCACCGCCGGCAGGTTCGGCACGGGCACCCAGCTTTCCTGCGGCGCAGGCATGGGCGCGCCGGCGTTGTGGTTGGCGTTTTCGAAGGTCAGCAAGTAGCGCGGCGCCTGGGTGGTGGCCTCGAAGATGTTGCGCACGCCGGGTGAATAACCCGAGACGTCGTCCACGCTGCCGGCGATGAAGAACACCGGCGTCTTGATGCCGGCCAGCCCGGCGGCGTCCCAGAAGCCCGCGTTCCAACCCCAGGGTGCGAACGCCATGGCGGCCTTGATGCGAGGGTCCATGCTCGCGACGTACTCAGGATCGCCGGCCTGGCGCCTGGTAAGTGCAGCATTGACCGGGGCCATCGGCAGCTTCACGGCCGCCGCCGTGAACCCGCCGCCGATGGCATTGACCACGCCATAGCCGCCCATGGAATAGCCGATGAGCGCCGTGAGGTTGGCGTTGACCATGCCTTTGAGTGCACCGCGCGCAGCGTCGTCGGCACGTCCGTCGTTGAGTTTGTCCATTGCGTTCAGCACGAACAGCTGGTCCAGCGGTCGGTTGAGCAAGGTGCTCGCGAACAGCGCCTGGTCGGCGTAGGTGCTGTCCGTGTGGTCGATGGACGCGACCACATACCCTTTGCTCGCCAGGTTCTCGGCCAGATGGCTGAGCAGGTACCGGTTGCCCGGGTAACCGTGCGAGACGATGACCAGCGGGAAAGGGCCGCGGGACGCGTGGGGGGTGGCGTCGCGCAAGGCGCGGCCTTTGACGATCACGGTGGTCTTGGGGTCGCGCGTCAGGGTGCGGAATTCACCCGGTGCCAGGCCGACGGCGGCGCCGGGCGAGGCCTCGGTGGCCGCGTTGGCCGCGTTGGCTGCGTTGGCTGCGTTGGCTGCGTTGGCTGGATACCAGACCTCGACCGTCAAAGGGCGGTCGTACAACGGCAGTGGCTCACCAGCCTTGGCTTTGAGAACGTCGACCTGACCCGGGATCACCCAGTTCAGGGTGCGCACGCCGATGGGCAGTTGGCCGTAGGCAGCCAGCGCGGGCGCGTCGGGCCGGATGCGATCGATCCGGTTGTCGGCAGCTGTAGCCAGGGAGCCCGCAGCAAAGAGGCCTGCACAGGCCAGCAAGCAAGTCTTGGACAGAAAGCGGGGCATCTGGGTCCTTGGATTTTGTCGACGTTCGGCGCTACTTTCGGCCAGCTGTGGACGCTGATTCTGGACGCAGGCTGTACGACTCAACCCGCTCACCCCGCTCACCCCGCTCACCGTCACTGGCATTCAACGCTTGCGGCGCTCCACCGCGTAGGGCACCTTGGCGATCTCCAGGGCCTCGTTGAGCTGGCTCAGGTCGGCTGCCGCGGCGTTCAGGTCACCCAGCAGCGCGGCAGGGGCCAGGCCGCGATCGTCGGGTCAAATGCTGTCGAGCAGGCTGCCCAGCGTCGGCCTGTCCACCGCCAGTTCCGACAGGCTCAACGGGAAGCCACCCGCAACCGTCAACCGGCAGGGTAGCCTGGATCTGACCAGAGATGGTGTTGTCAGCTCGAAAGTTGAGACTGGCATGAGGGGCTCCGAAAGGGTTGCAAACAGGGCGCCACGACCGTATGAGGCCGGTAGATGTACCTGTCATCCCCCTAGCGCGCTCGGCAGCGCCTGTTTTCATGCCGAAGATGGACGCCGCGTTTCCACCGCCTGGACGACACATGGGCCTGCTGCGGTCACTGGCCAGGGCCAGCGGGGCTGGCCGTGCTGCCGTGCCGTAGGTTGCAGGCGCCTGAGACAAAATGGGTACCAGCGCTACTGCACGCACAACACGCCACTGCCCTTGTCCCGATCGCTGCGGACCCAATACCTGCTGCTCAGTTTCGTCACCCTCGCAGCCATGCTGGGGCTGCTGCTGTGGAATGCACAAACGCTGATGGCGCAGACGCTGGAAGAACGCTTCGACAAAGAGCGCGCGTCGGTGGCGCCCCTGCTGGTGGCTGCGTTGGGCCCGCTGCTGGCTTCGCGCGACTACGCCACCATCCATGAACTCGTGCAGCGGCACGGCAGCAGCGGCAACCTGTCCTATCTGGAATTGCGCGACAGCAGCGGCCGCGAAGTGGTGCGAACCGGACAGCCACCTCCGGCCGAGCAGGCCGTCAGCACCGCCCCCGTCGTGATGGCCGGGCAGACCTTGGGCCTGCTGCGTTTTGCCGTGCGCACCAGCGCGCTGGCCGAGGCCCGCGCACACCTGGGCCGCAACAGCCTGGCGATCGGCCTGGGCGTGCTCAGCGCAGGCGCGCTGTTGCTGGTGCTGGGCGCGGCCTGGCTGGGCCGCGGGCTAGGGGCTTTCAACCAAGCCAGCAGGCGTGTGGCCGCTGGCGACTACGGCACGCGCCTGGCCGGCAGCCGGGTGCGCGAACTCGATGAGCTGGCCACCACCTTCAACCTCATGGCCGGGGCCATTGAGCACCAGCTGGGCAGATTGCAGGCGCAGCAACAGGCGCTGCGCACCGCCAACGACACGCTGGAGCAGCGCGTGCAAGCGCGCACCGCCGAACTGCAGCACGCCAAGGAAGAGGCCGAACGCGCCAGTCAGGCCAAGAGCGAATTTCTCTCACGCATGAGCCATGAGCTGCGCACGCCGCTGAACGCCATCCTCGGCTTCGCGCAGCTGATGTCGATGGAGCGCACACGCCTGAACGAGACCGATCACCAGCGCCTGGCACTGATCGAAGCCGCCGGCTGGCATCTGCTGGCGCTGATCAACGACGTGCTCGACCTCTCGCGCGTGGAGGCCGGTGCAATCAGCAATTCAGCAGAGTCGGTGGACCTGCAAGCCCTGGCCTGCGAGACCCTGCAGCTGGTACAGACCCAGGCCGATGCGCGCAGCATCACGCTGGCCGGCCCCGCAGCCGAGCCCGGCGGCGCTTGGGTGACGGCCGACCGCACGCGTTTGAAGCAGGTGCTGGTCAACCTGCTGAGCAACGCCGTCAAGTACAACCGTGACGGCGGCCGGGTATGGATGAGCCTGTCTGCGCAACAGAACGGCCACCGTGTGCTGGCCGTGCACGACACCGGCCGCGGCTTCCTGCCCGAGCAGCTGGCGCAGCTGTTCCAGCCCTTCATGCGCTTCGTTGCCAAGGCGGACACCCACCAGGCCGCCAGCACCCCCGAGGGCACGGGCATCGGCCTGGTCATCACACGCCGGCTGGTGGAACTGATGCACGGGCAGCTGCAGGTGCAGTCCGAGGCGGGCAGGGGCTCGGTCTTCAGCGTTACGCTGCCGGCTGCAACGGCGCCGCTTGCAGCGGCTGGCCTGCCACCGCTGGCCGCGCCGGTGATGACATCGCCAACAGGCCCGGAACAACCCCCGCTGCACTTGCTGTACGTCGAAGACAACCCATCCAACGTGGAGCTGGTGCGCCAGGTGCTGACACTTCGTCCGGCCTGGACGCTGGCCGTGGCCACCGACGGTCTGCAGGGTCTGCAGCGGCTGCAGCAGGAAAGCTACGACGCCGCGCTGGTGGACATCGACCTGCCGGGCATCGACGGTGTCGAGCTGTGCCTTCGGCTGCAGGCCGACGCCGCCACGCGCGATCTGCCACTGCTGGCGTTGAGCGCCAATGCCATGCCGGGCGAGATACAGCGTGCGCTGGGCGCGGGCTTTCGCGGCTACATCACCAAACCCATCGATGTGCCTTCGCTGCTGGCCGAGCTCGATCGCCTGCTGGATGCCAAGGTGAGCGCCAGGCTCAACGCCAGCCTCGCCACGGCAGCAAGACCATGACCCATAACCCCATGACCCCATGACCCCATGACGTCCCGACCGCCCTTGCACCGGCGCCAACTTCTGGCCTGGGCGGCCCTGTTGGGCGCCAGCCCGTTGCTGGCCCAGCCCGCCACGTCGGGCCAGACCCTGCCGCCGCTGTCCATCGTGCTGGCGCCCTTTCTGTCACCCGCAGCGCTGCTGACTGTCTACCGGCCGCTGCGCGAACACCTGGAAAGCCAACTGACGCGCCCGGTGCAGATGTTCACTGCGAAAGACTTCCGCACCCTGGCCGAAGAAACCAGGCGTGGCGAACACGGCGTCGTGCAACTGCCCGCCCACCTGGCCCGCTTGGCGATGCTGGACTGGGACTGTGAGCTGCTGGCGGCGCCGGCATTGCCGGTGAAGGTGGTGGTGGCTGTGAAAGCAGGCGGCCCGGTGCGCAGTGCGGCTGATCTGCGTGGCGCCCGCGTGGGCATGCTGGATGCACTGTCACTCACGGCCACAGTGGGTCGGCGCTGGCTGGAGCTGCGGGGCATCGCGGCCCAGGTGCAGGTGATGCACTTGGCCTCGGTGAACAGCGGGATGTTTGCGCTGGACCGCGGCGAGATCGCCGCATTCGTCGCCGCCGATACCCAGCTGGCCGCACTGCCCTCTGGCACGCCGCGCGTGGAGCGGCTGCTGGCCAGCATCGGCAACATTCCCGGGCCTTTGCTGCTGGCCGGCCCCACGCTCCCGTCTGACGAGCGCGCAACCCTGCGCGCCGCACTGGAAGCTTTCAGGCCCGACCCGACGAAGCCACCGACCGCTGCCAATTCCAGGCAGGGCCCGCTGACCGTGCCGCAGTTGAAGGCTTTGGACGAATACGCCGCCATCGCCCGCCAAGCGCTGTGAAGCCCCGAGATTCGCCGCCTCTTTCGCCACTGCGCTGAAGTTCGCTGGCCTGAACGAGCCACAATGCAGTTGCTCCGGGGTGTGCGCGTCAGCGTGCTGAGATCCAAACCCGCGAACTTGATCCGGTTCATGCCGGCGTAAGAAGAGCAACCGCTGGCGGGCCCAAACGGCTGATGGGGCCCGCCAGCGGCACATCCTTCGGAGCATTGCTTTTCATGCACGCCTGGAGGACCGATGAGCCACCCCACCACCGAATTTGCTTCAGTTGCGCCGGCGCCCAGGGCACAGTACCTGCGTCTGCTGTCGATCGCCGGTTCCGATTCCGGTGGCGGTGCAGGCGTGCAGGCCGACCTGAAGACCTTCGCCGCGCTGGGCTGCTACGGCACCACCGCCATCACGGCGCTGACTGCGCAAAACACCACTGGCGTACGCGCCATCCACGCCGTGCCGCTGGACATGCTGGCCCAGCAGATCGATGCAGTGGTCGAAGACATCGG
This sequence comes from Burkholderiales bacterium, assembly GCA_038209585.1. Taxonomy (GTDB): domain Bacteria; phylum Pseudomonadota; class Gammaproteobacteria; order Burkholderiales; family Burkholderiaceae_C; genus Rubrivivax. The sequence continues at coordinate 8,885 of JBBQXN010000023.1, forward strand.
TGTCGATGCCGTCAAGCTGGGCATGCTGCATTCGGCACCCACGATCGAAACGGTTGCAGCAGCCATCGCCCGACACCAGCTGCGCCAGGTGGTGCTGGACCCGGTGATGGTGGCCACCAGCGGTGCCGTGCTGATCGACCCGGCGGCCATCGACGCGCTGGTGCGCCTGATCTTCCCGCTGGCGCTGCTGGTGACGCCCAACCTGGACGAAGCCGCGATGCTGGTCGGCCATGCGCTGCACACCGAGGCCGACATGACGGATGCCGCGCAGCAGCTGCTGCGCATGGGTGCGCGTGCCGTACTGCTGAAGGGTGGCCATCTGGCAGGCGACACGGTGGCCGACCTGCTGCTGCAGCCGGGCAGCCCGCCGCTGTGGATGCGCGCGCCGCGCATCCACACGCTGAACACGCATGGCACCGGCTGCACGCTGTCCAGCGCCATCGCCGCCCGCCTGGCCCTGGGCGACGACCTGCCGCAGGCGGTGCAAACCGCCCGCGAATTCGTCCGCGGGGCGCTGGCCGCAGGGGCCGGCGTGCGCACCGGCGCGGGCAGCGGGCCGTTGAACCACGGCTTCGCGCCGCTGCCCATGCAGCTGCGGCCGCTGTGATGCAGGCCCTGGTCGATCGCCTGCTGGCGTTCATGGCGAAAGGCGGCTGCACCGACACCGAGTTCGACCACCTGGCCGCCGCCCTGTTCGAGCTGCAGTACACGCACAACGCGCCCTACCGCCGTTTCTGCCAGCGCCGTGGCGCCACCCCGCGCCGCGTGACAGGCTGGCGCCAGGTGCCGCCGGTGCCCATCAGCGCGTTCAAGGACGCCACGCTCAGCTGCGTGCCGCCGCCAGACTGCGAGCGCGTCTTCATGACCAGCGGCACCAGCCGCGGCGAGGTGAAGGGCCGCAACCACCACCCGACGATCGCCGTGTGGGACTTCGCCATGCGGCGGCATTTCGAACAGCGCTTCATGCAGCACAGCGTGCAGCACGGCATGCACCACAGCCTGAAAAACAGCGCCCTGCTGCCGATGCTGCTGCTGTTCCCGGGCGAAGACCAGTTGCCGAACTCGTCGCTGGCGCGCTACCTGTCGCTGGCCGCGCGCTGCTACGGCACGCCAGACAGCCGCTCCTACATCGGCGCGCAAGGGCTGGACGTGAACGGCCTGTGCGCCGCGCTGGACCAGGCCGTTGCACAAGTGCAGCCCGTGGCCCTGATGGGCGCGAGCTTCAGCATGGTCCACCTGCTCGATGCCCTGCAGGCGCGGGGCCTGCGCTACGCCCTGCCCGCAGGCAGCCGCATCCTTGACACAGGCGGCTACAAAGGCCAGGCGCGAGAACTGCCGCTGGATGCGTTCTACAGCGCCTTGGCCCAGACCTTCGGCGTACCGCGCAGCCACTGCATCAACATGTACGGCATGACCGAACTGAGCTCGCAGTTCTACGACGCGGGCAACGAGACCGTGCCTTCGGTCAAGCACGCGCCGCACTGGGTGCGCACCCGCGTGTTGGACCCGTTAAGCGGCCAGGAACTGCCGCGTGGTGAGCGCGGCGTGCTGGCGCATTGCGATCTGGCCAACTTCAATTCAGCCATCGCCATCCTGACAGAGGACGTGGGCATCGCGGCTGGCGATGGTTTCGTCTTGCTCGGCCGCGCCGAAGGCGCAGAAGCCAAGGGCTGTTCCCTGGCGGTGCAGGAATTCCTGGAGGCAACACGGTCATGAATTCGCCCATGGGTTCGGTCTGGCGCGCCGGGCATCTGCCCGGGCTGGATCCCGAGCAGGTGCACTGGCAGACACTGCGCTTCTCCGCCCACGGCAGCCATCTGGACGTCGGAGTGCCGCTGCTGACCGATGCGCAGATGCAGGCGCTGGCAGCCCACGTGCGCCATGCGGCGCAGGCCCGGCTGCAGACCCTGCCGGTAGACGCCGTCATCGACCTCATCGACCGCGCGGTGGCCCGCCTGCTGGACGCCAACGACCCGGTGCGGCGCCAGGCAGATGCCTGGCTGCCCATCGTCACCGGCTTCGACGCCGAGATGGTGCGCCTGGGCTTGACCGCCTACCTGCAGACCTTCCGCGCACCGCAGCTGCGGCGCTTCGTGGCGCAGGACTTCGCCAACCCCAAAGTGCTGGACAGCTTCCAGCCGGCCTTGAAGGGTGGCGCCGTGCGCGCCTTCGGGCCGCCGCTGCTGGCCCATGTCTGGGCTGGCAATGTGCCGGGTCTGCCGCTGTGGAGCCTGGTCTGCGGGCTGCTGGTAAAGGCCGGCAACATCGGCAAGCTGCCCAGCGCCGAGCCCGTTTTCGCCACGCTGTTCGCGCGGCTGCTGTGCGAGCTGCACCCGCCCCTGGCCGACTGCCTGGCCGTGGTGTGGTGGCAAGGCGGCCAGCCCGGGCCCGCAGCCGCGCTGTACCGCGCCGCCGACACGGTGCTGGCCTATGGCGGCAACCACGCCTTGCGCCAGGTACGCGAGCAGGTGCCCGCCGCCACCCGCTTCATCGGTTACGGGCACAAGCTGGGCCTGAGCCTGGTGGGGCGCGCCGCGCTGGACCGCCAACGCGGCCCCGCTGCCGCGCGGCGGGCGGCGCTGGACATCGCGCGCTGGGAACAGCAGGGCTGCTATTCGTCGCATGCGGTTTACGTCGAGCGCGGTGCAGCACTTTCACCGCGCGAATTCGCGCAGCACCTGGCCGCTGAATTGGCCAACCTGGGCCACCGCCACCCGCGCCGCGTGCTGGCGCTGGACGAAGCGCAGGCCGTGTCGGCATGGCGCCGTGCGGCCGAATGGCGCGCGATCGACGACACGATTTCCGGCCATGGCAACGACGAGCTGCTGGGCGACGAGACCGCGCCCTGGGCGCTGGCCTACAGCGACCGCGCGCAGCCGCTGGCGCCCACCGCCGGCCAGCGCTGCGTGCAGGTCAGCGCGGTCGATGCCCTGGACGACGTGCTGCCGCTGCTGGCGCCGCACGCGGCCTTTCTGCAGACGGTGGGTTTGGCAACCACGCCGGCTGAGCTGTACCGCCTGAGCGAGGCCCTGGGACGTGTCGGCGTCACCCGCATCGCGCCGCTGGGCGGCATGACGCAGCCTGAAGCCGGTTGGCACCACGACGGCCGCTTCAACCTGGCCGACCTGGTGCGCATGGTCGAGATCGAGCAGGCCGCAGAACGTGCCGCCGACGCCCTGGCGCCCTACGCGCAGGAGCCCGGCGCATGAGCTTCCTGTCGCTCAGCGGTCTGAGCTTTGGCTACCCCGGCCAGGCGCCGCTGGTTGAGGGCCTGAACCTCGATCTGGCTGCCGGCGAGCTGCACTGCCTGGTCGGGCGCAGCGGCTGCGGCAAGACCACGCTGCTGAAGCTGGCCGCGGGCTTGCTGCAGCCGACTGCGGGCCAGGTGAAGGTACGCAGTGCAGCGCTGGTCGATCGCCGCACAGTGGGCTTCGTGTTCCAGCAGCCGACGCTGCTGGACTGGCTGAACGTGCGCGACAACATCTTGCTGCCCGTGACCCTGCAGCGCACGCCCGGCAGCGCCGACCTGCAGGCGGCAGACGCGCTGCTGGCCCAGCTGGGTCTGGCGGGCTACGGCTTGCGGCATCCGCGCCAGCTCTCCGGCGGCCAGCAAAGCCGCGTGGCGCTGGCGCGCGCGCTGCTGTTGCAGCCGCCGCTGTTGCTGCTGGACGAGCCTTTTGCGGCGCTGGACGCCATCACCCGTGAAGACCTGCAGCGCGATTTCCTGCGCCTGTGCCGCGCGCAGGGCAGCACGGCGCTGTTCGTCACCCACGACATTGCCGAAGCGGTATTCCTGGGCGACCGCGTTTCGGTGCTGGGCGCCGGCCGCCTGGTGCACAGCCTGGCCGTGCCAGCGGGCACGGCGCGCGACACGGCGGCTTTCGGGGCTTGCTGTGTGGCGCTGCGGGCCGCACTGGGTCTGGACGAACACGTGGTCGCCGCATGAGCCGCGGCATGAATCGCCATGAACGCAGCATCGCCTTGCTCATCTTGGCGCTGTTGCTGAGCGGCTGGGAAATCGCCGCCCGGCATTTGGGTCTCTCCGCACTGGTGCTGCCACGGCCCAGCCAGGTGGCCCTGACGCTGTGGCAAGGCTTGGCCAGCGGCTACCTGTGGCCGCATCTGGGCGCCACCGTCGGCACGCTGCTGCTGGGGCTGGTGGCCGGCTGTGCGGTGGGCTTCGGAGCGGGCGTGCTGTTGGCCGAAGTGCCGGCGCTGCGCCGGCAAGTGATGCCGTATGTGGTGGTCAGCCAGGTGGTGCCCAAGCTGGCCTTGATGCCGCTGTTCATCGTCTGGTTCGGCCTGGGTCTGGCGCCCACGGTCGTCATCACCGCGCTGATCTGCTTCTTCCCTTTGCTGGAGACCACGCTCACGGGCCTGGCCCGGGTGCCGCCGGCGCAGCTGGACCTGTTTCGCATGCTCGGTGCCACGCGCTGGCAAACCCTGCTGCGGCTGAAGCTGCCCAGTGGCCTGCCTGCCGTGCTGGCGGGCTTGCGCGTGGCCGTGGTGCTGGCGCTGGTGGGCGTGGTGGTGGGCGAATTCATAGGCGCCGGCCGCGGGCTGGGCGCGCTCATCATTGCCGCGCAAGGCAGCATGGACACGCCGCTGATGTTCGCGGTGCTGGTGCTGATCTCGCTGCTGGGCCTGCTGCTGTATGGCCTGGCGCTCAGTTTCGAGCGGCGCCTGCTGCGCAGCTACACGTCAGTTTGAACTTGATCAACCGCTTCCCCTATCCAACCTGCCCCGAGACCGCACCATGAATCTGCCCATCAACCGCCGCCACCTGCTCACTGCGGCCTGCGCCGTGCTGCCCGCGATCGCCTGGTCGCAAGCCGCCCCCACGCTGGACCCGTTCACCGTGGCCGGGTGGAGCAAGCCCATCAGCGAAGTCACACCGCTGCTGGTCGATGAAGACAAGGGCTTCTACCGCGCCCAGGGCCTGGCGCTGACCTACCTGTCAGGCGCGGGTGGCGGCGACGCCCTGCGCAACCTGCTGTCGGGCCAGGCCGACGTGGCCTTCACCGACCCGGGCTCGCTGTTTGCCGCGCTGGACAAGGGCGAGCGGCTGCGCGCCATTTACGACATCTACCCGCAGAACGTTTTCAACGTGGTGTCGCTGCGCCAAAGCGGCATCCGCAAACCCGCCGACCTGAAGGGCAAGAAGATCGGCGTCTACAGCCTGTCCAGCGGCACGCGCCAGGCACTGCAGGTGCTGCTGCACCAGGCAGGTTTGACCGAGGCCGACGTGACGGTCGTCGTCACCGGGCTGCTGAACTTCGCGCCGCTGCTGCAAGGCCAGGTGGACGCCACGGCGGCCACCGACACTGGCCTGGCCATCGGCCGCAGGCGCGGCCTGGGCGAGGTGGATGTGCTGGAAGTCGGGCAGTTCCTCAACGTTTCCAGCGACCTCTTCGTCGTGCGCGAAGACACCTACCAGCGCCGCAAAGACGTGCTGCGCCGCTTCTTGCGCGCTTACCGCGACGCTGCAGCCTGGATGATCAAGGAGCCGGCCGAAGCCGCGCAGCTGGCGGTGAAGCGCGCCATCGACGGCAGCGACCCTTCGCTGAACCTGGAACTGATCAAGCTGCGCAATGCGTCCAGCGTGTCTGCCCTGACGCGCGAAAAAGGCCTGGGCGCGATGGACACGGCTTCGCTGCAGGCGGCCGCCGATGTCTACCGCCAGCTGGGGCTGGTGCAGAGGCCGCTGGACATGTCGCAGGTGGTGGCTTCCGACCTGCTGCCTGGCCGCTGAGGACCACACCGCATGACGGACTTCCAGGGCAAGGTGGTGTTGGTGACGGGTGCCTCGCGCGGCATCGGCGCGGCCATTGCACAAGCCTTCGCAGCGCGCGGCGCGACGGTGGCCGTGAACTACCTGAACCGCCATGAGGCAGCGCGGGCGGTGGTGCAGGCCTGCCTTGCAGCGGGCGGCGATGCGGTGGCGCTGGCGGCAGACGTCACGTTGCCAGAAGCCGCTTCGGCACTGGTGCAGCGCACGGTGGCTGAATTCGGCCGCCTGGACGTGCTGGTCAACAACGCCTTCGCGCCCTACGCCTTCGACCCCGAGCAAAGGCAGCCTGTGGACGCGCTGGCCTGGCCGGATTTCACGCGCCAGTTCGAAGGCGCCGTGGGTGCCGCTTTCCACCTGTGCCGCGCTGCCCTGCCGCACCTGCGGCGCGACGCGCAAGGCGCCATCGTCAATATCGTCAGCGATCTGATCGAAGACCCCTTGGTGCCCTACCCCGACTACGCCACGGCCAAATCGGCGTTGGTGGGTTTCAGCCGTCAGCTGGCAGCTGAACTGGGGCCGCAGGGCGTGCGCGTGAACTGCGTGGCACCGGGCCTGGTACACCCCACCGAAGGCAGCGCAGCCACGCGCGCGAGCTTCAGGGAAGCACTGGCCGCGGCCACGCCACTGCGCCGGCTGGCGCGGCCTGAAGACGTGGCCGGTCCGGTGGTGTTTCTGGCATCAGTGCAAAGCGCGTTCATGACCGGCCAGGTGTTGTTCGTGAATGGTGGAAGGGTGATGCGATGAACCGAATGTCTGGACCGCGCATGTTCGTTCTGGACACGCTGAAGGCAGCGCCTGAAGAAGTGGCGTTGGCCACTACAGCTTCAGAGCCCGCCACCTGGCCCGCGCTGACCGCAGCGCTGCGCGAGCGCGGCGCTGCGGCCGCGCTGGTGATGGCCGGCACATCCACATCCGCATCCACGTCCGCATCCCCATCCACATCAACCCCGCGCCGCCACTGGCTCGATACCGGGCACGCGCGCGGCTGGGTAACGCCGCAAGCTGGGGCTGAACTGCACAGCGACGATCTGCCCGCTGCCTGGCAGGCGCAATGGGCGCTGGGCCACGTGCCTGCCGATGCGGCGCTGCTGGCCTGGCCCGCATTGCCGCTGCTCTCCTGGCACGCTTCGAGCCGCGAACCCGGCGCGCCAAGCCACCCGCCCGCAACAGTGCAGCACGCCAAACACGCGCCGCTCGGCCTGTACGCCATCGTCGACAACGCGGCCGCCCTGCGCAGTGTGCTGAAGGCCGGTGTGCGCACGGTGCAGCTGCGCGTCAAACGCCCGGCTGATGCCGACACGGCATGGACCGCCGCCTTGCGCGCCGCCATTCGCGACAGCGTGGCTGCAGCTAGCGAGCATGGCGCGCGCTTGTTCGTCAACGATCACTGGCGTGTGGCCGCTGAACTCGGCGCCCGCGCCGTGCACCTGGGGCAGGAAGACCTGCTGGCGCTGGACGAACAGGGCCACGCCGACTTCCGCGCCAGCGGCCTGGGCCTGGGCATCAGTTCACACGCCGTGTGGGAACTGTGCCGGGCGCGCAGCCTGGCCCCGCAATACATCGCCTGCGGCCCCGTCTGGCCCACCACCACCAAAGACATGCCCTGGCGACCCCAGGGCCTGGACAACCTGGGCTGGTGGTGCCGGGTTGCCGGCGCACCCGTGGTGGCCATCGGCGGCATCCTCACGCCAGAGCAGGTGCGCCAGACGGCTGCGGCCGGCGCCTCAGGCGTGTGTGTGCTGCGCGGGCTGGGCGGCGACCCGCAGCGCACGGTGGCTGCACTGCAGCAGGCTTTCGAGCAGGGCCGGCAAGAAGCCATGGCCGGCGTTGGCCAGCCCGTCGGCCCGCTGCACCCCACGCTGGGCGCTGCAGCATGACCCAGCCTGAAGCGCGCGGGCTGCGCATCGGCATCGCCGGGGCCGGGCTGCTGGGTCGCTTGCTGGCCTTCACGCTGGCGCGCCGGGGTCACCATGTCGAAGTACACGACCCCGCCGAGGGCCCGGCAGCGCGTGGCGCTGCAGGCTGGACGGCTGCAGGCATGCTCAGCCCGCTGGCCGAGCTGGAAACGGCCGACGAACGGGTCTTCCGCTGGGGCTTGCGCTCCATCGAGCTGTGGCCGCAGATCCTGGCCGCGCTGCCCGCGCCGGTGGAATTCCACTGCGACGGCAGCCTGCTGGTGGCACACCGCGAAGACATGGGCGCCGCGCAGCGCGTGCTGAACGTGCTGGCACACAAGGCGCCACCGGGCCATGCGGCACGGCCCACCACGGCCGCCGAACTGGCGCAACTGGAGCCCGCGCTGCGCGGCGGCCTGCACGCCTGGCTGCTGCCAGGGGAAGGCCACATCCACACCGTGCAGGCGATGGCCGCGTTGGTGGCTGGCGCGCCGGGTGTCGACTGGCACTGGGGATCGAAGGTGGAAGCAGTGGAACCAGGCCGCTTGCTATTGCCCGGCGGACCGTCCGCCTGCGACTGGGTTTTCGACGTGCGCGGCGTCGGCGCGCGCCCGCAACTTTCGGTGCGCGGTGTGCGCGGCGAGATCTTCTGGCTGCAAGCACCTGGCCTGGGCCTGGGCCGGCCGGTGCGCCTGCTGCACGCGCGGCACCGTGTCTACCTGGTGCCGCGCGCGCCCGATCTGGTCGTCGTCGGCGCCAGCGAGATCGAAAGCGAAGACCGCTCTCCCGTGTCGTTGCGCAGCACGGTGGAGCTGCTGGCCGCAGCGCACAGCATCGTGCCTGCGCTGGCGGAAGCGCGCATCGTCCACAGCGAAACCAACCTGCGCCCTGCGCTGCCCGACAACCTGCCCTGCATCGAAGTGCAACCCGGGCTGGTGCGCATCAACGGCTTGTTTCGCCACGGCTGGCTGATTGCGCCAGGCATGGTCGAGACGGCGCTGGAAAACGCGCTGGGGACAAGTTTCGCCAGCGGCCCCGAGGAGAAGCGTTCATGATGGAGATCACACTCAACGGCCAAGCGCGAGCGCTCGATGAGAACACCACGCTGGCCGCCCTGATCACGCTGTTGGGCCAGACACCGGCCGCGCTGGCCACCGCAGTGAACGGCAGCTTCGTGCCGCGAGCGCAACGCGAGGCCTGCCATCTGCAGCCCGGCGACGCGGTCACCACCTTCCAACCCATTACCGGGGGATGACGCCATGAGCTTTTCCATCGGGGGCGTCGAGCTCCACAGCCGCTTCTTCCTGGGCACCGCCAGTTATCCGTCGCCTGCCGTGCTGCGCGCGGCCATCGAAGCGGCGGGCACACAGGTGGTCACCGTGGGCCTGCGCCGGCAATTGGCTGGCGACGGCGAAGCCGGCGAGTTCTACCGCCACATCCGCGAATCGGGCGCCCACCTGCTGCCCAACACCGCCGGCTGCACCACGGCGCGCGAGGCCGTCACGCTGGCGCGCATGGCGCGCGAGATGTTCGGCACCCACTGGATCAAGCTGGAAGTGATCGGCGACGAATACACCCTGCAGCCCGACCCCTGGGAGCTGGTGGTGGCTGCACGCGAACTGGCCGCCGACGGCTTCGAAGTCTTCCCCTACTGCACCGACGACCTCGTCACCTGCACCCGGCTGCTGGACGCGGGCTGCCGCATCCTGATGCCCTGGGGCGCGCCCATCGGTTCCGGCCAGGGTCTGCTGAACCCTTCGGCGCTGCGCACGCTGCGTGCGCGCTTGCCGGGCGTGCCGCTCATCGTCGATGCGGGCATCGGTTCGCCGCGCGACGCGGTGCAGGCGATGGAGCTGGGCTACGACGCCGTGCTCGTCAATTCGGCCGTGGCGCTGGCGCACGACCCGGTGACCATGGCCCGCGCTTTCCGCCTGGCCATCGAAGGCGGGCGGCTGGCGTTCGAGGCCGGCATCATGGCCAGACAGGAAATGGCCGTGGCCACCACGCAGGTCACGGGCCGGCCATTCGTCTTGTAAGCGCCCGGCGCGCTGCAGCGCTTGGCTACCGGCCTTTTCTTCCAGCCTCACCGCCCTACTGTGCAGCCCATGCAAGGCATCAAACGCAAGCTCGTCTACGTCAGCCTGTACGAAGGCTTCGCCATCCTGTTCGCCAGCATCGGGCTGGCACTGCTGTCGGGTGCCGGCGCTGGTAAGTCGACCGCTCTGGCCGTGGTCTCGTCGATCATCGCTGTGGTCTGGAATCTGGCCTTCAACACCATGTTCGAAGCCTGGGAAGCACGCCAGCGTGTGCGCGGGCGCTCGGTGAAGCGGCGCATCGCCCACGCCATCGGTTTCGAGTGCGGGCTGGGCGCCATCCTGGTGCCGGTGTTTGCCTGGTGGCTGGGCATCGGCCTGTGGGAGGCCCTGCTGTTCGACGCTGCCCTGCTGCTGTTCTTTCTGGTCTACACGTTCAGCTTCAACTGGGGCTTCGACCGCGTGTTCGGGCTGCCGGCTTCGGCAGCCGCAACCACCTGATCGCAGCGACAGTCAAGGCTTGACGGGCGTTGCAGCCGCGGCCGGGGGCCGCGCCTGCTGCGCAGCCAGCAACCGGGATTCCCGCATCAGCACGCGGTGAAAGCTTTCTGCCTTTGTCAGCCAATCCACGAAGGGCGCGCCGGCGAGCGACTCGTTCTTGAACGCACCCTGGGCCATGAACTGGCGCCATTCCGGCAGCGCGCGAACGCGGTCCAGCACGCCGGCGTAATACGCCACCTGTGCCGGCGTTGCGCCTGGGGTGGTGAAGATGCCGCGCAGCATCAGGTAGCGCACGGGGATACCGAACGACATGCAGGTGGGCAAATCGCTCCAAGCCATGTTGTCGGCAATTTTGTTCGGGTACTCCAGGGGCCGCCCATCGAACACGCACAGCGGCCGCAGGAAGCCTTCGCGCCAAAGCTTTTCGCCTTCGATGGGGTTGTTCACCGTCATGTCCACCTCACCCGCGGCCAGCGCACGCGCCACGTCGCCGCCGCCTTTCAGCGGCACGTAGCTCAAGCGTGCCGAAGCGGCCGTTTCCAGCAGGACCGAGACGATCTGGTCTTCCTGCTTGGAGCCGGTGCCGCCGATGCGCAAGCTGCCGCGTGGTGCCGTGCGCATCTGCTCCAGCAGGTCGCGCGGGGTGCGTGCAGTGGCATCGGCACGCACCCACAGCACAAACTGATCCTGGGCCAGCATCTTCACGGGCGTCAGGTCGGTCCAGCGGAAGTCGCTGCCGGTGGCCAGCGGCGTCGTGAACAGGTTGGACAAGGTGATGATCAGCTTGTGCGGGTTGCCGCTGGAAGCGCGCATGTCCAGCAGACCTTCAGCACCAGAGTTGCCAGCCTTGTTGACGACATCGATGGGCTGCTTCATCAGCCCGTGTTTGGCGATCAGCTCGCGCAGCAGACGCGCCATCTGATCGGCACCGCCCCCCGTGCCTGCAGGCACCACCAGTTCCACGGGCTGCGAAGGCGCCCATGAAGAAGCGGGCTGGGGGGCAGGCTGGGCGCCCGACTGAGCGCCCGACGGCGCCCCCGCCTGCCCACCCGACTGCCCACCCGACTGCGCAAAACACAGCCCGGCTGAAAGAAGCGCAAGCGCCAACAACGTACTACGGAACATGGGGCGGGGCTCCTGGTGGCCTTCGGGTACGGAGCGGCGCCTGTTGCGCCGCTTCGCCCACAACGACATTCGACCAGTGATACGCGCATCGCCCACCACCGCCGCCGTGCGCTTTTACACGAAACAGGGCCAGGCTGGCGGCCGCGCGTCAGCGGTAATGCATCACTCCACCTGCGCGCCCGAGGCCTGCTCGACAGATTGCAGCCTGGTCCCTAAAGCGCCACCACCATCGATGCACCCGGTGCTTGCGGGTAACGTGTGGCAAAGCCCAGCTCGGCTTGCCTGGCCGCCAGCTCCCAGGCTTGGTTGCGTGCAGATCGGTAGTTGAAGCACAGCGTGGGCACGGCAGGTGCAGCGCGTGCAATGACGCGCTGCACGGCCTCGTCGTCAGGGTGGCGAAATATGGCGCCGTTGGTACTGAACAGGAAGTTCGGTGCGTCCACCAGCGCCAGCAGTTCGTCGCTGACATTGCCCTTGCTGCCGTGGTGGGCCAGCTTCATGGCGCCCACGGCCAATCGCTTGAGGCCGCGTGCCTGCAGCAGCCGCTGCAGCGAAGCCGTCACGACATCGGCATGTGCATCCCCCAGCAACAGCACAGACTTGCCCGCGAATTCGGCCAGCAGCGCGATGCTGGACCCGTTGGCCGCTGCCTTGTCCGGGCGAGACTGCTTGTGCAGCATCGCGTCCAGTTCAGGCGTTGAACCCAGCAGGCCCTGCCCTGGCAGATAGCGCTTCTGCCTGGCCAGCACTTCCCAGGCGCCGTCCAGATCGCCGGGGGTGATGGCATCGCCCAGGTCTTTGCGCCAGGCGTCGCGCATGCGGTCCAGCTTGGCCCGGCTGGGCGACAGCAGGGTCAGCTTCAAGCCGCCGGGCAGTTGCTTTTCAGGCAGTGGGCCGGCATCGGGCACGCGCACGGCCTGGCCGTCGAAAGCACCATTCCAGACGCCAGGGCCCAGCCGCCGCGAAAGCAACGCGCTGAAATATTCGCCCTGCTTGCCGCCCAGCAAGCCGTGCGCGGGCTGCATGTGGGCCCAGCCGTTGAACCAGACGTCTTTCACGACAAAAGGCCAGGGCGGGGGTTCGGCAAACAGGCGCACCAGGCCGTCCACGTGGTCGGTGTCCACATGGCTCAGCACGATGAGCTCGAAGCGCTTGTCGCCTGCAGGCAACGCGTCCAGCCGTGCGCGCAAATTTGCAAAGGCGCCAATCGGGCCACCGTCCATCAGCAGGCGGCGCGTGCGCTGCTTGTCGCCCCACTGCAGCAGCAGCGCGTCGCCGTGCAGGGCCGGCAGCATTTCCAGGGTCATGAATTCGCCGGCCATGCGGGTGTCGTGGTGGCTGCTCAAAGGCGCCAGTCGGCGTCGCCAAAGGCCACCACGCACATGGCCATCGGCACGCTGTCCAGCAGCGCTGCGCGCTTGGCGTCGCGGATGATCTCGCCCAGATGACGTTGGCCCGCTGGCCGCTTGTCGCCCGGCGGCAGCATCAGCCCAGCCACGATGGCTTCGCCCACGCGCACGGCATGGGCCCCGAAAACGGTGGCGATGGTGGACACCACCACCACGGCGCCGGCCTCGCGGAAATAGCGGGTGTGGTTCGAGAAATCCTGCGCTGTGCTGGCCACGTCGCATCCCAGCAAGAACACCAGTGGCGAAGCCCCGGCGTCATTGCGCACATAGCTGGCATCCAGCCCCAGGGTGTAGAGCTTCTTGCCGCCAATCTCCAGCAGCACATCTTCGTCCTGGCCTTCGTTGTGCGGAAAAGCCAGCAGCAGCGCTGGCCCATTCGCCTTCACATGCGCCTGCCAGGCGTCCCAGTCCTGCGCCACCGGCACAGGGGTTCCGAGTGCGGCTGCCAGACGCCGCAACAGCGGCGCCAGGTCGCCAGACTTCACTTCCTGGCTGTAGCCCACCAGCGCGCCCAGGCTCAGGTCCAGCTGGTTTCGTCCTTCCACGGCTTCGGCGCGCACCAGCACTTGCGCAGCTTCGGGTACGCTGGTTCGCGCATCGAAGAGATGGCGCTCGATCACCTTCTTCAGGCCCCAGAAACCCATGGGGCAGACATGGCCGGTGGGCTTGTCACGCCGGGCACAGTGGCTGGGGCAGCGGCCGTCTTGCAGCGCTTGGCGGTGCTGTGGGCAAACCGTGGCGCCTGGGTGCGGCGGGTTGAAGTCATACATGAATTCCAGCGGCACCACGGCGTCTGGCCGCGTGCTCACCACCTGCATATAAGTGACGGCTTCATCGCCGATATCGAAATCTCCGCTTTGCAGGACTTTCAGCTGGTCGCGGTACAGCCGTGAATACAGGTCTGCACCCACGCGCGCCAGACCCACCAGCAGCTTGGGGTTTTCGCCCTGATCCAGGCCGTCGGCGTAGTCCACCACGCTCAGCGCGACTTCGGAAATCAGCTGGTTGAGCTTGCGTACTGGCGTGTCGATGCCGTCCAGGCTCCTGGCCCAGGCTTGTCGCCCGGCCACGCCTGTCATCAGCGGCTGACCAGCTGCGGTGTGGTTCAGCACCAGGGCCAGGTCGAAGTGGCGGCGACTGCCCAGGTCAGACCAGTCGTGGCGCACCTGCGTCTCGTCGTCCAGGCGAATACCGTCGGCGTTCTGCGCACGCGCGGCTTCACTGCGCAAGGCTTGCGTGCGCATCACTTGGGTACGCATCACTTGGGTGCGCAGCAGTACCGTTTGTAAGATGCGGCCGCGATGCAAGACAGACAAGCGCGCGTCGAAAGCACCTGCCTTCTGCGGCGTGAAGACGAATTCAGCCTTGCTGCTGCTGCCGCGCTTGGGCAACAAGATGTCGCGCAGCATCGGCTGGTCGAATTGCCGGGGCTCGTGAAGCACCACCTGCAGCCGATGCGCACCACGCTGCGGCGGCAGGCGGTGTTCCGGGAAGGCCGTGGGCGCGGCGGTGCTGCCAGCGCGCTTGGGGCCAATGTGCACCTGCACCATCAGCGTTTCGCCCACCACATAAGCGCCGCGTTCTTCAACAAACTCGCCACTCACTTTGCGCAGGCTTTTCTGCTGCACATGGCGCGGCACGGCGGCTTGGCGCACCAGTTCGGCCTCTTCATCAGCCACGCTGCGCGCGAGCTCGGTGATGGCCGTGGCCTCGCCGCTTTCGGCGTCAAAACCGAAGTTCGCGCGCGCTGAATCGATGGCATCGGCCAGATCAACCGGCGCTGCGGCGCCAGCGGCCATGGGCGCTGAGCGCGTAGCTCCCGGCGGGGCAGCGCGTGGCGCTGCGTCGCGCATGCGCACACGCGGCAGGCCCAGGCGCTCGAAAGAGCGCTCTGTCAGGCGCACTTCGGCCCGCGGCGGCAGCGCGCGCAAGCGCTTCGTGGCGCGGTCCAGCGCCTCGGTCAGGCGGCTGATCTTCAGCAGGTCACGGTTCAGCAGCAGCAAGGCGCCAGGCGCAAAGGCGGCCCGCAGCGCCAGGTCCAGCGGCTGGTTGTGCGCCATCTCGAAGGCGAACTGGTTGGTCTGCCTTGCCAGGTCTGCAGCAGAGCTGCCTGGCGTGACTACCACTACGCCCTCGGCTGACAAGCGCGCCACCAGGGCGCGCAGCAAGGGTTCGGCTGCGGTGGGCTCGTCCAGGCCCAGCCCGGCCACAACGACCAGGCAGCCGCGCAGCCGCAAACCACTGCTGATCGTGCGCGCCAGCGCATCGGCCGCACTGGCACCGATGACCAGTACTTCCACACGCGGTGTGTCGCGCGATGCTTCGACATAGTTAAAAGGCCCATCAGGCGGGAAGCTGGCCTGCAGGTCGGCCAGCGGCGCGGACAGCGGATCACCGGGCAGGGTGGCCAGCGTGATGGGCCAGTGCCAGTCGGTGCGGCCGTCAGAAGCAAAGGCATCGGCCAGGTAGACACTGGCAGCCCCCACCTCGCCCAGCTGCAACCAGGGCGCCCAAGCCATCTGGGCAGCAGCATCGCGGCTGGCACCTTGCATGGCCAGGCGCGGGCTGCGGTCGGGGCCACCGCCGAGCAGCATGCCGCCAATGAAGTCGCGCCACACGGCTGCCAGGGCGGGGGCATCAGGCGGCGCCAGGCGGCTCGCCGGTGCGCCCAGCGCGGCGAAGTTCAGACGCAAACCGCGTGCGCCGGGCTGAGGCAGCTGCAGCCGCCAGCGCAGCACGCGGTCTTTCGCCATCGCCTGATGGAAGCGCTGGGGCAAGGCGCCAAGCTCCCAGTGCCCGCCGATGTGAATGGAAGCGCCCGCACTACGCGGCAACGCGCTGAGTACACCCAGCGCAGCCAAGGCGCAGGCGAAGTCCGCATCGGAAATCTCCAGGCTCCAGGCTGCCAGCCCTTGGCGGTCCATGCTTCAGTGCTTCACGCGTTTCGCCACGCAGGCCGTGGGGCGGACGACAGGGTGCCGGTTCACAGCGGCCAACCCGGCTGTGGCCAGTGGGTTGCCATCGGCAAGTCCAGCCCGGCGCGCAGCCGCAGCGATACATCGCACAGCGCGTAGCCCCAGTTGATGAGCTGCCCCTGCAACGGTGCGTCCGATGCAGCCAGCCGCGTGGGCACGGCTTCCAGTGCGTCGCTGATGGCTGTGTCTGCCGTCATGCGCGGCCCGGCCGGGTACGCCGCCATGTTCGTGCCGATGCCCCAGTAGGCGCCGCGCTGGCGACCGGCCTCGAAGTCGCTGATGAGCCAGCGCTTGCGCAGCGCACGTGTCTGGTCGATGAGGATGTCGCGCACGCGGCCCAGCTGAAGGACGTGGTCTTCGGGCGGGTTCTCTTTGATCTCGAAAGGTGCGCCTGCGTCGCTGACGAGCACGATATCTACCTTGTTGAACAGAGACTCCAGGCCCATGTTGTCGTAGATGCCGCCGTCTGCCAGCACGATGCGCCCGCGCATCGCGTGCAGGCCCGGGCCGGCGCTGCCATCGGTCCAGTCGGCCGAATCCGTGTTCAGGACAACAGGCGAGAAAATGGGCGGAAATGCGCTGGATGCAGCCACCGCTAGGGCCAGCGGCATGTCGGCCCGGCGGTTGATGCCCAGCATCCAGTCGGCCAGCATGTCGCTTCGCATGCGAAAGCTGCGGCCGGTTTGCAGGTTGGTGGCGTAGAACACAAAGCGCGGTGTGCTCTGGCCGTCGGCTGCGGGCAGGCTTTTAAGTGTGTCGCGGCCAAACAAATCTTTGGCATAACGGTCAGCCAGGAAGTCGCCCGCCGTCTTGCCGGGTGTCAACCAGCCTTTGATGCCCGCGCCAATGTCGATCGTCTGGCGGCAAAAAGTCATCAAGGGCTGCGCAATCACCGCCTCGAAGTTGCCGGCGCGGCCATCGACGAATTGCAGCTGCCGCCAACGGTGGGCCAACACGCCCATCAACACGGCACCACCCGACACGCTGGTCACGCGGTCAAGCTTGCCCAAAAGGCCTGCATCGTTCAGCCGCCACAGCGAACCCAGACCAAACAGCGTGGCGCGAAAACCGCCGCCCGAAAGGGCCAGGCCCATGGTCTTGCCGTTGATGGACACACATGCCTCCTGCTGGCTTTGCAAGCATTTCAAGCGCTGTAGGTGCGCTGCGTGGCCCGCACACCGGTCCGCTGCTCGCACTACATCCTATCCCCCGCAGGCGGCTGCGCGATAGCGGGTTGCCCCACCAGCGGCGCTTCAAGCTGGGGGGCCACCAGCCCCCAGCACGGCGGCAGCAGTGCAGCCACCTGAGGGCGCGCATAGCGGTCGTCCAGCAGCCAAAGCCAGCCCTGATCTTCGGGCGTGCGCAAGACGCGGCCTGCTGCCTGAACCACCTTGTGCATGGCCGGCACCAGATCGGCGTAACCGTGCCCTTCCCCGAACATCTTGTCCAGCCGTGCCCGCATCTGATCTTGCATGGCAGATACCGGAGGCAGCCCCAGTGTGGCAATGAACGCACCGATCAAACGCCGCCCCGGCAGGTCCACGCCTTCTGCAAACACACCGCCCAGAACCGCGAAGCCGATGCCTGCGCCCGCTGGCGAGAACCTGCTCAGAAACGCCTCCCTGGCCGAGCCGTCCATCGCCCTGCCCTGCCGCCACTGCGCGATCTCGGGCCGCGTTTGCGCCAAGTGGTCTGCCACCTGCTGCAGGTAGTCGAAGCTGCTGAAAAAAGCCAGGTAATTGCCGGGATGCGCTTGGTACTGCTCGGCCATCAGCTGGGTCAGGCCCTGGATGCTGCGGCCGCGGTGTGCATAGCGCGTAGACACCTGGTGTGCCACGCGCACCGTCAGGTTCTCTGCCGGGAAAACAGGGGGCACATCGATCCAGGCCGTGTCTTCGGGCAAGCCCAGCATGTCACGCTGATAGCCCGCAGGGCCCAGCGTGGCCGAGAACAACGTGACGCTGTGCAACCCCTTGAATCGGGGCCGTGCGAAGCGCGCCGGGACAATATTGCGCAAGCACAGCGTGGCCTCGAAATCGTCTTCAGTTTCCAGCGGAACACGCAGCACTTCGAAAAGCGAATGGTCGCCGAAACAGTCGGCCAGCCGCTGGAAACGCATCAGCTCGAAGTACAGCGCCAGCAGCGGCCCCGCTGCCAGCGGCCGGCTGCGAAAGTGCTCACCCAGCGCGGCATTGATGGCTTGCAGGCCCTGCATCAAGACATCAGGAATCTCACCCAGCACGCCGTAGTCTTCAGCCTGGCTGGCGGCGATGTCGTCGATGGTGCGCAGCAGCGCGTCCAGCTTCGAGCGCAGCGCGCCTGGCGCAAGCTGTAACGCCGAGCGAATCTGGCCTGAACCCAGGCTGGCGCTGTACATGCTGCGCAGTCGTTCGACGAGGTTGTGGGCTTCATCTACCAGCAGCGCCAGCCGCCAGTCTTGCGTTTGCGCCAGGCCCCAGAGCTGGCCATGGGCATCGAAGGCATGGTGTACGTCGCCCACGATCACGTCAGACCAGCGCAGCAGTTCCTGGCCCAGGTAGTAAGGGCAGACCTGGTGGCGAAGCGCACTGGTGCGCAGTGCTTCGGGGTCGAGCCAGCCTTGCGCCACAGCGTCGGCACGCGCTGCAGGCAGCCTGTCGTAGAAGCCTTGCGCCAGCGGGCAGGCATCGCCATGGCAGGCTTTGTCGGGGTGTTCGCAAGCTTGCGCCTTGGAGACGAGGGCAATCACCCGCAGTGCCTGGCCCTGGGCACCCGAGCGCAATCGCTGCAGCGCCTCCAGCGCCGTCAGGCGGCCCGTGCCTTTGCAGGTCAGGTAGGCGATCTTGTCGATGCCCTGCCCCGGCATCGCCCGCAGCAGCGGGAACAAGGTGCCCAGCGTTTTCCCAATGCCCGTGGGCGCCTGGGCCAGCAGCGCCCGGCCAGCGGTGGCCGCCCGGTACACGGCTTCGGCCAGGCCGCGTTGCCCCGGCCGAAACGGCCCTGGCGGAAACGACAGCGTCGTCAAGGCCGCATCGCGTTGCGCGCGGTGCGCCGCTTCTTGTCGCGCCCAGTCCAGAAAGCTCTTGCACCGGGTAACGAAAGCGGATTGCAGTGCCTCGGCGGTGAACACCTGGCGCAGTTCGATCTCGGATTCGCTGTTGACGTCGTAGTAAACCAAGGCCAGCGCAATCTCGGGCAAGCCGCGATCGCGGCAAAACAGCGCGCCATAGGTTTCGAGCTGGGCCCAGTGCAGGTGGCGCCGGTTTTCAGGGATGTCGTCGGGGTGGCCGCGGATCGTCTTGATCTCTTCCAGACAGCGGCGAACGGGGTCGTAGCCATCGGCACGGCCGCGCACGCGCAGTTGCTCGAATACGCCGGCCAGTGCCACTTCAGTCTGGTAACCGGGGCCACGTTTGCATGTCACCGTGGTCTGGCCGTTCAGGCCTTCGAGCGCCGTGGCCGAGGGCGTGAAACGCCGGTCCAGGTCGCCCCGCTTGGCGGTGAATTCGCACAGGCTGCGAACCGAAACGGTGTAGTCCCAGGCGCTTTGAAGGGGCGCTCCCGCCTGGGCCTGCGGGTGAGGATGCGGATGCAAATCAGCCAGGCAGATCGCTGTTGATTCTTGTTGATGGCTGTACGTGCGTCCAGTTCACGCTGGAGAATAACTCAGCGCGCAACTGCCGAAGGGAGCGTTGCGCGTTGCGCGTTGCACATTGAGCACTGAGCATTGAGCGGGAACGTCGCCTGGCGGCCTGCCAGCATGGCTGCCGCGACCGCGTTCACGCCCCGTGAGCCACTGCCGGCCGCATGCGGCCCAACAGCAGATGGCCGCCGCCCGCCAGCAGCATCAGCACGACCACGCCCAAGCCCCACATGACCCAGATCACAGGCTTGATCCAGCCGACCAGCGACCCCAGCATCGGCAGGCTGCCTTCCAGGCCCTGAAGCGCCGCGCTCAATGCCGATTGCGCTGCCTCGATCCAGGCAGCGTCAACCCAGACGGCAGCCCAGGCGGGAATGGGCCAATCCGCCAGAACCTGGCCCATGGCGGCCGTGCCGCCGGAAGCCAACTGGCGCGCTGTCCAATCGGTCAACTCTGCGAGCAACAGGGCCCCGCCCGTCCAGAAACCGAACAACAGCAAACACACCACCCATAAAGCGATTTTCATCAGACTCTCTCGTCCATCATTTTGTCCGACAGCTCAAGGCGGGTTGGAGCAAATTCACGCGCTTCAAGATACAGCGCCAGCAATCGCGTGCTGGCCGTGGGTAGATGTACAAATCATTGCTGGGTCTTGTGGCATGCAGAAGCGCTGAGAATGCGCGCCAGCACCAGGCAACAAAGGGTCAGCCCTGCAAAGCCTGGCCGCCTCTCATTTCAGGATAACCAGATGATCTACCTCGGTCTTAAAACCATCCACCTGCTAGCCATCATCGTCTGGATAGGCGGCATGGTCTTCACACACTTCTTCCTGTACCCGGGTGCCAAACAGCTGGACGCGCCCGTGCGGCTGCGATTGATGAGCGATGTGTTGGGTCGCTTCTTCCAGGCGGTTCTGGTCGCTTCATTGCTCACACTGGTCAGCGGCGTGTGGATGTTGGGGCGGGTAGCCAAGCAAACCGTGCAGTCTGGAGGCAGCTTCAACATGCCTTTGTCGTGGACGGTGATGGCCGTGCTGGGCATCGCCATGGTCGCCCTGTTCCTGCACATTCGTTTCGCGCTTTACAAGCGGTTGGTGCGCGCTGTGGCCGCTTCAGACTGGGCTGGCGGCGCAGCAGCCATGGCGAAGATTCGGACTTTTGCGTCCGTCAACTTGAGCCTGGGCGTGATTATCTTGCTGGTAACACTGCTGGGCTTGTAGAAAGCCGAAAGAAAAAAGTCAACGCAGTAATCTCCATGACGTCTACCGCACACCCCATGGCCGACACCCCGGGCAACCTTTTCTGCGTGGCAGCACCCAGCGGCGCTGGCAAGTCCAGCCTCGTCAACGCCTTGCTCGAACTCGACTCGCGGCTGGCGGTTTCCATCTCGCACACCACGCGCGCGCCACGCGGGCAGGAAGTGAATGGCCGGGAATACTGGTTCATCGATGAATCAGCGTTTCGCCAGATGATCGACGCTGGCGAATTCTTCGAACATGCCCAGGTGCACGGCAACCTGTACGGCACCAGCCGCAATGCCATCGCCCAGCGCCTGGCGGGCGGAGAAGACGTGGTGCTGGAAATCGACTGGCAGGGCGCTTTGCAGATCAAGCAGATTTTTCCGCACGCGGTACTGATCTTCATCCTGCCCCCAGGCTGGGACGAGTTGCAACAGCGGCTGCAACGCCGTGGCGAAGACGGGCCTGAAATCATTGCGCAGCGCATGGTCAATGCGCGCCAGGAAGTGGCGCAGGCGCGTCATTTCGACTTTGTTATCATCAACAGCCTGTTTGAAAGTGCGCTCTTCGACTTGAAGACGGTCGTTCATTCACAGCGACTGAGATACGCCGCGCAACAGCGCAATCGCACGCAAGTCTTTGC
The DNA here is from genome assembly GCA_038209585.1 of Burkholderiales bacterium. Taxonomy (GTDB): domain Bacteria; phylum Pseudomonadota; class Gammaproteobacteria; order Burkholderiales; family Burkholderiaceae_C; genus Rubrivivax. The sequence goes on from JBBQXN010000023.1 coordinate 30,116, forward strand.
TGCGCTCAACCTCATCTAGCGGGAACTGTCCCGATACCCCATGGCCCGCATCACCGTCGAAGATTGCCTGGAAAAGATCCCCAATCGCTTCCAGCTCGTTCTGGCCGCCACCTACCGTGCGCGCATGCTCAGCCAGGGCCACACGCCCAAGGTCGAGACCAAGAACAAGCCCGGCGTCACGGCTCTGCGTGAAATCGCTGCTGGCGAAATCGGTATCGAGATGCTGCGCAAAGTTCCGGTTTAATCGCTATTGCGTAGACCCCTACGCGGTTTTGCCCGTCGTCTGGCAGCTCACAACAACGACGGGCCAGTCAAACCAAGCTAAATTCAGGCCATGAGTCTTCGTTCTCTGGCCGCTGAATTGCTGCCTGCAGCACTGCAGGGGTTGTCGCGTGCGCCGCTGGTGGCGACCGGGCCCGCCAGCGAGGCATCGTCTTTCGCCATGCTGGCCGACAAGCTCGGCTACCTGAGCAAGAGCGAGCTGAAACTGGTGCGAGATGCGTACCGTTTCGCCGACGCTGCGCACCTCGGACAGTTCCGCCACAGCGGCGAGCCCTACATCACCCACCCGATTGCCGTGGCCGGGCTGTGCGCCGACTGGAAGCTCGACGCGCAGGCCATCATGGCCGCCTTGATGCACGACACCATCGAGGACCAGGGCGTCACCAAGACCGAACTCATCGAACGCTTCGGCGCCGTCACCGCAGACCTCGTGGATGGCCTGACCAAGCTGGACAAGCTGCAGTTCGACACGCGCGAGGAAAGTCAGGCCGAGAGCTTTCGCAAGATGCTGCTGGCCATGGCGCGCGATGTGCGCGTGATCCTCGTCAAGCTGGCAGACCGGCTGCACAACATGCGCACCATGCAGGCCATGGCGCCTAGCAAGCGCGGACGCATCGCGCGCGAGACGCTGGATATCTACGCCCCTATCGCCCACCGGCTGGGCCTGAACCAGACCTACCGTGAACTTCAGGATCTCAGCTTCGAGATGTTGTTCCCTTGGCGGCATGCTGCCCTGAACAAAGCGGTGAAGCGCGCGCGCGGCACACGGCGCGACATCGTCAGGCGCGTCCAGGGCGATGTGGAGAAAGCATTTACTCAGCAAAAGCTGAAAGTGCAGGTCAGCGGGCGCGAAAAGACGATCTATTCAATCTACCGCAAGATGCGCGAAAAGCATGCCGGCTTTACGCAGGTCAACGACCTCTTCGGCTTTCGCATCGTCGTACCCACGCTCACCGACTGCTATGTCGCCTTGGGCGTGCTGCACCAGCTTTACAAGCCCGTGCCCGGCCGCTTCAAGGACTACATCGCCATCCCCAAGGCCAACGGCTACCAGAGCCTGCACACCACCCTGGTCAGTCCGCTGGGCACGGCAGTGGAATTCCAGATGCGCACCGATGCCATGCACGCGGTGGCTGAGAAAGGCATCGCTGCGCACTGGCTCTACAAGTCCGGCGGCAAAGCAGGCGACAAGGACGGCGCCAATGCCGACGCGCAACGCCTGTCTTCAATGTGGCTGCAAAGCCTGGTCGACATTCAAGACGAAACGCGCGACGCGGCCGAGTTTCTGGAACACGTCAAGATTGATCTCTACCCTGACGCGGTTTATGTGTTCACGCCGCGCAGCAGAATTCTGGCCCTGCCGCGTGGAGCCACGGCGGTGGACTTTGCCTACGCCATCCACAGCGACGTGGGCGACCACATGGTGGCGGCGAAGATCAACGATGAACCCGTGGCCCTGCGCACGCCGCTGCGCAGTGGCGACGTGGTCGAGATCATTACCGCGCCCGGTGCGCGCCCCAACCCGGGCTGGCTGAGCATGGTGCGCACGGGCCGTGCGCGCAGCAAGATTCGCCACTACCTGAAGAACATGGAGGCCGAGGAATCGCAGGCACTGGGCGAGAAGATGCTGGCCCAGGCGCTGCGCGCAGAGGGCCTGACCATCCCCTCGTCCGACCCCAGCGACGAGCAGGCCTGCAGCCTGTGGCAGCAATTGACGCGATGGAGCGGCAACCGCCAGCGCGCCGATCTGATGGTCGACATTGGCTTGGGCCGCAAGATTGCCGTGATCGTGGCCAAAAGGCTGGCGCAGTTCATGGGTGAGCGCGGCATCCGCCCCGACGCCGTGATGCTGACCCTGGGCCGCTATGGCCAGGACGACAGCGTACCCACGCAAGGCATGATCTTTGTCGATGGCAGCGAAGGCGCTTCCATCCAGCTGGCCAACTGTTGCCGCCCCATTCCCGGCGACCAGATCGTCGGCTACCTGGGCCGCGGCGAAGGCCTGCTGGTGCACACGGCGGAATGCCCCGTGGGCAAGCGCCTGTTCGAGCGCGACCGCGAGCGCTGGATGCCGGTGGAATGGGCTGAAGAGATGAGCCGCGCTTTCGAGACCCAGCTGGACGTGCTGGTGAAGAACGGCAAAGGCGTTCTGGCCGAAGTGGCCAGCCGCATCGGCAAGGCCGAGGCCGACATCATCCACCTGGACATGGACGCCGATTCAGCCGACGAAACGGTGGAGTTGCGCGTGCTGGTGAGCGTGCGCGATCGCGTGCACCTGGCAGAAATCCTGCGTGCGGTGCGGCGTTCGACTGGCGTGCAGCGCGTGTCGCGCCACAAGCCGCCTCAGCCCGCTGGCGGGTAACCCACCTTCAGCACTTCGATGCGCTCGGCGCCTGCGGGCGTTTGCAGCGTCACCTCGTCGCCTTCATGGGCCTTGAGCAAGGCGCGTGCGATGGGCGATATCCAGCTCACCTGGCCCTGCAGGCTGTCGGCTTCATCGATGCCCATGATGGTGACGGTGCGCTCGGTGCCGCCAGCGCTGGCATAGGTGACGGTGGCGCCGAAGAACACCTGATCCTTGCCGTGGTGTACCGACGGATCGGCCACCTCGGCCAGTTCCAGCCGCTGGGTGAGAAAGCGAATGCGGCGATCGATCTCGCGCAGGCGCTTCTTGCCGTAGAGATAGTCGCCGTTCTCGCTGCGATCGCCGTTTTTCGCCGCCCAGGAAACGATCTCCACGATCTTCGGCCGCTCGTCGTCCAGCAAGCTCATCAACTCATCGCGCAGGCGCTGGTAGCCACCAGGGGTGAGGTAGTTTCGCGTGCCGGCAGGCAGGGGCGGCAGGCCGGCGCCGACGTCATCGTCACCGTTGTCTTCATCGCCTTCCGGCTCTTTGGTGAATGCTTTGTTCATGTTGCTTGCGTCCACTTTCATGCGCCGCTGCGTGGCGGCTGCCGTCGCAGGGTGCCCGAGTCTCGTTCGGTCAAGTTCCGTTAAGAATACGGCCGACTCGTTTCCAGCCGCACTTGTACCCATGTTGAAACCGGAAAGCACATTGCCCACTGCCCCGCCCGCGCTCAGCATCGTGCTGCCGGTGCTCAATGAAGCTGCATGCGTCAGCGAGCACCTGGCCGCGCTGGCGCCGCTGCGCGCTCGGGGCGCTGAGGTGATCGTCGTCGATGGCGGCAGTGAAGATGCCACGGTAGCGCGCTGCCAGGGCCTGGCCAGCATCGTGCTGGCGGGCCCGCGTGGGCGAGCCAGGCAGATGAACCACGGTGCAGCGCATGCGCGTGGCGCCACCCTGCTCTTCTTGCATGCCGACACGCGCCTGCCTGCAGGCGCCGACAGCGCGATCGCCAGCGCGCTGGCTGGAGGCGCCGCATGGGGCCGCTTCGACGTGCATATCGAAGGCCGCTCGCGCTGGCTGCCCATGGTGGCCGCGATGATGAATCGGCGCTCGCGCATCACCGGCATCGCCACAGGTGACCAGGCGATCTTCATGCGCCGCGCTGCTTTCGATCGCGTGGGCGGCTTCCCAGACCAGCCGCTGATGGAAGACGTGGAAATCTCGCGCCGCTTGCTCCAAGCCGGCCGCCCGGCCTGCCTGCGCCAGCGCGTCGTCACCTCGGGCCGGCGCTGGGACAGCCGGGGCGCCTGGCGCACCATCCTGCTGATGTGGCGGCTGCGCTGGCGCTACTGGCGCGGTGAGCCGGCTCACGCGCTGGCCAGGCTCTATCGTTAACGGCTGATGCCCACCTCGTTGCCGCTCCCATTCATCTGCCCCGTCATCGTCATGGCCAAGTCGCCACGGCCGGGCTATGCCAAAACCCGGCTCGTGCCGGCGCTGGGTGCAAAAGCTGCGGCTGACCTGGCACAGCAGCTGTTGGCACATGCGCTGGAACAGGCGGTGCGGGCCCGTCTGGGGCCGGTGGAACTGTGCTGCGCCCCTGATGCTTCTGACCCGCTGCTGGCGCCGCTGCGCAGCCCGCAAGTTGCGCTGCAAGACCAAGGCGAGGGCGACCTGGGCCAGCGCATGCAGCGAGCCTTTGCGCGCTGGCTGCCCACCAGCGGCTGCGCGCTCTTGATGGGCACCGACATTCCCGGCCTCGATGCGCCCACGCTGCAACAGGCCGCGCTGGCCTTGTCAAGGCACGACGCGGTGTTCATTCCCGCACTGGACGGCGGCTATGGCCTCATCGGCCTGCGCGGCGCCAGCGTGGCGCCCTTCTCCAGCGTCTTTGAAGAGATGACCTGGAGCAACGCCAGCGTCATGTCCGCCACGCGCCAGCGCCTGGCCGCAGCCGGTTTGTCGCATGCAGAGCTGCCGCCGCTGGCAGACATCGATGAACCCGCAGACCTGCAACATGTGCCTGCAGCATGGCTGCCATGAAGCAACTGGTACTCGTGGGTGCGGGCCACGCGCATGCGCAGGTACTGAAAGCCTGGATCGCGGCACCCGTGCCCGGGGTGCAGGTGAGCCTGGTTTCGCCCAGTACCCTGGCGCCTTACTCGGGCATGGTGCCGGGCTGGCTGGCGGGCACATATGGCTTCAAGGAAATCTGCATCGACTTTGCCGCGCTGGCCCATGCCGCAGGCGCCCGGCTGGTGATGGGCGAAGTGCGGGGGATGGACCCGGGCCAGCGCCAGTTGCAGCTGGATGACGGCAGCCCACTGGGCTGGGACGTGCTTTCCTTGAACGTCGGCTCCACGCTGCAGCCGCCGCAGGATCTGCCCGCGCAAGTGTTGTCGCTGCGCCCGCTGGGCCGGCTGCACCAGGCTTGGGAAGCGGTGCTGGAACAAGAGACCGCCAACAGCGAGCGCACCCGCCTGGTCACCGCCGTGGGCGGTGGCGCGGCCGGTGTCGAATCTTTGCTGGCGGTGCTGGCGCGCCTGCGCGCGATGCAAGCTGGCCCCAGGCCACCCGATTCACGCATCGCCGGGCGCCTGGTCACGCGCGGCGCCTTGCTGCCCGGCCTGGCACCGGGGGCGGTGCGCGCCGCACATGCCGCGCTGCTGCGCGCAGGGGTAGAGGTGCAACTCGAAACCGACTTCGACCCCGCCACCACGCAAGCCGAAGAATTGGTGCTGTGGGCCACCGGCGCGCAGGCCCATGCCTGGCAGCGCGGCACCGGCCTGGCCACCAGCGACCGGGGTTATTTCAGCATCGACCGGCAACTGCGGTCCACCAGTCACCCGCATGTGTTTGCCGTGGGTGATTGCGCGGCCTGGGCCCAGCCGCTGCCCAAGGCTGGCGTGTATGCGGTGCGCATGGGGCCGGTGCTCACCGCCAATCTGCGCGCCGTGCTGACTGGCGCACCGCTGACCGACTACCAGCCGCAGGACGGCTTTCTGGCCCTGCTGGCCACCGCAGACGGGCGCGCAATTGCAGCGCGCGGGCGCTGGTCGCTGCATGGCGCGCTCGTCGGCCGCTGGGCCTGGCGTTGGAAGGACCACATCGACCGGAGCTTCCTGGCCCGCTTCGACGTCCAGGCGGGCTGAGCCGAACGCGCCCGTGCTGCACATCCATTTCTCCAACCGCTACGAGGTGCTGGCCGCGCAATGGCTGCGTCAGATGGGCGCGCCTGCGGCAGGCGGTATGGCGGCATTGTTCGAGCCACGCCAGGTGGTGGTGCCCAGCCTGGCCCTGCGCCGCGCGCTGACGCTGGAACTGGCGCGCAGCGAAGGCGTCTGCGCGCAAGTGCGCTTCGAGTTCCTGGCGCCTTGGTTGTGGTCGCGCCTGGCCGGGCCGGGGCCGCGCAGTTCACCGTTTGCGGCAGTCACTCTGGTGTGGCGCGTCTACGCCGCTTTCTGCGACGCCGGCTTCGTGGCCGCGCACCCGCGCTTGGCCAGTTATCTGCAAGGCGCTGATGCCTTGATGCCTTTCGAGCTGGCCGGCCGAGTGGCTGGCTTGCTGGAGCAATACACCAGCTACCGTGCCGACGGCCTGAAGGCCTGGTCTGCGGACGCAGCCTGGCCCGGGCTGGCTGACCACGCAGACGCTGCCTGGCAAGCCGCCTTGTGGCGGCGTGTGACGCTGGGCCTGACCGACGAGCCGGGTGCGCAGCCTTTCCTCGAAACGCTTGATCAAGCAACAGCCGTGCGCAAAGCCGCACTGGCGCAGCCAGCCCATGTCTTTGCGCTGCCGACCATGCCCCCCATGCACCTGCAGTGGCTGCAGGCCCTGGCGCAATACGCTGACATACATATCTATGCACTGAACCCCTGCCAGGAACACTGGTTCGATCTGGTCGACACGCGCAGGCTGGCGCGATTGCAATTGCAATTGCAGTTGCAATGGCAGGCACACGGCCGCGACCAGGGCTTCGAGATCGGCAACAGCCTGCTCAGCCGCTGGGGCCAGCAGACGCAGGCGCAGCTGGACGCCCTGGTCAACGCGGCCGGCACGCAAGCCAGCGAAGACGCGCTGTTCCTGCCCGCAGCAGGCCAGTCGCTGCTGGCCCAGCTGCAAAACGCGGTGCTGGATCTGCGCGAGCCAGCCCCTGGCAGCCTGCTGCTGGACAGCGGCGACCGCAGTCTGGAAGTACATATTTGCCATTCGATGACGCGCCAGCTGGAAGTGCTGCACGACCACCTGCTCGGCTTGTTTGCACAAGCTGAGGCAGGACACAACAGCCTGCAGCCGTTGCAACCTGGCCGCGTGCTGGTGGCAGTGCCCGACCTGGACGCTGCCGCGCCGCTGATCGATGCTGTTTTCGGTACCGCCCCGCCAGCGCGGCGGCTGCCTTATGTGATGACGGGCCACGCGCCCACCGGCGCACAAGACGCTGCCCGCGCGCTGCTGGACTTGCTGGCTTTGGCCGGCTCGCGCTGGGCAGCCAGCGATGTATACGCCCTGCTGCAGCAACCGGGGGTGGCGCGCCGCTTCGGCTTGCTGCAAGGCAGCGACGACAAAGGCTTGCAGCAGGTGCGCGACTGGCTGGGCCCCGCCGGCATTCGCTGGGGGCAGGACGCCGCGCACCGCGGCCGGCTGGGCCTGCCGGCCACGGCGAACAACAGTTGGCGCGAAGGCCTGGCGCGCTTGTTCCTGGGCTATGCCCTGCCTTCATCCGATGACGCATCTGAAGCAGGTGAAGACAGCGCCCCACCTTGGGCCGGTTTGCTGCCCGCTGGTGGCGCCGAAGGCCTGGGCGCCCAGGCGCTGGGCGGTTTGTGGGCCTTTGTTCAGGCGTTGAGTGAACTGCAGGCCGAGACTGCCGAGCCCTTGTCGCCAGCCGACTGGTCTGCGCTGCTGCCGGGCCTGCTGCCCCGATTCCTGCAGACCGAAGCCGGCGATGCATCGGGCGACGAAGAACTGCTGGCACTGCAAGCCCACATCACCGCGCTGGCGCGGGCCTGGCAAGCCACTGGCTTGGCGACACCCTTGCCCCTGGCGGTGGTGCGCGCCGCCCTGGCGCAGCAACTGCAGGCCACCGCACCGGGCGGTGTGCCGGGCGGCGCCATCACCTTCGCCGCCATGGCTTCGCTGCGCGGGCTGCCTTTTGACGTGGTCTGCGTGCTGGGCCTGGACGACGGCGCCTGGCCCAGCGGTGCGCGGCCAGCCGAGTTCGACCTCATCGCAGCGGCCCCGCGGCGCGGCGACCGCCAGCGCCGCAGCGAAGACCGCAATGTCTTTCTCGACCTGATGCTGGCCGCACGCCGCAGCCTGTGGCTGGCCTACACCGGCCGCAGCCTGCGCGACAACAGCGCCTTGCCGCCTTCGGTGCTGGTTTCAGAGCTGCTGGACAACGTGCTGCCCGGCCTGCCGCTGCCGCCGGCAAAGGCGCGGAGCAGGCTCGTCATCGAACACCCGTTGCAGGCTTTCGCACGCGCCCCGTTCGACCCCCGCAGCGATCTGCGGCTGCGCAGCCACGACACGGAACTGGCCGCAGCCCTGCAAGCCCGTCTGGCCCGGCCCGCTGGCGTGCTGGCAAAGGCGCCGGGCGAAACGGACAGCGACAACGAAGAAGAAGCAGAAGAAGACCGCCCTGTGGCCGAACGCCAGCCGCTGTTCTTCACCACGCCGCTGGCCCCCGTCAGCGAACCGCAGCGTCAGCTCAGCCTGCCTGATCTGCTGCAGTTCTTCCGCCATCCCAGCCGCACGCTGCTGAAAGAGCGCCTGGGCATCCGGCTGACAGAAACCGAAGATGCGCTGCTGGACGATGAAGCCTTTATCGTCGACCGCAGTGCGCAGCGCGCCCTGGCCGCCCTTGTGCTGCCTGCCCTGCTGCAGGACGCTGACCCGGAAGCCGCATTGGTCACGGCGCTGGTCACAGCCCGCGCCAGCCCGGACTGGCCGCCCGGCCCGCTGGGCGCGGCGGCCCTGCAAGCCGAAGTACTGGCGCTGCAGCAGTTTGCGCAGCGCGTGCGGGCGGCTCGCATGGGCCCGGAACTGCCGCCGCTGACAGCACAGCTCGAAACCCGACTCGATGGCGACGCCTGGCTGCTGACGGGCACCCTCAAAAGCTTGCGTGCGCAGGGCCAGGTGCGCTGGCGTGCCTTTCCAGCGCCGGCCACGGGGCCAGACCTGCTGGACGCCTGGCTGCACCACCTGCTGTTGTGCCTGGGCTTGCAGCAAAGCGGGCACCTGGATGCGCCACGCCAAGCGGCGCCACAAACCACCTGGCTTGCCAGCGACCGCGATTGGGTCTTCCAGGCAGTGGCCGACCCCGAAGCTGAGCTGGTGAACCTGCTCGCGCTGTACGCCCAGGGCCAGCGCTGGCCCTTGCACTTCTATCCGCGCACTTCCTGGATGCAGGCGCAGCGACCAGGCAGCCCCAGTGCCGTTCGCGGCGTGTGGACCGCCAGTCGCCACAAGCCCTTTGCCGAGGGCGCCGACGCTTTCAACCGGCTGGCACTGCGCGGCGTGGCCGAGCCGCTGGACGAGGCCTTTGGCCAGCAGGCCGAAGCCGTGTTCGGGCCCTTGAGCCAACATCTGCAAGAAAGTGCGATCGATGAGGCTGCAGATGACAGCGCCTGAATCCGCTGGACGCCCCGAACGCACTGAACGCACCGAAGGTATCAGCGCACCGCTGGACGTCTTCGCTGCCCCGCTGGACGGCTGCACCCTGGTGGAAGCTTCTGCCGGCACCGGCAAGACCTGGGCCATCTGCGGCCTGGTGCTGCGCTTGCTGCTGGAACGGCGGCTGCCGGTGGAAAAGATCCTCGTCGTCACCTTCACCAAAGCCGCCACGGCCGAGTTGAAAGAGCGCATCCGCAGCCGCATCCAGCAGACGCTGCAACGTTTGCGCGCACCCGCCGAGCCGGCGGCAGCAGACCCCTTCGTTGACCACCTGCTGGCCAGCCAGCGCACAGCAGGTCAAGACGACACCAGCATGGCCCTGCTGCTGAACGCTGCGCTGCAAGACTTCGACCAAGCCGCCATCCACACCATCCACGCCTGGTGCCAGCGCGCGCTGGGCGACACGCCGCTGGCCGCAGGCATGCCGCTGCAGCAAACCGTGGGCGCTGACGACAGCCTGCTGCAACTGCAGGTGGCGCAAGACTTCTGGCGCCAGCAGGTCGTGCACGGCAGCCTTCCGCCAAGGCTGCTGGCCGAACTGGCGCAGCGCGGCGACAGCCCGCAGTACCTGGCCGAAATGCTGAAGCGGCAGCAAGCCAAGCCGCTGGCCCGCTTGATCTGGCCGGCGGGCGTGGACGAAGCTGCGCACCACCACGCTCACGAGAGCACCCTGGCCGCCGCCTTCAGCGCCGCACAGCAAGCCTGGGCCACCGGCCGCGATGATTTCCTGGCGGCAGTCCAGGTCGCTTTCGCCAGCTTTCACAAAGGCCGTATCGACCAGGCCAAGATCAGCCAAGCCTGCACGCAATGGGATGCCCTGCTGGCCGGCACCGACCCCGTGGCAGCCGCCCTAGGCGCCAAGGACCGGCTGATGCTGTTCACGCCTGAGAAGCTGGCGCCCACGGCGAAGAAGCCGCCGATGGCGCCTGACCCTTTCCCAGCGCTGGCGCAATCGCTGCTGGATGCGCGCGAAACCATGCAAAACGCCATCGACCTGCAAAGGCTGCGTCTGCTCAAAGCCTGGCTGGCGGCAGGCCCGGCAGCGTTGCAGGCTGCCAAGCGCCAGGCGCGCAGCCTGGCTTATGACGATCTGTTGCTGAACCTGTATCAGCGCCTGGACGGGGCCTGCGGCAACGGCCTTCAATTGGCCCAGGCGCTGCGCCAGCGCTGGCCGGCTGCGCTGGTCGATGAATTCCAGGATACGGACCCGCTGCAGTACGCCATCTTTCGGCGCATCTACATGGAAGGCACTGAGCCGTCGCCCCTGTTCTTCGTCGGCGACCCCAAGCAGGCCATCTACAGCTTTCGCCATGCCGACCTGCGCACCTACCTGCGCGCCCGCGAACTCGCCACGCGCAAAGCCACGCTGCAGGCGAATCAGCGCTCGGCAGCACCACTGGTGCAGGCCTGCAACGCACTCTTCAGCCAACACCCTGCAGCCTTCTTGCAACCGGGGTTGGACTTTCACGCCGTGGCGGTGGGCACGCGGCCGCGGCCGCTGGTCGCCCTCAGCGGCCCGCCCAGTGCCGCGATGCAGCTCTGGGCGCTGCCCAGCGACCCGCCGCTGAGCAAGAGCGAAGCGCTGCATGCAGCGGCCACCGCCACGGCGCAGGAAATCGCCGGGCTGCTGGCGCAAGTGCCTGCCAGCGACATTGCCGTGCTGGTACGCAGCCATCGCCAGGGCGCCTTGATGCGCGACGCACTGCAGGCCTGTGGCGTGGCCAGCATCGAGCTCTCGCAGGCCAGCCTGTGGGACAGCAGCGACGCCGAAGAACTGGCCCAGGTGCTGGCGGCCGTGCTGGCACCCACGCATGCAGGCACGGTCCGCGCGGCGCTGGCCACGTCACTGATGGGCCTGGAGGCAGCTGCCCTGCAAAGTCTGGCTGATGCAGATGGCGAGCAAGCCGCCTGGGTGCACCAAGTGCAGGCCCTGGCCAGCTTGCGCGACCTGTGGGCCACGCAAGGCGTGGGCCTGATGCTGCGCCGGCTGCAGGCCCATGTGGCCCTGCCGGCGCGGCTGCTGGCGCGGGCCGATGGCGAACGCCGCATGACGAACTGGCTGCATCTGGCGGAATGCCTGCAGCAAGCCGCTACCGAACACCCCGCGCCCGAGCGCCTGCTGCGCTGGCTGCAGCAGCAGCGCAGCGAGCCACACACGCGCGACGGCGAAGCCACGCAACTGCGACTGGAATCCGACCGCCATCTGGTGCAGATCGTCACCATCCACCGCAGCAAGGGGCTGGAATACCCCTTCGTCTACTGCCCCTTCCTGTGGGACGGCGCGCCGGGCGGCAGCCCAGGCCAGCGCCTGGAAGGCCGCGAAGGCTTTGATGAAGCCACCAGCCAGGCCACCATCGACTTCCGCCCGCTGGGCGACAAAGACCCGGAACTGGCGGCCTGGAAAGCCACGCTGAAGCGCGACAAGCAGGCCGAGAACCTGCGGCTGGTGTACGTGGCGCTGACGCGTGCCGTGCAGCGCTGCACCCTGGTGGTGGGGCCCTATGCCAAGACGACGAGCAGATCGCCCAAGCCCAGCTTCACGGAAGCGGCGGGCAGCCCGCTGCACTGGCTGGTCGCAGGTGCAGGCGGTGGTGGTGCCAAAGCCGACGCAGCCAGGCAGGCGCAGGTCTGGCGTGACTTTGCCGACACGCTGCAGTCGCAAGCGCCTGATGCCGTGCATTGGCAGCCCTTGCCGGCGGACGCAGGCGTCGTCACCTTTGCAGACACCAGCGAGCACATGCTGCTGGCCGCACTGCCCGGTCCCAACCGCCTGCCCAGGCCTTGGCGGATGGGCAGCTACAGCAGCCTGAGCCAGGGGGCGCGGCAAGAAAGCGCTGCCGTGGACCACGACCGGCGGCTGTTGCCTGTGCCTTCGGGTGAGGACGCACCTGCGCCTGCGCCTGCGCCAGCTTCAACACCAGCGTCTGCGCTGCCGCCGGGAGAAGACGACATCCTCAGCTTCCCCCGCGGCGCGGCCGCCGGCGAATGTCTGCACGCCGTGTTCGAGCACATTGACTTCAGCGATGCCACCACCTGGCCAGCCGTCGTGCAAATGCGCCTAGATGAGCACGCTGCAGCCCTGCCAGGCGCGCGCCCAGAGGCCGTGCTGGCCATGCTGGCCGATGTGCTGAGCACGCCGTTGCTGGCCCCGCCCGCCAAGTCGCTGCGCCTGGCCGACGTGGCCTGCAACAGGCGGCTGAACGAACTTGAATTCACTGTGCCCGCGCCGGACCTGAGCGCTGCGGCTTTGCAGTCCTTGCTGCAGCAACACGGCCTGCAAGGCCCGGTGCTGGCCTTTGCCCCGCTGCGCGGCTATCTGCGCGGTTTCATTGACCTGGTCTTTGAACATCAGGGCCGCTTCCACGTGCTGGACTGGAAGAGCAACCACCTGGGCGACACCGCTGCGCATTACGCGCCGGCGGCGCTGCAGGCAGCGATGGCAGCCCAGGGCTATCACCTGCAACTGCTGCTGTACACGTTGGCCCTGCACCGCTGGCTGCAGCAGCGCCTGCCCGGTTACGACTATGAGATGCACATGGGCGAAGGCCTGTACATGTTCGTGCGCGGCGTGCGCCCGGGCTGGCAAGACGAGGTTGGCCGGCCCTGCGGCGTACACGCCTGGCGGCCGCCGCGCGAGCTGATCGAAGCACTGTCAGCCTTGCTGGGGCCCATCGACGACGCGCCCGGCCTGCCCAGCCTGCTGGACGACCCACGGATTGCATCCGGTCTATGAACACGCCCCGCTTCGATCCCGCCATCGCCCTGGCCGAAGGCTTTGCCCGGCAGATGCAGACCTGGTCGCTGCAGCTGGGCGCAGCAGCGGCGGCTGCCCAGGCCGCAGGCCGTGCTGCGCGGGCGCTGAGCCTGGCCAGCAGCCAGGGCCATGTGTGCTGGCCGCTGGCGCTGATCGGCGAAGTCACACCCGCGCTGCTGTGGGGCTCCAGGGTAGTCGGCACGGCCTTGGCGCCCGGCCGCTGCCCGGTGGTGCTGGACGAGGACGAACGGCTTTACCTGCACCGCGACTTCGACCATGAACGCGCGCTGGCGCGGCGGCTGCTGCAAGCCGCGCGGCGTGAGGCAACAGCACCGCCGTGGCCAGACGGCGCAGCAGCCCTGTTGCACAGCTTGTTCCCTGCCACGGCGCCGTCTGCCGAAGGTCAGCGCCTGGCCACGGCGCTGGCGCTGCGCCAGCGCTTGCTGGTCATCAGCGGCGGCCCGGGCACCGGCAAGACCACCACCGTGGTGAAGCTGCTGGCCCTGTTGCTGGCCACGCAACCCGGCTGCCGCATCGCACTGGCTGCACCCACGGGCAAGGCCGCTGCGCGCATGGCGCAGGCGTTGCGCGAGCGCAGTGGGGATCTGCCTGAAGCCATGCGCGCAGCCTTGCCCACCCGGGCCGCCACCGTGCACCGCTTGCTGGGCGCAGGCCCTACGCCGGGCTCTTTGAAACAAGGGTTCAAGTACCACGCCAACAATCCGTTGCCCATCGACACCCTGGTGGTCGACGAAGCGTCGATGCTGGACCTGGCCCTGGCACGCCGGCTGCTCGATGCCGTACCGCCGCATGCCCGCATCATCCTGCTGGGCGACAAGGACCAGCTGGCGGCGGTGGAATCCGGCGCCGTGTTCTCCGACCTCAGCGCCAGCCCGGCGCTGTCTGAAGCAGCCCGCGCCGACCTCGCTTTGCTGCTGGGACTGCCGCTGCCAGCCGGGTCAGATGCGAATTCCACCCTGCCAGACAGCGTCGTCTGGCTCACGCACAACCACCGCTTCGCTGCAGGCTCGGCCATTGGCCGGCTGGCCACGGCCATTCAGCAAGGTCAGGTCGAAGCGGTGACCGAACTGCTGCTGGCAGGTGGCAGCAGCGATGTGCAGCTTCTGCCGCAGGGCCAGCAAGCCTGGGACACAGCGCTGGCGGGCTACGGCCCTTACATCGACACCCTGCTGCACCACCCCGGCGACGCCGCTGCTGCGCACCGCGCCTTTGGTCAATTCCGCCTGCTGTGCGCGCTGCGCAGCGGTGCTTTCGGCGTCGAAGCCGCCAACCAGCGGCTGGGCGGGCAAGTGCGGCTGGCCGTTCAAGACCTGCAGCCCGCCAGCGCGGCGATGCTGTCGCCCTGGTACGCCGGCCGGCCGGTGATGGTGCTGCGCAACGAGCCCAGCCTGGGGCTGTTCAATGGCGACATCGGCATCTGCCTGGCGGCCGAGGAAAGCAGCGACTGGCAAGTGTGGTTTGCCGACAGCACGCAACCCGAAGGCCTGCGCGCGATAGCTGCAGCGCGGCTGCCCGCGCACGAGACCTGCTTTGCGATGACCGTGCACAAAGCCCAGGGCTCGGAGTTCGAGTGCGTGATGGTGTGGCTGCCGGCCCCGCCCAGCCGTGTGCTGACGCGTGAACTGCTCTACACCGCCGTCACCCGCGCCCGCAGCCAGGTGCTGCTGGCCGCACCGCTGGCGCGTGTGGCCGACGCGGTGGCCACGCCTACGCAACGCCACTCGGGCCTGCAAGCCCGTTTGCGGGAAGCAGCCTCGGAGCAAAAGACGCGCTAGAGCCGCTGCGCGTCGAAGGTATTGCATTCCTTCACGCTGCCGGTGTCCAAACCACGCTTGAACCAGGTCATGCGCTGCTGGCTGCTGCCGTGAGTGAAGCTCTCGGGCACCACGGTGCCGCGCGACTGCCGCTGCAGCATGTCGTCGCCAATCTGCGAAGCCGCGTTCAGACCTTCTTCGATGTCGCCCGGCTCGTAGCGAATGCCGCCGCGCTGCGCCGACATGCGCGCCCAGACGCCAGCAAAACAATCGGCCTGCAGTTCAACCCGTACCGATAAGGCGTTCATGTCGCGCTCGGAAATCCTGCCCCGCATGCCGTCCACCTTGCCGGTGATGCCCAGCAGGTTCTGCACATGGTGGCCGACCTCGTGGGCAATGACATAAGCCTGAGCGAAGTCTCCCGGGGCGCCCATGCGCTTGGCCAGCGTGTCGAAGAAGCCCATGTCCAGGTACACCTTGCTATCGCCCGGGCAATAGAACGGGCCCATGGCGGCGTCGCCGGTGCCGCAGGCCGTGGGGGTGCGGTCGCGGAACAGCACCAGTTTGGGCGGCTGGTATTGCTGCCCGTTCGCTTGAAAAACCTGCGTCCAGGCCAGTTCGGTATCGCGCAGCACAGTGCTCACGAATTGCGCCATGCGGTCGTTGGTGGGGGGCGCCGTGGCAGGGCCAGCAGGCGCAGAAATCGGCGCTGAACCGCCACCGCTTCCGTCCAGCAG
>JBBQXN010000024.1:0-44985 GCA_038209585.1 Burkholderiales bacterium
ATTATGAGTCCTCTGCTCTAACCAACTGAGCTAACGGCCCTGAGCCTGAAAGTGTAGGCGGGCTGTGGCGGGTTGGTTCACACCACTACTTCGCAGACAGCGCGTTGCCTAACAAACGCGAAGTGATGTCGACGATTTCGATCATTCGTTCATAGGGCATGCGCGTGGGCCCGATGACGCCCAGAGTGCCGACGATGCGGCCGTCCACTTCGTAGGGGGCTGTCACCACCGAGAGCTCCTCAAACGGCACGACCTGGCTTTCGCCGCCGATATAGATGCGCACGCCTTCGGCCCGGCTGCTCACATCCAGCAGACGCATCAGCTCGGTCTTCCGCTCGAAGACATCGAACAACCGCCGCAAGCTGCCCATGTCGTTGCCGAAATCCTGCACGCCTATCAAGTTGCGTTCGCCGGATACGACCACATGGTCCTGCCCGCCCAGGGCTTCGCCCGCCTGTACGGCAGCCTGCATCAACGAGGCGATTTCGCCGCGCAGCGCTTCCACCTCGTTCTTCAGCCGCTCGCGCACTTCCTCGATCGTCAACCCGGCGTAATGCTGATTGAGGAAGTTGGTGGCCTCTATCAGTTCAGCCTGACCGAAGTCGCGGGAGGTGAAGATGACACGGTTCTGCACATCGCCATCGGGCGCCACGATGATGACCAGCACCCGTTTGTCGCCCAGGCGCAGAAATTCGATGTGGTGGAACACGCTGGCCTTGCGTGGCGCCGAGACCACGCCTACAAAGCTGGACAGGCTGGACAGCAGCGAAGCGGCTTGCGCGATCACGCGCTTGGGCTGGTCGGGGTGCAACTGCTCGCGCGCTGCTGCCAGCTCACCCGCCCGGGCTTCCAGGTCCAACGGACGCGCGGTAAGCATGGTGTCGACGAAGAGCCGATAGCCGCGCGCCGTGGGAATGCGCCCGGCGCTGGTGTGCGGACTGGCGATCAGTCCCAACTCTTCCAGATCGGCCATGACGTTGCGGATCGTGGCCGGCGACAGGTCCAGGCCCGACGCCCGCGACAAGGTGCGCGAACCCACCGGCGTGCCGTCGGCGATGTAGCGCTCAACCAGGGTCTTCAGCAGTGTCTTGGCGCGTTCGTCCAGCATGGTTTTCATTGTACGGACGCGGCCTGCCGGCGCGGCCGTGATGGCAGGCGCCCTATGGTGTAATGAACGGATGCCTTCCGGGTTTAGACACGCTGCCATCGTTGGCAAGTACCAAGCGCGGGGCATTCGCCCGGTGCTGGAGGAGATCGCCCATTTCCTGGTTGCACGCGGTCTGGAAGTCTCGTTCGAGCGCGAAACCGCCCATGCCACAGGCGTCGTGGATTTCGACAGCCTCTCCACCGAAGAAATGGGCCAGCGCTGTGACCTGGCCGTCGTGGTGGGCGGAGACGGCACCATGCTGGGCATCGCACGCGAACTGGCACGCTATGACCTGCCGCTGGTGGGCATCAACCAGGGCCGGCTGGGCTTCATCACCGACCTGCCGATGGGCCAGTACCAAGAGGCTCTGGCGCCCATGATCGCAGGTGAATTCGAGGAAGAGCGCCGCAGCATGCTGGAAGGCGACGTCTGGCGCGACGGTACGTCCATCTTCACCGGCTTGTCGTTGAACGATGTCGTCGTCAGCCGCGGTGCAGGGTCCAGCATGGTCGAACTCAGCGTCGATGTGGGTGACGATTTTGTCGCCAACATCCGTGCCGACGGCTTGATCGTGGCCTCTCCCACGGGCAGCACTGCCTACGCGCTGTCGGCCGGCGGGCCTATCCTGCACCCGGGTATAGCCGGCTGGGTGGTGGTGCCGATTGCTTCTCACACCCTGTCCAACCGGCCCATCGTGCTGCCTGACGCGCAAGAGGTGCGCATCGGCATCGTCGCCGGGCGCGACGTGTCGGCCAATTTCGACATGCACAACGTCACCAGCCTGATGCAGCGCGATCAGGTGCGTGTGCGCCGCTCTGCTTTCCAGGTGCGGTTTCTGCACCCACGCGGCTGGACGTACTACGCCACGCTGCGGCGCAAGCTGCGCTGGTACGACGGCGCCGCCTAGACCCGCGCCTGACATGCTGCGCCGCCTGCATCTGCGAGACGTCGTCATCGTCGACGCTCTGGAAGTCGATCTGGGTGCGGGCTTCACCGTGCTCACTGGCGAAACGGGTGCCGGCAAGTCCATCCTCATCGACGCCTTGCAATTGGCCCTGGGCCAGCGCGCCGAAGCCGGCATCGTGCGCGAAGGCGCAGCGCGCGCTGAAGTCAGCGCAGAATTCGACAGCCCGCATTCTTTGCAACGCTGGCTGGAAGAAGCCGGCTTCGCGGGCGAAGAACTGCTGCTGTTGCGCCGCACGGTGGACGCGCAAGGCAAGAGCCGCGCCTGGATCAATGGCAGCCCGGCCACGGTGACGCAGCTGCGCGAAGTCTCTGACCACCTGGTGGACATCCACGGCCAGCATGCCTGGCAAAGTCTGACGCGCCCGCCAGCCGTGCGCGCCTTGCTGGACGCGCAGGCGGGTGCAGACCTGCAGCCGATGGCCGCTGCCTGGCAAGCCTGGCGCACGGCCCTGGCCGCGCTGGACGACGCGCGCAGCCGCCGCGACACGCTGGAGCGCGAACGCGAGCGGCTGGCCTGGCAGATCACTGAAGTCGACAAGCTGGCCCCAACCGAAGGCGAGTGGGAACAGATCAATCTGGAGCACCAGCGCCTGGCCCATGGCCAGGCCTTGCTGGACGCCTGCCGCAGCGCTTTGGACGCACTGGCCGAAGGCGACTTGCCGGCTGAAGCGCTAACGCACCGCGCCATCGAGGCGCTGGACGCTGTGTCCAATGTAGACCCGGAACTGCAAGACGTGGCCGAAGTGCTGCGCAGCGCCGTGGCTCAGCTGGAAGACGCCGCCCACACCCTGCATGCCTACCTGGGCCGCACCGAACCCGACCCCAGCCGGCTGGCGGCGCTGGACACACGCCTGGGCGCCTGGGTCAGCCTGGCCCGCCGCTACCGCCGCAGCCCGGCGGAGCTGCCCGGTCTGCTGGCGGGCTGGAAGCAAGAGCGCGCTGCGCTGGATGCCGCTACCGACCTGAATGCGCTGGAAGCTGCGGCCACTGGAGCTGAAACCCACTTTCGCCAGGCCGCCACAACCGTCAGCCGCCATCGCCATCGCGCTGCTCCCCTGCTGGGCCAGGCGGTAACGCAGGTCATGCAGCATTTGGGCATGGCCGGTGGGCAGTTCGAGGTGGCTTTGGTGGCGCAAGATCAGCCTCAGTCGCATGGCCTGGAAAACGTGGAATTCCGCGTGGCAGGCCATGCGGGCAGTGCGCCGCGGCCATTGGCCAAGGTGGCCTCAGGCGGCGAACTCTCGCGTCTGGCGCTGGCCATTGCCGTGACCACGGCGCATACCGGCAAACCGAGTGGCAAGAAAAACGTGAAAGACAGTGCCAGCGTGCCCACCCTGATATTCGACGAGATCGACGCCGGCGTTGGCGGCACGGTGGCCGACAGCGTGGGCAGGCTGATGAAGCAGCTGGGCCGCAGTTGTCAGGTACTGGCCGTTACTCACCTGGCCCAGGTAGCCGCCTGTGCCGACGGGCACTTGCTGGTGAGCAAGGCGCTGCGCGGGGCGCAAACCGTGAGCGCGGTGGAGCCCGTCCATGGCGAAGCGCGTGTGGCCGAAGTGGCACGAATGCTGGGCGGTGAAAGGCTGACAGGCACCAGCCGTGCCCATGCGCAGGCTTTGCTGGCGGCACCCGACGCGGGAGCTACATCGTGAACGAGCCATTGCCTGACAGCCCAGCCCAGAACCTTCGGAACGACAACATGAACAAGGGCGAAGTCATCCTCATCACCGGTATCTCTGGCTCGGGCAAGTCGGTGGCCCTGCATGCGCTGGAAGACGCTGGCTACTTCTGCGTCGACAACCTGCCGCCCGAGCTGCTACGCGACTTCATCCGCGTGGAACGCGAACGCGACACCCACCGCGTGGCCGTGGCGGTAGATGTGCGCACCGCCACGTCGCTGCCGCAACTGCTGCCGCTGATCACTGAATTGCGCGACGAAGGCCTGCATGTGCGTGCGCTGTTTCTGGACGCCAGCAACGACGCGCTGGTGCGACGCTTCTCTGAAACCCGCCGCCCCCACCCGCTGAGCGCCGCGCCCATAGGCAGCGACGCCACACGGGCACTTGTTGATGCGATCAGCATCGAACGCCAGTTGCTGGCCAATTTGCGCGAAGCATCTACCGTCATCGACACCAGCCAGTTGCGCCCTGCCTTGCTGCGCAGCTGGGTGCGTTCGCTGGTGGGCGCGCGGGCCACTCCCTTGACACTGGTGTTCGAGTCGTTTGCCTTCAAGCACGGCGTGCCGCTGGACGCTGACTACGTCTTCGACGTGCGCGTGCTGCCCAACCCCCATTACGAACGCGAATTGCGTCCGCTCACCGGCCGCGACGCACCTGTGGTGGCCTACCTGGAACAACAGCCCGAAGTGGTGGAAATGTTCAGTCAGATCGACAGCTTTCTCGACCGCTGGCTGCCGGCGTTCGAGGAAAACCAACGCAGCTACCTCACGGTGGCCGTAGGCTGCACGGGCGGTCAACACCGTTCTGTGTATGGAGTCGAATGGCTGGCCCGCCGCTTTGCCAGCCGTTACGCCACACTGGTACGCCATCGTGAATTGGATGCCCGTGACTGAAAACGCCAAACCGCCGGTTCCGGCTACCCTGCTGCCGCTGTTTCCACTGCAGACCGTCTTGTTTCCCGGTGCGTTACTGCACCTGAAGATATTCGAGGCGCGCTATCTGGACATGGTGGCAGAGTGCTTGCGCCAAGGCACAGGCTTCGGCGTGGTGTGCCTGAAGCAAGGCCAGGAAGTGGCGCGCGGGTCCGAACGCAGCCCGGTTGATCTCGAAGCGGTTGGCGTGATCGCCCACATCGAAGAAGTCGATGCTGAACAAACCGGCATCCTGCAACTCCGCTGCACCGGGCGGCAGCGTTTTCGGCTGCTGGAGGCGCCGGTGATGCGTGACAACGGCCTTTGGGTAGGCCGCACCATTCCCCTGGCTGGCGACACACTGCGTGCACCCGGCCCTGCCGTGCTGCACACCGTCAGTGCGTTGGCTGAAGCCATTCGCAAGCTGGGCGAGCACGACCGGGTTCCTTTCGCAGCGCCCTACCTTCTTGACGACGCGGGCTGGGTGGCCAACCGCTGGTGCGAACTGCTGCCGATCTCGTTGGCGGCCAAGCAAAAGCTGATGGAGCTGGACGACCCCGTGATCCGCCTGTCGTTGGTCGACGGTTTCCTGCGCGACAAGAAGGTGGTGGTCGGCTAACCGTTGGCCAGCAGCTTGCGAATGGGTGCAGGCAAGCCCAAGGCCAGCGCTTCTTCGTGGCCGAACCAGCGGCCAGCGCCACCGGGGCCGACGTCGCCTTCTGCAGCTGCAGGTGGCTGGTGCCAGCGCCGCACCTGCAGCGTCCAGTCCAGGTGCGTCAGCACATGCTTGAAGGACGGCAGCCATTCGCCCTGGCCAGGCCAGCTGGCTACGGCGTTTTCCAGCGCCTGCGCGTCAGCAAATTCCGGCAGGCTCCACAGCCCCGCCCAAACGCCCTGATCAGGCCGCTGCACCAGCCATACCTGGCCGCCGCGCTGCAACCACAACAAGGCGTTGCTGCGTGCACTGCGGCGCAGCTTGCGTGTCTTCACCGGGAAGCGCTCGGGCGCGCCCAGCGCATGCGCAGCGCAGCGCAGCTGCAGCGGGCAGGCTGGGCACAGCGGGCGGCGCAGCAGGCAAACCGTGGCGCCCAGGTCCATCAAGCCCTGGGTATAGACATCAACATGGGCATGCGGCAGCAAGGACTCAGCCTGTTCCCAAAGCCGTCGTTCCTGCGCCACCGCGGCCAGGTCGCCGTCGAAGCCCAGTACCCGCGCCAGAACACGCTTGACGTTGCCGTCGAGGATGGCCGCGCGTTCGCCGAAGCAGAACGCGGCAATGGCTGCAGCCGTGCTGCGCCCGATGCCGGGCAGGGTCACCAGCAGCTGGCTGCTGCGCGGAAACTGCCCGCCATACACCTGCATCACCGCCTGCGCGCAGCGGTGCAGGTTGCGCGCCCGGCTGTAATAGCCCAGGCCGCTCCACTGCGCCAGCACATCGTCTTGCGGCGCCGCAGCCAGCGCGGCCACATCGGGGAATCGCGCGAGGAACCGGTGGTAGTAATCAATCACCGTGACCACCTGCGTCTGCTGCAGCATCACCTCGGACAGCCACACCCGATACGGGTCACGGTTGCCCTGCCAGGGCAGGCCGTGCCGGCCATGCCGTTTTTGCCAGGCCACCACCTGCGCGGCCAGGCTGCCCGCGTCAGCGGGGATCAAGCCGCGTCTCGGCGCGCGGTGCTTCCAGCACCGTCGGCGGGCGACAGCGCCAGGGCGCTGCGCATGGCGCGTTCGGCCAGCGCTTCCAGGCGCAGCTGCGCGCCGTTGATCTGCTCGTCGGTGCGTTGCAGGTCGGTGATGCGCTGTTCAAGATCGCCAGAAGCAGACTGCACGCGTTCCAGCGCCTCGCGTCGGCGCGTGAAGCCGTGCCGGCGTTCGCGCAATTGCGCGTCTACCTGAGCAGCTGCGCCTTTGCTCCACAGTTCCAGTTCGCTCGCCACGTTCTCGAACACCACGCGCAGCTTGGAAAGCAGCAGGCGCCGGAACTGTTCTGCGAAACCGGGCGAGCCCATGCGCCAGGCCTGGCTGAGCGTGAAGTAGCGGCCGTAGCTGGATTCGATCAAGCCCAGGTCCTGGCGGAAGTGCGCCATCCCCGGCGGTGGGCCCAGCACGAAGGTGAAGCCGAACTCGCTGTTCATCTGCCGAAAACTGCCGTCCAACATCTGGTGCAGCTCATGGCCCTGGCGTTCTGCCTGGTCCAAGGCATCGCGCATCCGTTTGAACATGGCGTCGAATGCCGCTTTGGCGCCCAGCCCCAGAAAGCGCGCGCCGGCCGCTGACTGCATCGCCGCCACCTCCGTCGCCAGCGTTTCACTGGACAGCTTGGATGTGGCGGCGCGAAGGGTACGCGCCTGCACGGCGCGCAATGCGCCCAGGTGCACGCTGCAGCGCTCGAAGTCGGCCATTTCCACTTCGATACGCTGGGTCAGCATGCGCAATTTTCCGCCGCTCTTGCCACGCAAGCCGCGCAGTTCCATCAGTTGCTCGGCGTGCTGGCGGCGGCGGTCGGCCAGCCGGCGGCCGGCGCTTTGCCGCAACTGCTGCACCACCGACTGCGCGGACTGCAGCAGCAAGTCGGTCTGTCGTGGCAGCAGCTGGTCAGCCAGCGCCTGTTCCAGCGGTGCCAGCCGGCTACCAGCCAGAGCCTGAATATTGCCTTCTACGCGCGCTGCCAGCGCATCGCGCGCCGAAACGGCGAACACACGCTGCAGCGCCACGCCCAAGGTGCCTGCCGTTTGCTCGCGCTGGCGTTCCACCTGGGCCTGCACTTCCGCTGCCGTGGCCAGCGGATCGGCCAGGGTGTCGATCTTGTTCAGCACCACGAACCGCTCCAGCGTGGCTTCGCTCAAGTGCTCTTTCCAGATCGCCAGGTCAGAGCGCGTCACGCCGGCGTCTGCAGCCAGCACGAAGACGATGGCGTGCGCCGTGGGCAGCAGGCCCAGCGTCAGCTCGGGCTCGGCGCCGATGGCGTTCAAGCCGGGCGTGTCCACCACCACCAGGCCGCGCTGCAGCAGCGGGTGCGGGTAGTTGATGAGCGCATGGCGCCAGGCCGGCACCTGCACGCGGCCATCGTCGCGTTGCGGGGGGTTGTCTTCGGGCTGGGTGTCGCTCCACAGGCCCAGGCTGCGGGCCTGTTCGACGCTGACCCACTGCGTGCGCGTCACTGCGGTGAGCGAACGCGCCAGCGCGGCGGGGTCTTTCGGGTTCAGCGTCAGGTGGTGCCAGGCGGCTTCGCGAGTGCGCAATTCAGACAGAGAAAAGCCCTGGCTGCGCGTTTCGATGGGCAGCAGTGACAAGCGCGGCGGCACGCCGACATCGAAGCGCAGTTCGACCGGGCACATGGTGGTGCGGCCCGGGGTGGCCGGCAGCACCCGGCGGCCGGTGTCAGCAAAGAAAAGCGCGTTGATGAGCTCGGACTTGCCGCGCGAGAATTCGGCCACGAAAGCCAGCACCAGCTTGTCCGAGGCCAGGCGCTCGCGCAGCGAGGCCAAAACGGTGGCCTCCGGCGAGTCCAGCAATTCGTGTTCGGCCATCGTTCGGCCTAGCTGTGCCAGGCTGGCGTCCAGATTGGACCGCCAGGCGCTCAAGGCATCCAGGCGCTGTGAAATAGGCTGATTCACGGGTGGGCTGGCAATCTTCAAGTGGGCTTTCGACTCATGCTAGCCCAGGGCTGCGGGCAATGCCGTTACCGTTTCTGGCAATTCGCACAGAAGTACGTGGACCGTTGCGATTGCACGCTGCGCTTGACCGCTGCGCCACAGCGCAAGCAGGGCTGACCTTCACGCCCGTACACCGCAGCCTGCGATTGGAAGCTGCCACTCATGCCGTGAACGTCGGAAAAATCACGCAGGCTGCTCCCGCCCATGTCCAGTGCCCTGGAAAGCGTCAGCCGCAAAGCCGACAGCAACTTTTCCGCCCGTGGGCGGCTGATCAAATGGCTGCGCAATGCCGGGTGGATGCCGGCTTGGAACAGCGCTTCGCAGGCGTAGATGTTGCCCGCGCCCACGACGGCTGCGCCCGAAAGCAGCACCGTTTTGATCGGTGCGCGATGGCGCTGCAGCGTGGCGTGAAAGCGCAGCGGTGTCAGCTCGGGGTCGAAAGGTTCGGGGCCCAGCCTGGCCAGCAAGGTCGATGCTGGCGCCAGGTCCAGCGCAGCCGACCAGACCACAGCCCCGAAGCGGCGCGGGTCGTTCAACCGCAGCGTGCCATGGCTGGTGACGAGATCGAAGTGATCGTGCGGGCCAGGCGCGCCGGGTGCGGGTGTCAGCGGCAGCAGTGCCAAAGAGCCCGACATACCCAAGTGCAGCAACAAACCGCTGCCCGAAGTCGTGGGTGGGTTGGAACTGTCTGCCGCGTTTGGCACCAAAGAAAGCCAAAGGTATTTGCCCCGTCGCAACACCGGCCCCACGGTGTAGCCACTGATTTCTTCGACTGGGCGGCCGAAAGGCCAACGTAAAGGCTTGCCCAAACGGGCAGACAGGATCTGGGCGCCCCGCAAGGGCAGGTCGATTCCACGCCGTGTGACTTCGACCTCGGGCAATTCAGGCATCAACCCATTATGTGAGAATGAAATTCAACTGTTCAGGAGTCTCCATGTCCGGTTTTCTGCGCAGGCAGCTTGTATTGGCTGCCGCTGTGGCCTGCGGCGCATCGGCGCTGTCACCCATCGCTCTGGCACAGACACCGGCGGCTGCCACTGCCCCTGCGGGTGCTGCCAGCGCAGTGGAAGATCCACAGCGCCCGTCAGCGATGGACGCGCCGTTGTTCTATCAGCTGCTGATTGGCGAAATGGAACTGCGCCGCGGTCAGGCGGGTACCGCTTACGAGGTGGTGCTGGATGCAGCCCGCCGCACGCGCGAGCCAGCGATCTTCCGCCGCGCTGTGGACATCGCGCTGCAAGGCCGCGCTCTGGAGCAAGCGCTGGGCGCAACCCGTGCCTGGCGCACAGCCTTGCCCGACTCGCTGGAGGCGCTGCGTTTGCAAATCCAGATTTTGGTGGCCAGCGGACGTGCCAGCGACCTGAATGAGCCGCTGCGCAGTTTGGTGCGCTTGACGCCGGCTGCAGAACGACCGGGTCTGATCTCGGCCCTGCCGCGATTCCTGGAACGCGGCAGCGATGCGCGCCTGGTGGCGTCCGTGCTGTCGGATGTGCTCAAGCCCTATGCCGAAGCGACCGAGACGCGGATCGTTGCCCGGGTGGCCATCGCGCGCGCCTGGCTGAATGCCAAAGAGCCCGACATCGCACTGGCTCTGGCGCAAGACGCGCAACGCCTGGAGCCCGATTCACCCGGCCCTTCACTGGTGGCCCTGGAGCTGCTGAGCGAGCGCCCCGCTGCCGAGACCATCGTCAAAGACTACCTGGCGCGCCCGAAAGCCACCAATGCGCTGCGTCTGGCTTACGTGCGTGTGCTCACCAGCAGCCAGCGCTATGCCGAAGCAGCCGTGCAACTGGAACAAGCCACGCGTGCAGAACCCCAGGAGCCGGGCGCCTTCCTGACGCTGGGTGTGCTGCAGGTCGAACTGCGCCAGCCAGAGCAAGCGCAGGCCAGCTTGCTGCGTTACATCGAGCTGGTTCAGGCCAAGACACCCGCTGCAGCTGCAGCGGCAAGCGCTGCCTCAACCGCTGCTTCAGCCAGTCCCGTGGAGGGGGTGAGCGAGTTGAGCGAAGAAGAGGAAGAAGCCGCCGCCGCGCTGCGCCCAGACCGCGGCTTGGTGCAGGCCTGGTTGAGCCTGGCGCAGGTGGCAGAACAGCGAGGCGACTTCAAGGCCGCTGAATCCTGGTTGGCCAAAGTAGACGATCCGCGTCGCGCGCTGGAAGTGCAGACCCGTCGCGCCGTCATCCAGGCGCGCCAGGGTCAGGTTGCACAAGCGCGCGAGACCATTCGCCGCGTGCCCGAGCGCAGCCCGGAAGACGCACGCGGAAAACTACTGGCCGAAGCCGGCGTGCTGCGCGAGGTCAAGCGTTGGAATGAAGCGAAAGCGGTATTGGCCACGGCGAACGAACGCTTCCCCAACGACCCCGACCTGCTTTACGAACAGGCCATGATGGCCGAGAAGACCGACCGAATGGAAGAGATGGAGCTGCTGCTGCGTCGCGTCATCGAAATCCGGCCTGAAAACCCGCATGCGCACAACGCGCTGGGTTATTCACTGGCCGATCGCGGCTTGCGCCTGACGGAAGCGCGCACGCTGATTGCACGCGCACTGGAGTTGTCCCCAGGCGACCCTTTCATTACCGACAGCCTGGGCTGGGTGGAATTCAAGCTGGGACGCTCTGAGGAAGCACTGCGGCTGCTGCGGCTGGCCTACAGCGCGCGCCCTGACCCGGAGATCGGCGCCCACCTGGGTGAAGTGCTTTGGTCGATGGGGAACAAGGACGAAGCGCGAAAGATCTGGCGTGAAGCGCGAGAGCGCGATGGTGCCAACGACGTGCTGCGCGAAACGCTGGCCCGTTTGCGCGCTGACCCTTGATGCTTCCTGCCGTGCGCAGCATGGCATTTCTGTCGGCGGCCATTTTCTTGGGCGCTTGCGCGACGCCGCCCGTTGTCGAGCTGGGCCCTGTCACCAGCGGCCGCCTGGCCTTGCGCATGGCTGCCGATACCGATCGGCAAGCGCAAAACGTGACAGCTGCTTTCGAGCTGCAAGGCACGGCCGACCGTGGCGAGCTGCGGTTGCTTACACCCCTGGGCACGCAACTGGCCGCTGCACGCTGGGCCCCGGGCAACGTGAGTCTGCAAACCAGCGAAGGCACGCAACGATTCAGGACACTGGACGAACTGGCGCGCGAGGCGCTGGGCGAAGCGCTGCCCCTGGCCGCCCTGCCCGACTGGCTGGCTGGCCGGCCCTGGCCGTTGGCGCCGCACCAAGTCGTGGGTGACGGTTTCGAGCAGGCTGGCTGGCAGGTGCTGCTGACGCGGCTGGGCGAGGGCTTGATAGAAGCACGTCGCCTGGCGCTACCCGAGGTGCTGCTGCGTGTACGCCTGGACCCGGTACCCTGATCTGAACGAAGCCATATGGCACTGCAAGCGCTGTACGACATCCCGGCCCCGGCCAAGTTGAATCTGTTCCTGCATGTCGTGGGGCGACGGGCTGACGGCTACCACCTGCTGCAGTCGCCCTTTGTGCTCATCGACTGGGCGGACACGCTGCACTTCGAATGCCGCAGCGATGGTCTATTGCAACGGCACGACCTGAGCGCGGCGCTGCCGACGGATGATTTATGCCTGCGCGCAGCACGCGCGCTGAAGGCCGCCAGCGGCACGTCGCTGGGCGCAGACATTCACATAGACAAGCAATTGCCAGCAGGCGCAGGCATGGGCGGTGGCAGTTCGGATGCCGCCAGCACCCTGTTGGCGCTGAACCGCCTTTGGCACCTGAACTGGCCCAGGCAACGCCTGATGGCGCTGGCCCTGCCACTGGGCGCGGATGTTCCCTTTTTCGTGGGTGGCGACAACGCCTTCGTCGAGGGAATCGGTGAACGGCTGACTCCCATACAGCTGCCGCAGGCCCACTACATGGTGGTGAAGCCTGCGGCCTCATTGCCGACTTCCGACATCTTCAGCCACCCCGCCCTGATTCGTGACACCGAAGCGGTTATACTTTTTGGCTTACCTGAGAAAAACACGCACAGCACTGAAAGCACCGCGTTCGACGGTTGGGACAGAGAATCGGAAGGTTTGCGAAATTTGCGGAGTTTGCGAAATTTGCAGGGATCGCAAAGATGGCAGCCCGGTCACGACGCCTTTGGTCGGAATGACCTGCAGCCAGCAGCAGAAGACCGATGTCCAGAAGTTGCACAAGTGGTTCGGTGGCTTGATTCCCGGTTCGGCAACAGCCGCATGACGGGTTCTGGCAGTGCGGTTTTTGCAAGGGTCGCCATGGGTTCAGAGCTCGCGGTGGCAGGTCTGGCGGCAGATGACTTTGATCTGCCGCCGGCTTGGGTAGGGCGGCTTTGTCGCAGTCTCGGGCAGCACCCCTTGAAGGGCTGGGTCAGCTGATTGCAAGTCGAAAAGGTTGATGGGTAGCGGTGACGAACCGCTTCCTGTGTAGGGGAGTCGCCAAGTTGGTCAAGGCATCGGATTTTGATTCCGACATGCGAGGGTTCGAGTCCTTCCTCCCCTGCCAAAAATTCTGCTGAACGCGCTGCCGTTTAGCCACCGACGGAGAGTTCAACGTGCTGTTCAACACTGTGCTGTTCACAGGCAACGCCAATCCGGTGTTGGCGGCTGAAATTGCCAGCAACCTGGGTGTTGAACTTGGCCAGGCTGAAGTGGGCCACTTTTCGGACGGTGAAACGCTGGTCGAAATCCAACAGAACGTTCGGGCGCGTGATGTGTTCGTGGTGCAGTCCACCTGCGCACCGACCAACCAGAGCGTCATGGAACTGTGCATCATGGTGGACGCCATCAAGCGCGCCAGTGCACGCCGCATCACTGCCGTGATTCCGTACTTTGGTTATGCCCGCATGGACCGCCGACCACGCAGCATGCGTGTGCCCATCAGCGCCAAAGTGGTGGCCAACATGCTGGAAACAGTCGGCGTCGAGCGGGTGCTCACCATGGACCTGCATGCCGACCAGATTCAGGGCTTCTTCGACATCCCGGTGGACAACATCTACGCCAGCCCGGTGTTGCTGGCCGACCTGCGCAGCCGCGCCTACGAAGACCTGGTGGTGATTTCGCCCGACGTCGGCGGCGTGGTACGCGCGCGTGCCATGGCCAAGCAACTGGGCTGCGACCTGGCCATCATCGACAAGCGCCGGCCTGCTGCTGGCATTGCCGAGGTCATGCACGTCATAGGCGAGATCGACGGCCGCAACTGCGTGTTCATGGACGACATGATCGACACCGCCGGCACCTTGGTGAAGGCAGCTGAAGTGCTGAAAGAGCGGGGCGCGAGAAATGTCTATGCCTACTGCACCCACCCGGTTTTTTCAGGCCCGGCGGTCGAACGCATTGCCAGTTCGCAAATCGACGAAGTCGTCATCAGCAACACCATTCCGCTGTCTCAAGCAGCCAAGGCCTGCTCGAAGATTCGCCAGCTGAGCGTGGCCTTCTTGTTCGCAGAAACCATCCGCCGCATCAGCGATGGCGAGTCGGTGACTTCGCTGTTCGCCGAACAGAACAACAATTTTTGACACCATCGGTGTCGCCGGGGCGCAAGCCCTGTTTCCCAAGCCCTGGTCGCGGGGCTTTCTTTAACTGGAGTTCAAATGAAATTCACTGCTTTCGAGCGTTCACTGCAGGGGACCGGAGCGAGCCGCCGCCTGCGGAACGCCGCCAAAGTGCCGGGCATCGTCTACGGCGCTGGCGACCCCAAGATGATCGAGCTCGATCACAACGCTGTTTTCTTTGCACTGAAGAAGGAAGCTTTCCACTCGTCCATCCTCGAAATGGAACTGGCAGGCAAGATTGAAAAAGTGCTGCTGCGCGACTTCCAGATGCATGCTTTCAAGCCCATCGTGCTACACGTGGACTTCCAGCGCGTCAACGAGACCACGCGCCTGCGCAAGAAGGTGCCTCTGCACTTCGAGGGCGAAGAAAACTCGCCGGCAGTGAAAACCGACAAGTGCGTCATCAGCCATGTGCGCACTGAGCTGGAAATCGAATGCCTGGCCTCGGAACTGCCTGAATTCGTCACCATCGACCTGTCGAACCTGGCGCGCAACGAGAGCCTGCATGTCAGCGACCTGAAGCTGCCTACCGGCATCAAGGCGGTCAAGCGGGGCACGCTGAACCCGGTGATTGTGGCCGTGACCACGCCCAAGGTTGAAGAAGAAGTGGCCGCACCCGTGGTGGTTGTCGCCGACAAAGGCAAGGGCAAGGCCAAGAAGACAGAGAAACAGAACCAGAAGTAATCTGGGAAACAAGTCACCCCTGGACGGGGGTTGCACGAACCTCCCTCCAACGACGCTTCAAAGGGCCCCATTCGATGGGGCCTTTTCATTGGCCAACCGCTTGCACAATGGTGCCCATCATGATTCGACTCTTTGTCGGCCTGGGCAACCCGGGCCCTGATTACGACGCCACACGGCACAACGCCGGCTTCTGGTGGATCGATGCTCTGGCGGCCAAGCTGGGCGCGCAGCTTGTCAGCGACCGCAGCTACCAGGGCCATGTCGCACGCGCTCCCGGCCCAAACGGGCCCGTGTGGATGCTCAAGCCCATGACCTTCATGAACCGCTCAGGCGTTTCGGTGGCGGCACTGGCGCGCTTCTTCAAGATCGAGGCGCAACAGGTGCTGGTCGTACACGACGAACTCGACGTGCTGCCTGGCCAGGTCAAGCTGAAATTCAGCGGCAGCGCCGCCGGCCACAACGGCCTGAAAGACATCCACGGCATGCTGGGTTCGCCGGACTACTGGCGGCTGCGACTGGGCATCGGCCACCCGGGCGTCAAAGCCGAAGTGGTGAATTACGTACTGAAGAAACCTTCGCCTGACGACCGTGATGCCATCGACCGCGCCATAGAGCGCAGCCTGAGCGCAAGTGATTGGCTGATGGCCGGCGACATGGACCGTGCGCTGGCGCTCATCCACGCCGGGCCGCAGCGGCCGAAGCCGCCCCGGCCTGCCGTACTGCCCGTGCAGCAGGTGGAGCCCGTGCTGGCAAACGCTTTACCGAAAGACACGCCATGACACAGCTGCGCCTCACTCTGATCTGCTTCTTTGCTGCGGTCTGGTGCGGCCAGGCTGTGGCACAGCCGGTCTGGCGTTGCGGCACGGACGGCAATTTGTTTTCAGACCGGCCCTGCAGCGACGGCCAGCGCTATGCCGCCAGCGACAACCGCAGCGCAGAAGAGGTGCGCGGAGCGCGCGAACTGGCCAGCCGTGAGCAGAAATTGGCCATGGCCCTGGAAAGTGAACGTCTGGCACGCAACGATGTGGCGCCAGGCAGCGGCCTGATGCGCATCGGGCCGACCGCCGAAGAACGCGAGCGCGAAATCAGGCGGTTGCAGCGCCTTCAGCGCCAGCAACTGCAGCGTCAGAAGCTGCAGAGCCAGTCAAACGCGCGTACTTCACCTGCAATTGATCGCGCGTCTCGACGTGATCTGGATTGATCGGGATGCAGCTCACCGGGCACACCTGCACGCATTGCGGCTCAGTAAAGTGGCCGACGCATTCAGTACAGCGATGCGCGTCGATTTCGTAGATCTCTGCGCCCATCGAGATGGCCTGATTCGGGCACTCTGGCTCGCAGACATCACAGTTGATGCACTCGTCGGTAATCCACAGGGCCATGTCAGTGCGATCTAGTTTTCAGCTTGCGAAACACGCTCTTTCAAGCGGCGGAGTACAGAAGGTGCCACGAACTTGGAAACATCACCGCCAAGGCTGGCAATTTCACGCACGAAAGTGCTGCTGACGAACTGGTACTGGTCCGATGGCGTCATGAAAACGGTTTCGACATCGGGCATCAGCTGCCGGTTCATGCCAGCCATCTGAAATTCATATTCAAAATCGCTCACGGCACGCAAGCCGCGCACCACGACCTTGCCTTGGTTGGCGACGACGAAATCTCGCAACAAGCCGCGAAATGGCACCACTTCGACGTTGGCGTAAGGCGCGGCGATTTCTCGTGCGATGTCCAGTCGTTCAGCGATGGTAAACATCGTGCGCTTGTGGTGCCCGGCTGCAACAGCCAGGATGAGCCGGTCGAACAGCGTTGATGCACGGCGCATCAGGTCTTCGTGGCCCAGGGTCATCGGGTCGAAGGTGCCGGGGTAGACGGCGGTCAACGGTGTGGCACGGGTCACGTCGCTGTCCTCCTGGTTTGAGCTGCTGGGCTCACGTTCACTTCGACGGGCGCAGTGTAGCCGCCGGCTTCAGGCGGCCCGCCTGAAAAGCTGGGCGTGGACCACGCCGGCTTTCAGACTGCGAAACGGCAGAAGTTCGAATGGCACATCCGCCATGGGCTGCGCGGCTTCCAGGTAGATGTAAGCACCCGCTGCGGCCAGGCGCACTGCCTGCGCCAAAGCCGGACCGGCCAGCGTGCTGCCGAATGGCGGGTCCAGCAGCACCAGGTCGAAGCTGCCGGGCGCAGCACGCGCCATCCAGGCCAGCGCGTCCGTGCGCTCGATCTGCACGGCGGTGGCACCCAGCCGGGTGCGGCTTTGCTGCAGGCTGGCCACGAGTTGCGCGTCCCATTCCAGCAACAGCACGTCGGCTGCGCCGCGCGAAGCAGCCTCAAATCCCAAAGCACCGCTGCCGGCGAAGGCGTCCAGCACACGCCAGCCGCTCAAGTCCTGCCCCAGCCAGTTGAACAGCGTTTCGCGCACACGGTCGGGAGTGGGGCGCAAACCAGCGCGGTCGGCCACGGGCAGTTTGCTGCGCCGCCATTGGCCACCGATCAGGCGTACCTCGCCCGCGCCTTTGTTTGCCCTTTTCTCTGTGCCGGCCGCCATCACAAGCGCACCGGGATGCGCTGCGCTGCCATCGCGGCCTTGGCTTGGCCGACGGTGAATTCGCCGTAGTGGAAGATGCTGGCGGCCAGCACAGCGTCTGCACCACCCAGCCGGATGCCGTCAACCAGATGCGCCAGCGTGCCCACACCACCCGAGGCGATCACCGGCACGGGCACCGCGTCGCTGATGGCGCGGGTCAGGGCCAGGTCGAAACCACTCTTGGTTCCGTCGCGGTCCATGCTGGTCAGCAAGATTTCGCCCGCGCCATGTGCCACCATGGTTTGCGCCCAGGCCAGCGCGTCCAGGCCCGTGTTGTTGCGGCCACCGTGGGTGTAGACGTCCCAACCCGTGCCATCACTGCGCCGCTTGGCGTCGATGGCCACGACGATGCATTGCGCGCCGTACTTGTCAGACGCATCGCGAATCAATTGCGGCTGGGCCACGGCCGCAGAATTGAAACTCACCTTGTCGGCGCCGGCGTTCAGCAGTCGCCGCACATCTTCGACGCTGCGCACACCACCACCCACCGTCAACGGAATGAACACCTGCGACGCCACGGCTTCGATGATGTGCAAGATGAGATCGCGACCATGGCTGGTGGCGGTGATGTCGAGGAAGGTCAGTTCGTCGGCACCTTGTTCGTTGTAGCGGGCGGCGATTTCCACGGGGTCGCCGGCGTCGCGCAATGACTCGAAATTGACGCCCTTGACAACGCGGCCGTCGGTGACGTCCAGGCAGGGGATGATGCGTTTCGCCAGCATCGACCGATTATCGGTGCCGTGCCGCGACCCGCGCACACATGAAAAAGCCCCGCCGCGGCGGGGCTTGCTCGGCAGCGGAGCTCAGGCTGCAGCCGATGCGCGGCGGCGGCGCGCCACAACGCCAACAACGCCCAGGCCGAGGGCCATCAGACCGTAGGTGGCGGGCTCTGGAATCACAGCAATCGCGCCGGTGAACTGCAGCTGGCCGCGGATGGCCCCGGTCGGGAACACCGCGTTGTGCAGATTCACATAGAAATTGCCGGCATTGGCGGCAGTGATCGATGCCAGGTCCAGGTCGAACAGGCCGTTGCCCGACAACTGGGCGTTGAAGTTGACGATGACAGGCCCGTTGACTCCGGCTGCGCCGGCATGGATGTGGGCACCGGTCAGCGGCAACACGATGTTGTTCGCGATGATCGACCACGACACGGTGTTGGCCACATCGTCGATCACCAGGCTTGCGATGCCGAAGCCGTCGGGGTCGCCAGAGCCGGCTGGCACCTCGTTGGCCCCAGTCAGGATCGCGATGAACGAGTTGATCGTGGCGTGAGCCGGTGCGGCGACGAAAGCGGCCGCGGCTGCCAAGCCGATCAGAAGTTTGCGCATGGGTTTCTCCGTAAGTACGACATTTGCCTGCGAATCTAAGTCAGATCGGCGCCGCTTTCCACCCCCTGCCCCTCGGATGCGGGGGTAGCGGTGCGGGGCCGGGGAGTCCACACCGATCAGGAAACATGGCCCCCCGGGGCACTGGAGGCCCGGGGTTAGTTGCCCTTCACCGCCCTGGCATCGGCGTGCACCTGCGCCGCGCTGAAATCGAGCGCGCCGGTGTAGATCGAACGCCCGCAGATCACCCCGTCGATGCCTTCTTTCTCGACCGCGCAGAGCTTGTCGATGTCGTCGATGCCGGCCAGGCCGCCCGAGGCGAAGACCGAAATGCTCAGCGCCTGCGCCAGCGTCACGGTGGCCTCGATGTTGATGCCGGTGAGCATGCCGTCGCGTCCGATGTCGGTGTAGATGACGCCTTCGACGCCGTAATCCTCGAACTTCTTCGCCAGGTCCACCACCTCATGGCCGGTGAGCTTGCTCCAGCCGTCGGTGGCGACTTTGCCGTCCTTGGCGTCGAGCCCGACGATGATGTGGCCGCCGAATGCCGCGCAGGCCTCTTTCAGAAATCCTGGGCTTTTCACGGCGGCTGTGCCGATGATGACGTAGGACAGGCCGTCTTCCAGGTAGCGCTCTATCGTGTCCAGGTCGCGGATGCCGCCGCCCAGTTGCACGGGAATCTTGTCGCCGACCACGCGCAGAATGGCCTTCACCGCAGCCTCGTTCACAGGCTTGCCGGCAAAGGCGCCGTTCAAATCGACCAGATGCAGCCGGCGCGCGCCGGCGTCCAGCCAGCGCTGCGCCATCGCAGCCGGGTCGTCGCCGAAGTTCGTGGCCATCGACATATCGCCTTGTTCAAGGCGCACACAGTGACCGTCTTTGAGGTCGATGGCAGGAATCAGCAACATGACTGGATAGGTGGGCTCAAGGGGCCCAGCGCAAAAAATTACGGTAAAGCGCCAGGCCATGCTCGGCGCTTTTCTCAGGGTGAAACTGGGTGGCAAAAATGTTATCTCGCGCCAGCGCGCAGGTAAAGCGCGCACCGTATTCGGCCCAGCCGGCGCTGTGCGCTGCGGCCTCGGGCTCGGCATAAAAGCTGTGGACGAAATAGAACCAGGCGTTGTCGGGCACGCCGGCCCACATCGGGTGCACTGATTGGCCCACGCGATTCCAGCCCATTTGCGGCACCTTGTAGCGGCTGCCGTCGGGCTGCACCTGGCCTTCCAGCTGGAAGCGCTTCACGCGCCCGGGCACCAGTCCCAGGCCGGGTGTGTCCTGCTCTTCGCTGTGGTCCAGCAGCATCTGCATGCCCACGCACACGCCCATCAAGGGCTTGTGGGCCGCGGCGTGCAGCACCGCTTGATGCAGACCGGATTCGCGCAACTCGCGCATGCAGTCGCGCATGGCGCCTTGCCCCGGCAGCACCACACGGTCGGCGGCGAAGACTTCTTCGGGGTTGCCGGTGACGACGACGCGGATGTCGCTGTTGCGCGCCACATGCGCCACCGCCTGCGACACCGAGCGCAGGTTGCCCATGCCGTAGTCGACCACCGCCACCGTTTGCGTCACAGGCTGCCTTTGGTGGAAGGAATGACGCCAGCCGAACGCGGGTCGGGCGTCAGCGCCATGCGCAGCGCACGCGCAAACGCCTTGAAGACGGTCTCGCACTGGTGGTGGGCGTTCTCGCCTTTCAGGTTGTCGATGTGCAGCGTCACCAGCGCGTGGTTGACGAAGCCCTGGAAGAACTCGTAGGTGAGCTGCGTGTCGAAGCCGCCGATGGCGCCGGCCTTGAAGGGCACATGCATGTGCAGGCCGGGCCGCCCAGAGAAATCGACCACCACGCGCGACAGCGCCTCGTCCAGCGGCACATAGCTGTGGCCATAGCGCGTGATGCCGCGCTTGTCGCCCACGGCTTGCGCGAAGGCCATGCCCAGCGTGATGCCCACATCTTCCACCGTGTGGTGGCCGTCGATGTGCAGGTCGCCGACGGCAGCAATGTCCAGGTCGATCAGCCCGTGGCGGGCGATCTGGTCGAGCATGTGGTCGAAAAAGCCGATGCCGGTGGACAGCTGGGCCTGGCCGCTGCCGTCCAGGTTGATCTGCACGCGAATCTGCGTTTCTTTGGTGTCGCGCTGGACGGTGGCTGTGCGGTGTTCCATGTCAGAGGCTTGCTTTCAATGCGTCGATCATCTGCGTGTTTTCTTCTGGCGTGCCAACCGTCAGGCGCAGGCAGTTGGCCAGCAGCGGGTGCAGGCCGGCGATGTGCTTGACGAGCACGCCATGGCGCTTCATGCCTTCAAACGCCTGTTTACTGTCCGGCACCCGCACCAGGATCATGTTGGCTTCGCTGGGGAAGGCGTGCACGCCCGGCATGTCGGCCAAAGTGGATTGCAGCCGTGCGCGTTCCACTTTCAGTACCGTCGCCTGGCGGGCGTATTCACCAGCATGTTCCAGCGCAAACATCGCCGCTTCGGCGTTGAGAACGCTCACGTTGTACGGCGGGCGCACCTTGTCGATCTCGGCGATCAGCTCGGCGTGGCCGCACAGGTAGCCCAGCCGCACACCAGCCAGGCCGAACTTGGACAGCGTGCGCATCACCAGCACATGCGGCTGCTCAGCGATGCGCTGCATCCAGCTGCGGCTGGAAAAGGGCTGGTAGGCCTCGTCCATCACCACCAGGCCCTGCTGGCGGCCAACGGCCTGAATGATTCGCTGGACGCTGGCGTCGTCAAACAGGTTGGCTGTGGGGTTGTTCGGGTAGGCGATGTAGGTCAGCGCGGGGCGGTGTTCTTCGATAGCGGCCAGCATGGCGGCCTCGTCCAGCTCGAAGCTGGCCGTCAAGGGCACGCCGACGAAGCGCAAGCCTCGCAAGCGCGCACTCATCTCGTACATGACGAAGCCCGGCAGCGGCGACAGCACCACGGCACCCGGTACGTCGCAGGCCACCGACAGCAAATCAATCAGCTCGTCAGAGCCGTTGCCCAGAATGAGCTTGCAGCCCGCAGGCAGTTGCGCGTAGCTGGACAGCGCCGCCACCAGGTCCACCGAGCTCTGCACTGGATAGCGGTTGATGGCCACCGCCGCGAGTCGCCGACCCAGCGCCTGCTGCAATTCAAGCGGCAAGCTGAATGGGTTTTCCATCGCGTCGAGCTTGACCATGCCGCGGCTGTCTTGAATGGCATAGGCATGCGTGGACTGCACGTCCTGGCGGATGGTGCGGGCGATGCGTTGGCCAAGGTTGGGCGGGTTCATGGTGCGGGGTGAATGCTCTGGGGCTCAGTGATGTTTCGTATTGCCTGGACGTCGTCGTGCCGCTTCTTCTCGACCGTTTCCATGGTGACGGAGACGTGCTTCATAAGTAGATCAAATGACAGGAACTTCGCGCAGCACGATCTTCCGGGTGCAGTGAGGCCGTATCAAACCAGATCGAGCACCATTTTCAACTCGCCCCCATCGACTTCGCCGGTGTAGCGGAAGCCCAGCTTCTCGTAGAACACGCCGGCATGGCCCGCAGCGTCCACGTGCGACAGGCCCACACTGGCCAAGCCCTGCCGGCGCGCCTCTTGGATGACCCACCCCATCGCCAGCCGGCCATAGCCCTGGCCCTGAAAGCGGGCATCGACCAGCAGTCGCCAGACATAGAGCTGCTCTTTCGGCTTGTCCTTGGCCAGCCGCGCGTCGTACAGCAGCATCATGCCCACCGCCACATCGCCATCGAACAGGGCCAGGGCGCGCCCGGCCGGTTCGTAAGCCACCTGCGCCAAAGATTTGGCCACGGGTGAAACAAAGCGGCTCTGGCCCGCAGCCACTTCGAGTTTCATCACCGCATCCAGATTGGCGGCGTCCACCGGGCGCACGCTGAAGATCACGGACTGCGGCAACACGGCGTTCTGCTGCAGATTCGGTTGCAGTCGCATCTCGGCCGCGCGGGCATGCGCTTGCAGGCCTTCGCCGTAAGCCAGCTCAGCGGCGATCGACCCCAGCAGGTTCGCGCCGGCCTGCGTTACTTCGATCAGGCTGCTGCGCTTGACGAAGTCGTACACGCCCAGCGGCGAGCTGAACCGCGCCGTGCCCGAAGTGGGCAGCACATGGTTGGGCCCGGCGCAGTAGTCGCCCAGGCTTTCGCTGGTAAACGCGCCCAGAAAGATGGCGCCGGCATGGCGCAGCAGCGGCTCCCAGCGCATGGCTTCTGCCGACATCACTTCAAGATGCTCTGGCGCCAGGCGATTGCTGATTTCGCAGGCTTCTTCCATCGAACGGGTGTGGATCAGCGCGCCCCGGCCTTCCAGAGAGGCGCGGATGATGCCTGCGCGCGGCATCTCGAGCAGCAGCCGGTCGATGGCTGCTTGCACGGCTTCGATGTAGGCCGCATCGGGGCACAGCAGGATGCTTTGTGCCAGCGCATCGTGTTCGGCCTGGCTGAACAGGTCCATGGCCACCCAGTCGGCGGGCACGCTGCCGTCGGCAATGACCAAAATCTCGCTCGGCCCGGCAATCATGTCGATGCCGACCTGGCCGAACACGCGCCGCTTGGCGCTGGCCACATAGGCATTGCCCGGGCCGGTGATCTTGTCCACGCGTGGCACCGTGGCCGTGCCGTAAGCCAGCGCCGCCACAGCTTGCGCGCCGCCAATGGTGAAAACGCGGTGCGCGCCCGCCACATGGGCTGCCGCCAGCACCAGGGCGTTGCGCTGGCCGCCGGGGGTGGGCACCACCATCACGATCTCGCCCACACCTGCCACCTGGGCAGGGACGGCGTTCATCAACACGCTGCTGGGGTAGGCTGCCTGCCCGCCGGGCACGTAAATGCCCACGCGGTCCAGCGGTGTGACTTTCTGGCCCAGCAGGCTGCCGTCGCGGTCGCGGTATTGCCAGCTGCGGCTGCTGGCCTCCAGCTGGCGCAGGTGGTAGCTGCGCACGCGCTCAGCGGCGCCAACAAGCGCCTGGCGCTGTGCATCAGGCAGGCCCTCAAAGGCGGCTTGCAATGCAGATGCCGGCACTTCCAATTCCGCCACGCTGGCG
Source organism: Burkholderiales bacterium (assembly GCA_038209585.1). Classification (GTDB taxonomy): domain Bacteria; phylum Pseudomonadota; class Gammaproteobacteria; order Burkholderiales; family Burkholderiaceae_C; genus Rubrivivax. The sequence continues at coordinate 23,491 of JBBQXN010000024.1, forward strand.
GCTTGCAGCTTGTCGAAGCGCGCGGTGCAATCCAGCACCGCTGCGTCGCCGCGCGCGCGCACGTCGGCGATGATTTGCGCCACGGTGGTTTCTATGGCCTCGTCGGCGTCAGCCGACCAATGGCGCAGGCGCGCGAACTCGGCCTCGAAATCAGCGCTGGCCGTGTTCAAGCGATGGAGCTTGACGCGGCTCATGTGGCTACAGCCTTCGATGCCCGATCGAAGGCGTCGATCAAGGCGCGCATCGGCGCCTGCTTGAGCTTCAGTGCAGCAGGGTTGACCACCAGCCGGGCAGAGATGTCCATGATGCGTTCGACCTCGATCAGCTGGTTGGCCTGGAGCGTGCTGCCGGTGGACACCAGGTCAACGATGGCGTCGGCCAGGCCCGTCAGCGGTGCCAGTTCCATCGAGCCATACAGCTTGATCAAATCCACGTGCATGCCTTTGGTGGCGAAGTGATCGCGCGCGATGTGGGTGTACTTGGTGGCCACGCGCATGCGCGCGCCATGGCGCGCTGCGGCGGCGTAGTCGAAGCCGGCGCGGGTGGCCACACTCATGCGGCAGCGCGCGATGCCCAGGTCCACAGGCCGGTACAGCGCCACAGCGCCGCCCGCGCCGAGCTCGTGCGTGTGTTCCAGCAGCACGTCGTAGCCGGCCACGCCCAGGTCTGCACCGCCGTATTGCACATAGGTCGGCACGTCACTGGCGCGCACCAGCACCACGCGCAGTTCGGCGCTGCTCGTAGGCAGGATGAGCTTGCGGCTCTTTTCAGGATCTTCCAGCACCTCGACGCCTGCTGCGCGCAGCAGCGGCAGCGTGTCGTCGAAGATGCGGCCCTTGGATAAGGCGAGTGTGATCACCGGGGGACTTTGAATGGTGGCGGCACGCAGCCGCGACGGCCCCGTGCCGAAGGTGGACTAGGCGTGGTGGCCGGTAGAAGGAACTGCAGCTCGTCCCGCGTATTCATCGGGGGTGAATGTCTTCATCGACAGCGCGTGAATTTCCTCGCGCATTCTGTCGCCCAGCGCTGAATAAACACGCTGATGGCGCCTGATGCGGGCCAAGCCCTCGAATTCGGCAGAGACGATGGTGGCGAAGAAATGCCGACCATCGCCCTCCACTTCCACATGCGTGCAGGGCATCCCTGCGGCAATGAACTCGCGCACGGAGCCAGGCGTTGGCTCGCTCATGACAGATCCGTCTGCCGCTCGACCACGCGATTGACGATGCCGTAGGCCTTGGCTTCCTCGGCATTCATCCAGTAGTCGCGTTCCATGTCGGCCAGCACTTTTTCCAGCTTCTGGCCGGTCTGCTTGGCCACGATGGCGGCGATGCGGGCGCGCGTCTTGATGATTTCCTTGGCCTGGATGGCGATGTCGGTGGCCTGGCCGCCGGCGCCGCCTGCGGGCTGGTGGATCATGAAGCGGGTGTTGGGAAGGCACACGCGCTGCGAAGCCGGCGGCGCCAGGAAGATGTGCGTGCCGGCGCTGGCCACCCAGCCCGTGCCCACGGTGGTGACCGGGGCGCGCACGAAACGGATCATGTCGTGGATGGCGTCACCCGATTCGACATGGCCGCCCGGGCTGCTGATGAGCATGTGGATGGGCGCGTCCGATTCCTGCGCCAGCGCGATGAGGCGCTGACAAACGGCGCGCGCCATCTTGTCGTCGATTTCGCCAAACACCATGACAAAGCGCGACTTGAACAGCAGTTGCGCTTCCTGGCCTTCGGCGGGGTTTTCTTTGGCGGTCTTGCCGGACTTGTCGTCGGTGGCGTTGAAAACGGTCTGCATGCGGTGCTCCGTGAGATGTCTGCTGCGATTATCGCGGTCAACTGCGCAGCTTGTAGCCGCTGGCCAGCAAGCGCAGGGTGATACCGGCCACGACGATGAAGCTGGTGCCCACCACTGCCAGGCTGAGCCAGGGCGAAACGTCACTGGCACCGAAGAAACCGCGCCGAAAACCGTCGATCATGTAGAAAAACGGGTTCAGATGGCTCACCGTCTGCCACATGCCGGGCAACGAGTGAACCGAATAAAACACACCCGACAGAAAGGTCATGGGCATGATGATGAAGTTCTGGAATGCCGCCATCTGGTCGAACTTCTCGGCCCACAAACCGGCGATCAGCCCCAGCGAGCCCATCATGCCTGCGCCCAGCAGCGCAAACACGATGGCCCACAACGGCTCGGCCATGCGCATGGGCGCGAACCAGGCGGTGACCAGCAGCACGCCCAGACCCACCACCAGCCCGCGCACCACCGAAGCACCCACATAGGCCGTGTACCAGGCTCGATGGGAAAGCGGTGTCACCAGCAGAAACACCAGGTTGCCGGTGATCTTGCTTTGCACCAGCGAGCTGCTGGCGTTGGCAAATGCGTTTTGCAGCACGCTCATCATCACCAGGCCGGGGATGAGAAAGCTGGTGTAGCCCACGCCGGGAAACACTTCGACCTTGTCTTCCAGCACATGGCCGAAGATCAGCAGGTAGAGCATGGCCGTGAGCACGGGGGCGGCCACGGTCTGGAAAGCCACCTTCCAGAAGCGCAGGATTTCCTTGCGGAACAGGGTGCCCATTCCACTCATGTTGCCGCTCATGCTGTTCCCTGGGCCACTGGCTGTGCCCCTTCCATGATCTGCAGGAACACGTCTTCCAGGTCAGCGCGGCCGATTTCCAGGTCTTCCACCGCCACGCCCGCTTGCCGCAGCGTGGCCAGCAACTGTTCGACCTCGGTCGCATCGTGCGCCGTGATCTGCACGCTGCGCCCGGTGATGCGCGCATTGGCTGCCAAGGCTTCCGGCAGCGTGCCGTCGGTCTTGAAGCTGAGCATGGTGCTGGCCGTGCCCGCCAGCAGGTTAGCCGTGCGGTCCAGCGCCACCACGCGGCCCTGCTTGAGCATGGCGATGCGGCCGCACAGCGCTTCGGCTTCTTCCAGGTAGTGCGTGGTCAGCAGCACGGTGTGGCCTTCGCGGTTCAAGCGCGCGATGAAATGCCACAGCGTCTGCCGCAGTTCCACGTCTACACCCGCCGTGGGCTCGTCGAGCACGATCACCGGCGGGCGGTGCACCAGGGCTTGCGCCACCAGCACGCGCCTCTTCATGCCGCCGGAAAGTTGCCGCATGTTGGACTTGGCCTTGTCCGCCAGGCCCAGGTTGAGCAGCAATTCGTCGATCCAGGCTTCGTTGTTCTTCACACCGAAGTAGCCGCTTTGAATGCGCAGCGCCTCACGTACGGTGAAGAAGGGGTCAAACACCAGTTCCTGCGGCACGATGCCCAAGGCGCGGCGGGCGGCTGCGTAGTCGCTCACCACGTCGTGGCCCATCACAGTGACCCGCCCGCTGCTGGCACTGGCCAGGCCGGCGAGGATGGAGATCATCGTCGTCTTGCCGGCGCCATTGGGGCCCAGCAGGCCGAAGAATTCGCCTTGCTCGATATCCAAGGAAACGCCGTCCAACGCACGAAAGCTGCCACGTGGGCCGTTGTAGGTCTTGGTGACTTGATCGAAACGAACGGCGGGGGACTGTGAAGTTGACTTTGCAAGCATGGGGCCGGGATTGTAGGCAGCGGGCTGAACACCAGCCGGTGCAAGAATCGATTGACCATGCCCACCAAGAAACCGCGCCGCACCGCTGAACGCATCCTGGAAGTGACGCTGGACCTGTTCAACAGGTTCGGCGAGCCCAATGTCAGCACCACGCTGATCTCGGCCGAGATGCGCATCAGCCCGGGTAACCTGTATTACCACTACCCCGCCAAGGACGAGCTGATCAACAGCTTGTTCGACCGTTTCGAAGCAGCGCTGAACGAGCTGCTGGTGGCTGCAGACGCCGTGGAAAACGTGGAAGACGCCTGGCTCTTCTTCCATGTGCTGTTCGAGCTGATCTGGCAATACCGCTTCCTGTACCGCGACCTGAACGACCTGCTCAGCAAGAACAGGCGGCTGGAAAAGCACTTCCAGTTCGTGCTGAAGAACAAGACGCGCGCAGTGCAGGGTTTGCTGGACGGCTTGTCGCGCAGCGGCGTGGTGCAGATCACCGGCGTGGAAGCTGCGCCCACTTCGACGGCCATGGTGGTGGTACTGACGTACTGGCTCAGCTTCGAATATGTGCGCGAGCCGCGCCGTGCGCTGGAAGCCGAGGCCAGCGCAGCATCAGTGGCGCGTGGCGTGTATCACGTGCTGAGCCTGCTGCTGCCGTATCTGGAGCCGGCTTCGCGCGAGCATCTGCATCGCCTGGCGGGGCCTTACCAGCAGGGCTGATCGGCCCGGGGCGGCGCATCACTGGGGCAACAAGCGCCACGTGAATATGTCGCTGTCCCGCAGTGACAAACGCCGGCGCGCTCAAAGCGTCATCGCCAGACACTGGGTTCCAGGTTGCAGCAAGAGACCTTCTGAGGTTTCAGGCAGCAAACAAACCGGAACCCGGCCCCACGGCATCCCAAGGCCAGGTTCCTCAAACCACCCGGATGCGCTAAGAGGAACCACCATGAAGACCAGTACCACTCTGAAAGCCGTCGCTACTGCCATGACCTTGGTGATGACGATGGGCCTGTCCGTTGCCGCCCATGCCGGCGACTTCGACGACAACTACCCATTGTTCGAGGCCGGTCAGCAAGCTCAAAAAGCCACGCCGGACCAAGCTGCGGCCCGGCGCGTGGCAGCCACGGCTGCGACCGTGAAGCCCCAGCCCGGCCAGCGGGTCAGCAGCGAAGCCAGCCGCGCCCTGGCGCGCGAGGACAGCGGCTCGTTCTGGATGACGCAGCACCCGGCTCACCCGCGCTCTGCGGCTGCCGTGGCACGTCTGGAATCCGGCACGCGCTGAAATCCGGCAGATGCCTGCATGAGGCGGCGTGTGTAGTCAGCCCGCACGCGCAGCGCGGCCAGGTCGCTTGAAGCCAAGGCTTCGACGACCTGGCCGCGTCGCATGACGATCAGGCGCTGGCACAGATGCGTCACCACGGCCAGGTCGTGGCTCACCATCAGATAGGTCAGGCCACGCTGCTGGCGCAGGCTGTCCAGCAGGTTCAGAACCTCGGCCTGGACCGAGGCGTCCAGCGCCGACGTGGGCTCGTCCAGCAGCAGCACCTGCGGCTGCAGGATCAGGGCCCGCGCAATGGCCACGCGTTGGCGCTGCCCGCCAGACAACTGGTGCGGGTAGCGGAAACGAAAGCCGGGGCCCAGACCCACTTCATCCAGCACCTGCTGGATGCGGTTTTCCGCGTCACTGATGCCGTGGATGGCCAACGGCTCGGCCAGGATACGGTCCACCATCTGGCGAGGATGCAGGCTACCGTAGGGATCTTGAAACACCATCTGCACCTGGCGCCGATAGGCTTTGCTGGCCGCAGCAGGCGGGTTTGAATGACCCAGCAAGTGCACGCTGCCGGACTGCAATGGCGCCAGCCCGCACAGTGCGCGCAGCACCGTGGACTTGCCCGAGCCCGATTCGCCGACGATGCCGAAACTCTCGCCGGGCTGCACGCTGAAGGACACACCGCCCAAAGCCACGAACTCGCCGTAGACCACGCGCAGCGCGTCGGCCTGGATGCCCGTGGCCATGCCTGTCATGTCAGCCATGACGCCTGCCGGTCCAGCGTGGGCAGCGGGTGCCGGGGCGCGCCCAGTTGCGGCAGGCAGTTGAGCAAACCTTGCGTGTACGGGTGCTGGGCCAAAGTCAGGTCGGCCGATGCCAGCTCTTCCACCACGCGGCCGGCGTACATTACCAGCACGCGGTCGCAGAACGAGGACACCAGGCGCAGGTCGTGCGAGATGAAAACCAGGCCCATGCTGTGCTGGGCGTTGCCGGTTCCGACCAGCTTGTCCAGGATGGCCAGCACGTCCAGCTGCACCGTCACATCCAGTGCCGACGTGGGCTCGTCGGCGATCAGCAATTCAGGCCCGGCCACCAGCATCATGGCGATCATCGCGCGCTGGCCCATGCCGCCTGAGACTTCGTGCGGATACAGCCGCGCTACGCGCGCCGGGTCGTCGATCTGCACTGCCGCCAGCGCTTCCAGCGCCTGCGCGGTTGCTTGCTTGGCGGATACCGGGCGGTGCGTGCGCAAGGTCTCGGCAATCTGCGCGCCAATGCGCATCACCGGGTTGAGCGAGAACTTGGGGTCTTGCAGCACCATGGCCATGCGCCCGCCGCGCAACTTGCGTCGTTCAGCCGGGGTGCAGCGCAGCAGGTCCATGCCCTTGAAGGCCAGGCGGTCTGCACTGACCTCCCCGCCGGGCGCCGTCAAGCCCAGGATGGCGCGGCCCGTCTGGCTCTTGCCCGAACCCGATTCGCCAACGATGCCCAGCCTTTCCTGCCCCAGCGTGAAAGACACGCCGCGCACGACCTCGGTCATGCCGCCATCGCGGCCGGGGTAGGCCACACGCAGGTTCTGTACTTCCAGCAGAGGAATCACCACGGTGCCGCCGATCGACCAAAGGTTCCGCCACGGAACCGGCTCTGCCGGGCCGTTGGCGGGCGGCCCCTTCGGGGGGTAGCGAACGAGCGTGAGCTTGGGGGCGTCATTTCGGGTCCAACGCGTCGCGCAGTCCGTCACCCAGCAGGTTGAAGCCCAGGCTGACGACGAAAATTGCGGCGCCCGGGGCAGCGGCCACCCACCACTGGTCCAGCACGAAAGCACGGCCGGCGGCGATCATCGCGCCCCATTCAGGCGTGGGCGGCTGTGCGCCCAGGCCCAGGAAACCCAGGCCGGCGGCGGTGAGGATGATGCCGGCCATGTCCAGCGTGACGCGCACGATGAGTGAAGCCATGCACAGCGGCATGATGTGGCGCAGCACGATGCGCCAGGGGCTGGCACCCATCAGCTGCACGGCAGCGATGTAGTCGGCGTTGCGGATGGTCAGCGTCTCGGCGCGGGCGATGCGGGCATACGGCGGCCAACTCGTGATGGCGATGGCAATTACCGCGTTCTCGATGCCCGGGCCCAGTGCGGCCACGAAGGCCAGCGCCAGGATCAAGCGCGGGAAGGCCAGGAAGATGTCGGTGACGCGCATCAGCACGGCATCGACCCAGCCGCCCGCATAACCCGCCACCGTGCCCACCAGCAAACCCACGGGGGCGGCCAGCACAGCCACCAGCACGACGACGAACAAGGTGATGCGTGAACCGTGGATCAGCCGGCTCAGGATGTCGCGCCCCTGGTCGTCGGTGCCGAACCAGTGCGTGCTGCTGGGCGGCAACAAGCGCGTGGTCATCAAGTCGCCCTCGGTGGGAGAGAACGGCGCCAGTACCGGGGCGAACAGGGCCACGACCAACAGCGCCAGCACGATGAGCAGGCCCACCACTGCCAGCCGGTTGCGAGCGAACTGTCGCCAGCCCGCATACGCCCGCCCCCAGGCAGCCTGCCGGCGCGAGGCCGGGCGCTCGCTCATCAGCCAGTCGTGCAACGCATGGGCCTTCATCGGGGCTGGGTCCGTGGGTCCAGCAGGCGATAAAGCAGATCGCTCAACAGGTTCAGCCCGATGAACACCGCCCCCACCACCAGCGTGCCACCCAGCACCGCGTTCATGTCGGCGTTCTGCAGTGAATTGGTGATGTACAGGCCCAGGCCGGGCCAGGCGAACACGGTTTCTGTCAGCACGCTGCCTTCCAGCAGGCCAGCGTAGGAAAGTGCGACCACCGTGACCAGCGGCACCATGGCATTGCGCAAAGCATGGCGCCAGATGATTCGCGCTTCGCTGAGACCCTTCGCGCGTGCAGCGACGATGTATTCCTGGCTCAGTTCGTTGAGCATGAAGCTGCGCGTCATGCGGCTGATGTAGGCCAGGCTGAAGTACCCCAGCAGGCTGCCGGGCAGCACCAGGTGGCTGAACGCATTCCTGAAGGCTTCCCATTCCCCAGCGATGGCAGCGTCGACAAGCAGCAGGCCGGTGACGCGTTCGACCGAATACTCGAAAGCCACGTCGATGCGCCCCGGCCCGGCCACCCAGCCCAGCTTGGCGTAGAACAACACCAGGGCCATCAAACCGAGCCAGAAGATCGGCACCGAATAACCCACGAGCGCCATCACGCGCACGGCATGGTCGGCCAAACCGCCGCGCCGCACTGCGGCCCATACGCCCAGCGGAATACCCAAGCCGGCGCCGATGATGATGCCCACGGTGGCCAGCTCCAGCGTGGCCGGGAAGGTGCGGGCGATGTCTTCGATCACCGGGTTGGCGGTCAGCACCGAAGTGCCGAAATCGCCCTGAACGGCGCGCACGACGTAGATTCCGAACTGCTCCCACAGCGGCTGGTTCAGCCCCATCTCTTCGCGTACGCGTTCGATCACGTGCTCGGGTGCGCGGTCGCCCACCACCGCCAGCACGGGGTCGACGGGAATGACGCGGCCGATGAAGAAGGTGACGGCCAGCAGGCCGCCAAAGGTCAGCGCCAGGACGACCAGAAAGCGGCCCAGTGACGCCAGCAACCGGCCCGCAGCCTGCACGCCTTAAACCTTGCTGACGTTGAAGAGGTAGGTCGAGTCCGCTGTCGGCCCCAGGCGCAGACCCTGCACGTTGGCGCGCAGTGCTGCCACTTCCGTCTGCTGGAACAGCATGACGAACGGGCTGGTTCGGCGGAACTCGGCCTGAATGTCCTGATAAGCCTTGGCGCGCTTGGCGGCGTCTCGTTCCAGCGCGGCTGCGTCGGCCTGCTTCGTCAGTTCCGGAATGTCCCAGGCATTGCGCCAGGCCAGCGGCTTGCTCCTGGCGTCGTCGCTGTTGTCGGTGTTGCGCGTGAAGGTGTCCGCATTGGTGTGCGGGTCCCAGTAGTCGGCGCCCCATTCGCCGATAAAGATGTCGTGCCGGCGCGCGCGGTACTTGGTCAGCACCTGCTTGCCGTCGCCCGGCAGGATTTCCAGGTCCAGCCCGGCCTGCTTGAAGCTGCGCTGCAAAGATTCCGTGATGCCCTGCACCGGCTGTACGGCGCGCATGTCGATCGTCAGCTTGAAGCCCTGGGGCACGCCGGCCTTGGCCAGCAGCGCACGCGCCTTGACTACATCCAGCTTGAACGGTTTCTCCGTGGATGCGCCCAGCAGGCCTTGCGGCAAGAAGTTCTGGTGGATGACGCCGATGCCCTTGATCAAGGTGGCTCCGATGCCGTCGTAGTCCACCAGCCACTTCAGCGCTTCGCGCACTTCTGGCTTGGCCAGAGTGGTGTTCTTCTGGTTCAGACCCAGGTAGTAGACGGTGCCCTTGGGCACAGACGTCAGGCGCACGTCCTTGTTCTGCACCAGTGCCGCCAGGTCTTGCGGGCTGAGCTTGCGCGCGACGTCCACATCGCCTTTTTCCAGCAGCAGGCGCTGCGTGGCCGATTCCTTGATGTGGCGGTAGATGACGCGTTTCATCTTCGCCGGCGCGCCGGGGTAGTTGTCGTTGCGTTCCAGCGTGATGATTTCGTTGGCGCGCCACTCGCGAATTCGCAACGGCCCAGAGCCGGCGTAATTCGTCTTCAGCCAGGCGCCACCGATGTCGCCGGCTTGCTCCTTGCTCATCAACAGCTTCTTGTCGACGACGCTGGCAACACCCGCCGTCAAGCAGTTGTAGACCAGCGTGGGCGCATAAGCCTTGTCGGTTTCCAGCGTCAGAGACAAGGGGCCGGTCTGCTTGACCTTGTCTTTCACGTTGGCCTTGCTCAAGCCGAACTGCGTAAGGATGAACGCCGGCGTCTTGTCCAGCAGTACCGCGCGCTGCAGCGAAAACACCACTTCTTCCGCTGTCAGCGCGTTGCCTGAAGCGAACCTGCGGCCGGGCTTGATCTGGAAGCTGTAGGTCTTGCCATCAGGCGAGACAGACCAGCTCTGCGCCAGTTCGCCCAGCAGCTTGTCGGGCTGCGCGGGGTCGAAGCTGATCAGCCTCTCGTAGGTGTTGCCGGTGATCTCGCCGGTGCTGATCTCGAAAGCCTCGGCCGGGTCCACGCTGATGATGTCGTCGAAGGCTGCAGCCAGCACCAGGGTGTCTTTGGGCGTGGCCGCCTGCAGCCCCGTGCCTGCGACCCAGAGGCCCGTGCCCAGCAGCTTGGCTGCATCACGGCGGTTGATGCGAAACGCAGCCATCAAACCTCGCCGCCGAAGCGCTTGATCAGGTTCTCGATGTACTTTTCCACCAGACCCTCGAACTCGCTGCTCACCACGGGCGCCACCACCATCTTCATCAGGCCGGGCAACGGCACATCGACCTTGCCCTTGATCTTCAGCTCTATGCCCGTGTTCTTTTTCTGGTCAGTCAACTTCCAGCTGCCGCCCACCAGCGCATTGCCCTCGCCTTTCACTGGCGTCCACACCACCGTGCCCTTGGCTTTGCTGGCCACGTACTTGCTGGCATAGATGGTCTGGATGCTGACCTGGCCGCTGCCGACCTTTTCCATCTCCCAGCGGTAGACGCCGTCGCCCAGATCAACGAGTCGTTCTACCTTTGGAAAGAAGCTGACCGAAGTGGGGACATCGGCCAACACCTCGAACACCTCCTTGATCGGCGCCTTCACGGTGAATTCGTAACCCAGATCAATGTCAACGGTAATTGCCATGGCGTTGCTCCTGTTCCTTGTTCGTACTTGGCCCGATATTGTGACCAGCCGTGATGCAAGCAGATGTTTCAGTCGGCAGCTTTCAGCTCAAAGCTTCCCCCCAAGGCAGCATCAAAGTCATCAAGAGCAGCTTGTCGAATTCCGGCTCGAAACGGTCGATCACGGCCTGCGGGTCCGGGCACAGTGCCACATCGGTGATCAGCCCGAACTGCACGCCGCCGCCATAAGACAAGATGGACACGCCCACGCCAATGTCGCCCGAGGCCGGCACCCAGAACATCGTCTGGCGCAAAGTGGCGCCGCAGAATTTCAAGTGCTGGGCCGGGCCCGGCACGTTGGTCATCACCGCCGTGGCCTTCTTGGCGAACATGCCCAGCACCAGGTCTTGCACGGGCTTGATGAGCATGCCGCTCATCGCCAGCACGGCAAACGCCAGCAATGGCTGGTAGCTGCCCTTCAGTTCGTCCATGCGGCGGTGCACGGCGTAGACGCGTTGCACCGGGTTGTCGATGCCGATGGGCAGCACCAGGGGCGCCAGGCCGAAGCGGTTGCCCAGCTTCCAGGCCTGGTCCAGCGGGCGCAGGTTCACCGGCACCATGGCGCGGATTTCCTTGGCTTGCGGGTCTTCGCCCTGGTCGCGCAAATAAGCGCCAAAAGCGCCGGCAGCGCAAGACAGCAGCACATCGTTGACCGAACAGCCCAAACCGCGACCGATGGCCTTCACCTCGTCCAGCGGCAGCGGTTCGCTCCAGGCCACGCACTTCTTGCCGCTGGGCTTGCCTTTGAGCAAGGTGGGCGAATCGTCAGCCATCAAGGCCAGCGCACCCACATCGGTCAGCACCTGCATGCCGCTGCGCGCCATGTCCAGACTGCCCATCAGCTTGTGCTGCGGATGGGCCAGGAATTCCATCGACTTGGCCACGCCGCCGCCATACATGGCCACGGCTTTCACGGCGATGTCGGTCAGAGGTTTGAGCACGGCGTCGGCCAGCCAGTCGCCGTCGTTTGTTCGGTCGTCCGTGTCTGGCGTCCTGCGTCGCCGGCGTGGCGGCTCGGTGCCTTCATCGGTGATGGACAACATGACCGAGATCAGCGCGATGCCGTCGCCAATGCAATGGTGCACGCGGGCCACCAGTGCGCTGCCGCCCTCGTAGTCTTCGATGAAGTGGAACTGCCAAAGCGGGCGTTGCGTGTCCAGCGGCTGCGTGGCCAGCGCGCCGCACAGGCGCTGCAGCGCGTGGCGTTCGCTTTCGCCACGCTGGCGCTTGAGCGCGTGAGCGACGACATGCCGGTCGATGTCGAAATCGGCGTCAGGAATCCAGGTGGCGCCCATGGCGTCGGGCACGGCTTTTTGCCGAAAGCGGTCGTACTGCAAGAGTCGCGTGGCAATGCGTTCCTTCAGCGCCGCCAGCGTGATGGCCGGGGTGAGCAACCACACGCCAACGATCATCATCAGGTTGACGTCGTTGTCCATGCGCAGCCAGGCGGTGTCCACGCGCGACATGCGGTCGGCCCTCAGCGCATTCAGGGCCTGGGGCATCGGGTTTCTCCTTGGGGCGCGGGCTGCGAAGACTGCAAAAGCTGCGCACGATGCTGGGTAACATGAGCCGCGTCAAGTTCAGACTTACGCGCAAGCACCGCTGTCCAACCCAAAAGGAAACCCGACATGTCCAATCCCAAGGCCGCTTTCGAGAAGGCTGTTGCCGAGAGCAAGCGCTTGCCTGAGAAGCCGGATAACCAGACGCTGTTGCAGCTTTACGGCTTGTACAAGCAAGCCACCGACGGCGATGTCGAAGGCAAACGCCCGGGTTTCACCGACATGGTGGGCCGCGCCAAATACGACGCCTGGGCGGGCATGAAGGACAAGAGCAAAGAAGCTGCGATGCAGGAATACACCGACCTCATCGAAAGCCTGAAGTAGGCACCGCCATGCCGGGCTATTTGCTGGCCAGCGCTTTCTCGATCGCTGCCACCAGGCCAGCACTTTCGGGTGCCACGGTGCTGCCGTAACTGGCCAGCGGCTTGCCGCTGCGATCGACCAGGTATTTGTGGAAGTTCCAGGCCGGCGCCTGTCCGGTGGCCTGGGCCAGTTGCTGGTACAGCGGGTTCGCTCCAGTGCCTTTCACCGTGGTCTTGCTGAACATCGGGAACTTCACGCCATAGGTGTTGAAGCACAGGTCGGCGATCTTCTTGCCGTCAGCTGATTCCTGGTTGAAGTCGTTGCTGGGGAAGCCCAGGATCACCAGCCCCTTGTCGGCGTAGCGGGCGTTCAACTTTTCCAGGCCTTCGTATTGCGGGGTGAAGCCGCAGTAGCTGGCGGTGTTGACCACCAGCAGCACCTTGCCGTTGTATTGGCACAGCGCTTGCGGCTTTTCGTCCTGCAGGCGCGGAAAGCTGTGCTGCAACAGCGCCGGGCAGCCGGCCTGGGCTTTGGCTGGCGTCTGCGCCCACGCTGGCGCCGCAGCGAACAGGCAGGCTGCTGCGGCCCACGTCAGTGCGTATTGTTGGTAGCGCATGTCGAATCTCCTGAGCAAGAAACCTTCAAGCGATGTTGCCAGAGCCTGCCAGCAGCAGCGTGGCCAGGGTCATCGGCGTGGGCGTGTCCAGGTCGTCGCGCAGCCAAAGTGCGCCGGGAAAGTCGTCCTGGGCGAAAAAGGCGCCGCGCGTCACGCCGCAGGCCAGCCCTGCACCCAGCGCGGCTTTCAAGCCGCTGGGCGAATCCTCTATGGCCATGGCGTGCGCGGCGCGCACGCCCAGCCGCTGTAGTGCCAGCGTGTAGGCCGTGGGGTCGGGCTTCTTCGCTGCAGCATCTTCGGCACAGACGACAACGCTGAAGATGTCTTCCCAGCCTGCGCCCCACAAGCTGGCGAACAAGGCGGCAACATTGCTGCGGCTGCTGGTGGTGGCCACGGCTTGCTGCACACCGGCGCTTTGACATTCAGCCACCAGGCGCATCACACCCGGCCGCGCCGGCAGCTTGCGTTGGTCCAGCGTGCGGGGATACAGGCGGTTCTTGCACTGGTGCAACTCGCGCGCCAGCGCGTGGCGCTCGGGGCCTGCAGGCGGCGCGTCCGCGCGGCGCGACATGTCAAACAGCAAGCGTTCGCGGCCACCCGCGACGCGCAGCAGTTCGCCGTAGGTCCCGAGATCCCACTGCCAAGGCAAGCCCAGGGCTTCAAAAGCCTGGTTGAAGGCCACACGGTGGCAGTCGCGTTCGGTTTCGGCGATGGTGCCGTCCACGTCCCAGATCAGCGCTTGCAGTTCAGCGGGCACGGCTTGCATCAGGACAGACCTCAAATGGCACCGATGGCGCGCTGGCGCCGTTCCATCATGCGCCAGATGAAGGGGGTGAAGATCAGCTGCATGGCCAGTTCCATCTTGCCGCCGGGCACCACCACCGTATTGGCGCGGCTCATGAAGCTGTCGTGAATCATGCTCAGCAAATACGGAAAGTCGATGCCTTTTGGATTGGCAAAGCGAATGACGCAAATGCTTTCATCGGGCTGCGGAATGTCTCGCGCGATGAAGGGGTTGCTGGTGTCGACGATGGGCACGCGCTGGAAGTTCACATGCGTGTGCGCGAACTGCGGCACGATGTAGTGCACGTAGTCGGGCATGCGGCGCAGGATGGTGTCGGTCACGGCTTCAGCCGAATAGCCGCGCACATGCTTGTCGCGCCACAGCTTCTGTATCCATTCCAGGTTGATGACCGGCACCACGCCGATCAACAAATCGGGATAGCGCGCGATGTTCACTTCTTCGGTGATCACAGCGCCATGCAGGCCCTCGTAGAACAACAGGTCGGTGTCGGTGGCAATGTCTTGCCAGGGTGTGAAGGTACCCGGCTCCTGGCCGTAGGGTTTGGCCTCGGCGGCATCGTGCAGGTATTTGCGCAAGCGGCCGCTGCCTGCTTCTGCGTAGTCGCGAAACAGTGCTTCCAGCTCGGGGAACAGGTTGTTCTCAGCGCCGAAATGGCTGAAGTTCATGTTGCCCGCCGTTTCGGCTTCAGCTTGGCGCACGCGCATTTCCATGCGGTCGTAGCGATGGAAGCTGTCGCCTTCGACGACGGCGGCAGTCACTTGTTCACGCCTGAAGATGTTTTCGAACGTGCGCGTGACCGAACTGGTGCCGGCGCCTGAAGAGCCCGTGATGGCGACGATGGGGTGTCTGTGGCTCATGGCGCCTAGTCCTTGTTAGTTTCTGAACAGGCTGCGTTCGGTGAACAAGGGGTTGCCGAACTCGCGACCCGTGGAGTCAGCGTGGTAGCGCTCGATGCGGTCGACCTCGTTCTTGCTGCCGAAGACCAGACCGATGCTTTGGTGCAGTTCACTCGGCTGCACCGTCAGCACGGGCTGTCGCCCGGTGCTGGCGCGACCGCCGGCCTGCTCCATCAGGAAGCCCAGCGGGTTGGCCTCGAACAGCAGGCGCAGGCGGCCAGGATTCTTCGGCTCGCGCGTGTCGCGCGGGTACATGAAGACGCCGCCTCGCATCAGGATGCGATGCGCCTCGGCGACCATGCTGGCGATCCAGCGCATGTTGAAGTCTTTGCCGCGCGGCCCTGTCTTGCCGGCCAGGCATTCGTCGACATAGCGCTTCACGGGAGGCTCCCAGAAGCGCGCATTGCTGCTGTTGATGGCGAACTCCTGGGTGTCTGCTGGAATGCGGATATCTGAATGCGTGAGCCTGAATTCGCCGAGGTTGGGGTCCAGCGTGAAGCCCACCACACCATTGCCCACGCTGAGCACCAGCATGTTGGTGGGGCCGTACAGCGCATAGCCGGCGGCCACCTGCTGCATGCCAGGTTGCAGGAAGTCGCTGGTGCCCACGTCTCGCCCGCTGTCGCCTTCGGGCAAACGCAGAATGCTGAAGATGCTGCCCACCGTCATGTTCACGTCGATGTTCATGCTGCCGTCCAGCGGGTCGAAGACCAGCAGGTACTTGCCGCGCTCGTATTTGCCGGGAATCTGGTGCGGCGCGTCCATCTCCTCGCTGGCCATGCCGGCGAGGTTGCCGCTCCATTCAGTGGTACGGATGAAGATTTCGTTGCTGATCACGTCCAGCGGTTTTTGCACTGCAGCTTGCACGTTCGCCGGCTCAGTACCCAGCAGATCGGAAGAGTCCTGGCCGATGTCGCGCGTGCTGGGGTCACCCAAGGCGCCGAAAGCAACCGAACGCGCGATGGCCTTGCAGGCCAGCGAAACGTCGAGGATCAGCGCATTGAGCCCGCCGCTGGCGGCTGGGAAACGACGGCGTTCCTCGATCAGGTATTGCGTCAATGTGCGGCGATTGGACAGTGGCATGGCGCATTCTCTGTAGGGGGCCCAGTTTGGCGCAATCAGCACGCCGCTGGCCCGGAGTTGTAGTCCATTCAAGCGCCCACATCGCAAAAAACCATCAGCAGACAATGCGCCCATGAACATCACGTTTCGCCAGATCCGGGTTTTCACCGAGGTCGCAGAACAAGGCAGCATGGCGCGCGCAGCCGAGGTCTTGCACCTCACGCCGCCTGCCATCTCGATGCAGGTCAAGGAGATCGAGGCGCAGGTGGGTCTGCCGCTGTTCAACCGCAACGGGCGAGCCGTGACCTTGTCCACCGCAGGCGAATACTTTCTCGTCCACGCCAAACGCATGCTCGCCGCGCTGAAGGAAGCCGAGAACGCCATGGACCGCCTGAAGCGGGTGGAGCGAGGCTTGCTCACCATCGGCATGGTCAGCACGGCGAAATATTTCGTGCCGCACCTGCTGGCGCGCTTCCACCAGGATCACCCTGGCGTTGACGTGCGGCTGCGCGTCACCGGCAACCGCGAACAGCTGGTGACCATGATGCAGGCCGGCGATGTCGATATCTCGATCATGGGCCGACCGCCGCGCGAGATCGCCACACGTGCCGAATCGTTCGCTGCACATCCGCTGGTCTTCATTGCGCCGCCAGGCCACCCGCTGTGCAAGCGCAGCGGCATCCCTATCGCGGCGCTGGGAAATCAGGCCTTCATCGTGCGCGAACATGGCTCAGGCACGCGTGCGGCCATGGAAGACTTTTTCGCCGAACACAAGCTGGAGCCGCGCATCGCCATGGAGATGTCCAGCAACGAGACCATCAAGCAAGCCGTGATGGCGGGCATGGGGCTGAGCTTCCTGTCGCTGCACACCATGGGGCTTGAACTGAAGAACGACCTGTTGTGCGTGCTGGACATCAGCGGCACGCCCTTGATGCGTACCTGGAACGTGGTGCACCTGGGCGGCAAGGTGTTGTCGCCGGCGGCAGACGCCTTCCGGGACTTTGTCATCGAACATGGCCAGTCGCATCTGGCGGCGCACGCCAGACCGCAGGGCTGAAGGCGTTCAGGCCTTGCGGGCAGTCTTTCTGGCTGCGGTCTTGGCTGCAGCCTTGACGGGCGCCTTCTTCGCCGCCTGCGAGCTCTTGCTCAGCAGCGTGTCCAGGTTCTTCTGGATCTCGCTCTCGATCGTCTTGCTGAAAGCACCCAGCAGGAAACCCAGCTTGGCATGCAGCTCGAAATGGTCGGCCGAAACCTGCAGGCTGCCGCTGACGCCACTGCGGCTGAATTCGACGGTGTCGCTGTCCTCACCTTCGACGACGGTGCAGGACATGTCGAACTTCTTTTCCACGTCTTCAGCCCATTGCCAGGCGATCTGGCGCGCACGGGCCAAGCCCAGTGCGTGGTCGCGGTGGATGTGGATGTCGGCCATGCGGGGTGTTCCTCAGGATGGATTGAGCAGTCTGCTGCGGCGTTCGCTCTTGGGCAAGCCGGCCAGGATTCTGACTGCAGCGTAAAAGCGACCGAAATCACGGCCTTCGGCCTCGAACAGGCGCTCGAAGGCGGGCACGAGCTCGTCGTAAGCCGCCTGCACGGCAAAAGCGGAATTGTCGGCCCGGGCCACCCAGCCGTCGTAGCCGGCAAAGCCGCCCCAGGCCTCGCGCTTGAGGGTCTCGTATTCGCTGCGGAATTGAGTCATCAGCGCCGCCTTTGTGACGCGTTTTTCAGCGTCGGGCAGCGCCCCTTCGTACAGCGCCTGCAGCCGTGTGCGCGTGCGCAAGGTCAGGGCGCGAAAGGCCTGGCGGCGGGCGTCCAGCGCGGCGTACTCGGCACGCGCGGAGTCGCTTGCGTGCTGCTGCAGCCAGCGCACTCCGCCCAGGCGTTCCACGGCTGTGGCGAAGGACTCGTTGAACATGGTGTCGTCGTCAGCATAGACGACCTGGTGGCTCAATTCATGGAACAAGAGCCTGGCCAATTCGCCTTCTGGCCACTGGATGAAGGTGTTGAGCAACGGGTCGCCGCCCAGCCAGTCCGTGCGGCCCAGGGTGCTGTAAGCGGGCACGCCGTACACCGTGGTTTCCCAGCCCTGAGCGCGCAATTCGGCTGCCAGCGCGTCTGCCGGCTCGCGCTTGAAGTAGCCGCGATAACCCACGCAGCCCACCACCGGAAAACACCAGGTTTTCAGCTTCAACCCGAGTTCGGGTGCGGCCACCACGTTGAACACCACCGATGGCCGCTGTAGATCGGCAAAGCGGCGGTAGCTGCGGTTGTCGGGCAGCTGCAGCTCCGTCACCGCAAAGTCGCGCATCTGCTGGCTGAGCTGCAAACGCTGGCGCAAGGCCGCAGGCGTGGCCGGATCGGACAGCACTTCAGGCACCGGCCGCGCCGCCCGCAACAAATCGAGGTGGCCGCCTGCTGCCTGGGCGTAATACGCCAGGTTGCTGCAGCCGGTGCTCAACAACAAGGCTGCCCCCAGCGCCGTTGCGCCCAGACCCCATCTCCATCTCCAGCGCCAGCGCCAGCGCATCAGCGACCTGCTGGCGCCACGTCCACCAGGCAGTCGTAAAACGTGGGCGCGCGGCCCATGTCGGTCAACCGCTGGTGCGTCAGCTCGTTCACGTTGGTGCCAGCCAAGCCGAACTTGCGCCACCAGATGCCCAGACCGTTGACCACACCCTGCCGCGCGCGTGCGCTCACGTCTGCACGGCACAAGTAGCTGCCGCGATCGTTGAAAACGCGCACGGTGTCGCCGGTGGCAATGCCGCGCGCTGCGGCGTCCAGGGCGTGGATTTCCAGACGCGGTTCCTTTTCTGCCGCACGCAGGCTGGGCACGTTGACGAAGGTGCTGTTGAGGAAATGCCGCGCGGGCGGCGAGATCATCGCCAGCGGGTAGCGCGCGGCCAGCTCCGGCGCCGCAGCAGCACATTCGTAGTTGGGCACATGGTCGGGCGCCACGCCGCCAGGCGCTGCCTGCGCCTGGCCGTTGGGTGTGGCGAATCCGCCTTCGGCAAAAGGCGCGTCGGGCAGGTTCAGCCGCACCCAGCCCTGCCTGGCCAGGACTTGCGGGTCCACCCAATCAGGCTTGAAGGCGCCCCGGGCCATGGTTTCATCGCTGTCTGCAAAGCAAGGCTCGGTGAAGCCCATTCTGGCGGCCAGCAAGCGGAAGATTTCGGCATTGGATTTCGCTTGCCCGACGGGTGGAATGGCCGGCTCGTTCAGCAGTGCATAGGTGTGGCCGTAAGCGCTGTGCGCGTCCCAGTGTTCAAGTTGCGTGGTGGCGGGCAGCACGAAATCGGCGTGGTCGGCGGTGTCGGTCATGAACTGTTCCAGTACCACGGTGAACAGATCGCTGCGCGCGAAGCCCTGCACCACGCGGCTGCTGTGCGGCGCCACGGCCACCGGGTTACTGTTGTAGACGATCAGCGCTTCGACCTTTGGGCCGAATGCAGCACAGCTCTCGCGATTCAGGTCGTCGCCAATGGTGGACATGTTGATGGTGCGCGGCTGGCGACCGCCATGCGCGTGTGCCAGCAGATCGGGCCGCTGCAACCATTCATCGCGCCGCGCACGCGGAAACCAGCCGCTGCTGGAGAGCAGCAGCCCGCCAGCACGGTGTCGCCAGGCGCCCGTCAGGCACGGCAGCATCGCCACCAGATGCACGGCACTGCCCGCACCATGCACGCGCTGCATGCCGTAGTTCAGGCGAATGGCAGCGGGCTGCGTGCTGCCGTAGTCGTGGGCGAGCTGCCGCACTTCGCCGGTGCTGATGCCGCACACCGCTGCAGCGCGTTCTGGCGGCCATTGCAGCGCGCGTTCGCGCAGCAATGGCCAGCCGTCTACATGGCGCGCCAGATAATCGTGGTCCAGCCAGTCGTGCGTGATCAGCTCGTGCATCAGGCCCAGGGCCAGTGCACCGTCGGTGCCCGGCATCAGGGCGATGTGCTGCTGGCACTTTTCTGCGGTTTCGGTCTTGCGCGGGTCGATGCAGATCAGCTTGGCGCCGCCGCGCTTGGCCTGCTGGGCAAACGTCCAGAAATGCAAATTGCTGGCGATGCTGTTGCTGCCCCAAATGAGGATCAACTTGCTCTCGGCGAAGAACTCGGTGTGCATGCCGAGCTTGCCGCCATAAGCCACGCCCAAGGCCGCGCCGCCGGCACTGGCGCAGATGGTGCGGTCCAGCAGGCTGGCACCCAGGCGGTGAAAGAATCGCGCAGCCATGCCTTCACCCTGCACCAGACCCATGGTGCCGGCGTAGCTGTACGGCAGGATGGCTTCTGGATTGCGCGCGGCGATAGTGCAAAGCCGCTGCGAAATTTCATCCAGCGCCTGGTCCCATGTGCAGGGCTCGAACTGGCCGCTGCCTTTTTTGCCCACGCGGCGCAGCGGGGTGCGCACGCGGGAAGGGTCGTAGCTGCGTTCGGTGTACCGGCTGACTTTGGTGCACAGCACGCCCTGCGTGGGCGGGTGATCGGGGTCGCCCTGCACGCGCGTGGCCACGCCATCCTGCACGGTGACCAGCAGGGCGCAGGTGTCGGGGCAGTCGTGCGGGCAGGCGCCGCGCACGATCTTGACGTCAGTGGCCGGCACGGGAATCAATGCGGGAATCACTGCGGAGATAGGGCTTGTCATGGCAATGACTTTGCCACAGAGGGGCGGCGGCTAAGATGGCTTCAAATCGTTGAAACCTCGCTGGAGTGCCCGCATGAACCTCATCGAACCCATCCTGGCGGATGCCGCCACGGTTGCCGCCATCCGCCGCGACATCCACGCCCACCCCGAGCTGTGCTTTCAGGAAGAGCGCACTGCCGACGTGATCGCCAAGGCGTTGACAGACTGGGGCATCCCCATTCACCGCGGCCTGGGCAAGACCGGCGTGGTGGGCATCGTCAAAAACGGTACGTCCAACCGCGCCGTGGGCCTGCGCGCCGACATCGACGCCCTGCCCATGAGCGAGCACAACACCTTCGCGCATGCCAGCCGGCACCCCGGCAAGATGCACGCCTGCGGCCACGATGGCCACACCGCCATGCTGCTGGCCGCAGCCAAGCATCTGGCCCGGCACCGCAATTTCGACGGCACGGTGTACCTCGTCTTCCAGCCCGCCGAAGAAGGCGGTGGCGGGGCACGCGAAATGATCAAGGACGGCCTGTTCGAGCAGTTCCCGATGGAAGCCATCTTCGGCGTGCACAACTGGCCTGGCATGGCCGTGGGTCAGTTCGCCATCAAGGACGGGCCCTGCTTTGCCAGCAGCAACGAATTCAAGATCACCATCCGCGGCAAGGGCGCGCACGCGGCCATGCCGCACAACGGCATCGACCCGGTGCCCGTGGCCTGCCAGATGGTGCAGGCCTTCCAGACCATCATCACGCGCAACAAGCGGCCGATCGACACGGGCGTGATCTCGGTGACGATGATCCACGCCGGCGAGGCCACCAACGTCGTGCCCGACAGCTGCGTCGTCGAAGGCACGGTGCGCACCTTCACGATGGACGTGCTGCAGCTGATCGAGGAACGCATGGCGCTGATCGCCGAGCACACCGCCGCGGCCTTCGGCGCAACCTGCGAATTCGCCTTCAAGCGCAACTACCCGCCGACCATCAACCACACGGCAGAAACCGCCTTCGCGCGCCGGCTGATGAGTGACATCGTGGGTGCAGACAACGTGCATGAATTCGAGCCCACGATGGGCGCCGAGGACTT